>JAFVPD010000013.1 GCA_017505535.1 Muribaculaceae bacterium
CGGATAACGGTATTCTGCTGGCAATTCTTCTCGGTCTTTAAATAGAACTCAAATGCACGCACCAATTCGCCACTCACCTCTGTAATTGGCAAGTCCTCCTTATCGTATTTCAATTTGATTAGTTCGGCAAGATAACGGGTACAACTTTCGTAACGCCTTACGGTGATTAGGGCAAAATCTTTACCCACTAGGGCTCGGCATTGCTCGTTATGTTCACGCATAGTACCAATGATGGTGCGTACTTGCTCCACCTTTTTGTCCACTCCAAAGAACTTTTCCTGCAATATTCGGGCAGTGATAAGTTCCCCATTCTCTTCAAGTTGCGTGTAAATTCGGTGGAGTTTGATTCGACTCTCCTCGATGTAATTGTTTAGCTCGGTAGATTTGCGACTTTTACCCCTCGCACACTCCTTTGCCTGGTTCCACGACACAGGCTCGATGCTTTTGCGGATGTTTGTTTCTACTCTTGCGCCATTGACTGTGATACGCATACATACTGAAGCCTCTCCGTTCTTCAGCAACTTGGTTTTCTTGATAAAGAAAAGCACATTAAATGAATCTCGTCTCATTTTTCCCTACTTTTAAGTTAAACTTTTATTTGGCAAAAGTAAGAATCTGAGTCCGTTTTGACGCTATGCAAAATGTTGTGAATCAACGAAAAGCACTCTTTCAAGGTGGAGATGTTTGGAACACCTGTTTGCTCCACCTCTTGCTCCACCAAAGGCGGTCGTGAACCGCACTTTTTTGCGTTTTTGGGGAAAATAAAAAATCCCGATTTTCGTTGAAAATCAGGATTTTACGTTGTTTTGCTTTTCTTTGCTGTGGTGCCACCAGGAATCGAACCGGGGACACAAGGATTTTCAGTCCTTTGCTCTACCAACTGAGCTATGGCACCTTGCGGAATTGCGATGCAAAGGTAGTAATGATTTTTTAATTATGCAAACATTTTAGCAAAAAAGTGCTTTTTTATGCTTTTTCTTCGGTTTGCGGACAGGTAACCCTCACAATTTCAAGGCGTGTAGCGGTTTTTTTGAGCACTTCAAACTTGAGGTTTTGCAGTTCAAATTCTTCGTTTGCATCGGGAATTTCACCAGTACAGGTAAATATATATCCCGATAGGGTTTGATATTCGTCCGATTCGGGGATATCTAAATGGTAGTTTTCGTTTAGGTCGGCCACTTCCATACGTCCTGAGAATTCATATACACCCGGTGCGATGGTTTTGGCGTGAAGGTGTTTATTATCGTGTTCGTCTTGAATGTCGCCAAAAATTTCTTCAACGAGGTCTTCGAGCGTAACAAGTCCGGCCGTGCCACCAAATTCGTCAACCACTACTGCAACCGAGCGTTTTTCGGCAAGCAAGCGTCTCATCATTTTGTTTGCCAAGAGAGTTTCCGGAGCAAAAAGAACGGGTTTCACTTTTGTTTTCCAGTCGGCTGAGGGGTCAAATAATTCGCTCACATGAATATATCCCACCACGTCGTCGATATCTTCTTTGAATACGATTATTTTTGAGCGGCCTGTTTTGGTAAACAATCGGCTTAGTTCTTCACGAGTAGTGGTATCGATGGGCACTGCTACAATTTCGTTGCGAGGTATCACGCAATCACGAAGATGGGTTGAAGAGAAGTCAAGAGCGTTGTGAAATATTTTCACCTCATGCTCAACATCACTTTCTCCGTGGGCTTCATTGTCATCAATGGTTTTTTCGATGTATTGGTTCAAATCGCCGATCGAGAGCATTCTAAGGCGGGTATTTTCACTTCTGATGCCAAACATTCTCATCAGCATATTTGACAGCCATGCTGTGAAACGAGATACTGGGAATAGGATTATGTAGAAAAAGAATAATGGTAGTGAAAATAGCTTTATGGAACGGTTGGGGTTTATGCGGAAGATTGCTTTGGGGAAGAATTCGCCCGTCAGTAGCACAATGGCAGTTGATATGATTGTTTGAAGGGCCAGGATAAATGCCTCGTTGTCCCAAATATAGGTCTGAATCCACGGCTCAAGAAGCTTTGCGGCGCCCATACCATAAACGACAAGCATGATATTGTTTCCGACCAATATGGTTGAAATAAACAAGTCTTGTCGCGCGTAGTATTTATTTATAATATAGCTTATTACACCACCTTTCTTCACATCGAGTTCAATGCGCACTCTATCGGAGGAGATGTAGGCAATCTCCGAGCCTGAGAATAGGGCCGAGAACATCAGGGATACCACTATAATTGTTATCCACATCCAAAATTCTTCAATAGTAACACCTAAGATCATTTCGTTGGTTTTATTTCTTGAAAATTGATCGGTTGATCGCTAATGGGTTTTACTTTTTCACTTTTATATACGCCCGATGAGGGTCTCAATTGTTTGGGTTTCAATTGGGGCGATGAATTTGCCGAAGGTGATGGCTTGGGCAAAGGTTCTTGTGAAGGGACAAGCCTTGGTTGAGCCGGGATTGTATCTCTTGGTTGTGCCGGCGTATTATTCTTAGCGTCAGCATTGTCGCCGATAGAGTCGTTTTGCAGTTGCTCATTCACAGGGAATATACCCGACACCTTTTTGACAACATATTGTGTCATATTCTCATTTGAAGTGAATCCATAACCTTCAATTATGCGATCACTACGTTCGATGTGAATAAATGAGTCGGTATATACTTTTTTATCGCGAGAATCCCAAAATAGTTGTTCGGTATCAAATCGATCGCCTGCTACGTTGACGGCTTTCACTCGAGAATCAAATCGCCATAATTTGCGTTCGCTCAAATACTTAGCCGAGTCACAATCAAACGATGCATCTTCTTGCATTTGCGAGTCATACTTGAGCATGTGCAACCCTTTTGGGAAATTCCATCGGGGGTCCTCGGCTTCGTCAAACACAAGCCACAAAGGAGCCGTTATGCGATAGCGAATGAGTCCCGAATCGGAGATTACGGTCTCCACATCAGTTGTGCGCATCGTAGGGACATACTCGTAATCTACGCCCATATCTATGAGCTCATTTTTTTCTTTACCGCAAGCCGACAACAATACTGCCACGACTATTATCACAATCGCAGCAAAGTAATGTTTCGTAAAATTATCGTCAAGCGACATGAGCAATAACAGAAAAATTATCGGATTTTGTTACGCCAGAACCACATTTCATTAAAGTTGATGCCGAGAGTGATGTTAAAATAATCTTCTTTAATGAGGGCATTGGGCGATGCTTGTCTATGGCGCCATTCAAACCCGAGGTTTATCATTGTTTTTGATTGAGGAGCAGGCAATCCAAAACCTAATGACACGCCATAGTCACGCACATTGTTATCAGTCACGCGTTGAGTAGTTGGGTCCCTATATCCCACCACCATATAGTCGTGATTAAAGAATCCACCCACTCGATAGGTGATACGTTGCAAATATCCTCCACGCACTTTTGGTGTGTATTGCAATCCGGCAGCAATCTTCCATCTATTGTCAAATGTTGATTTGTCAAATACAACTTGCCCATTGTCTTCATTAATAATTGGCGAAGATTTAGCGTCTTTCCACTGTTGGTAGGTGAAATCGACTTCGGCAAGGAGTTTTTTATTCCATGTCCAACTGATACCGGCACCCCAACTATCGGGGAGAGAGTATTTATCTTTAAGAGAAGAGTATCCTACTGTGTCGGCGCTTGATTCGGCCGAGATGTCGTAATAAGTACCCCAAGTTTTTCCACGAAGCGATTTACCCGGAGTATATACCGCACCAAGAGTAACGCTATTGCGTTCACTAATAGGCAATTCATATTGCACACCAAATTGCACTCGCCAGTCTCTCACCTGCATCACACGTTCAAAAAGCGATTGAGAGCCCGATGTCGTGTAGGCATAGGCATCATTTATGGTAGTACCAAAGAGGTATGAGATGTTGGCTCCGACATACAAGTTCTTGAACGGAGTTCCACCCACACCGGCATATAGTTGATTTATACCACCCACACCTTCACGCGCGTTAGAGCCATGTACGATTTCAGTGCCGAAAGAGTATCCTACCGATGAGAATGGCAACAATCCCACACTGGCACCAATATACTTATTGATGGGGAATTGCATTGTGATATAATCGAGTCCCCCACCAAAATCTTTTCCGGGGACACCATTTTCCTCCGACCACAAAGCAGTCACATCGAGACCAATATCAAACAAGAACGTTAAGCTGTCGATAGCTGCATAGCTTGCCGGGTTCATCACATTTATTTGTCGTCCCGATTTCATGGCATATCCCACTCCACCCATAGCACGTTGGGCCGACGATGCGTTGTCACTAAGCAATCCATATCCAAATTTAGAGTATGGACTCATGGCATTTTGTGCCGAAACACCTATGGCAGAACACGCTACCAATAGGGCTAAAATAATTGATTTATTTAGTTTCATTATATCTTAATATACAATTCAATCCTTCGTTAACCAAATGGGGAATAACCTCCACTTTGAGGTTGAGTAGCTGCGCAACATGAGAGGCCGAGCCACCGGTAAGTGCCACAATTGTGTTTTGAGGCATTCGAGCATGATAATACTCAATTTCGGCAACAACACCATTGAGCGCACCTGCTCTCATGGCCGACACCGTATCAATGCCCCAAAGAGCACTTTTCCCATCTATCTCCACCTGTGGAAGCCGCGCGGTGAAATGATGCATTGCATCAAGTCTCATTTTCACTCCCGGGGCTATATTTCCTCCGGCAAAGTGACCATCGGCCGTTACCACATCGTAGGTTACAGCAGTGCCTATATCCACCACCAATATTGTATTTCCCCGGAACTTGTCGTATGCGCCCATTGCAGCAGCAATACGATCTCGCCCCAACGTTTGAGGAGTGGCATAGTCCAAGATTAATGGCATCGGTGTTGTATGGCTCAGTTCAAGCACTATTCCCTTTACAAAATTTCGGAGGCTTTCAACCACCCGAGTTTCGGCATTTCCCACCGAGCAATATATTGCGTTCTCAATAGGAAATTGATTTGCCAACTCCCTAATTTCAGAGTCGGAAAAAGTTGAATAGTGACTTACGGCAACTAAATTGTTGTCGCACCACACCACCACTTTTGCAGCGCTGTTTCCTTGGTCAATAGTGAGATTATATCCCATTTTGTCGCAAAATTAGTAAATCCTCATCAATAAATAGATTAATCGACGAGGTATTTTATATTTTAGCAACGTCAAAAAAGCATAAACGCCTATTATTTAACGCATTTTCACCCTTTTTGCTCCTTTTGTGCTTTAGCCAATGCACGCGGAATCATTATTGATGTATAAATCTGCACCAATCCTCCGGCAAGAGTAAACGCAAGCCAATCGGTGCGCCCCGCTCCTTCATAAAACATAAAGAACGCAGCCGCACAAAAGAATATTGCGCTCCACACTTCAATGCGAGAGAGTCGTTTCACTCTGAATACATCGCCCTTATACGGCGTCATAATTCGTCCTATCAACAAGAGAATGGCACCAGCCGAGTATATATACTTAAACAAGTCGCCACCCACATTGAACAGAGGCAATAACGTCCCGGCTACAATGAGCAACATTGAGCAGGAAATCAAATATAACATCAACGTTGATGGTTGTTGTGGCGTTGATGTTGATTTGTCTTTTGATGATGAATTCTTCATTGAGGTTATATTATGTTATTCAAACACATACACGTCCTCATTGGGGCGCTGCATGTGATAATGTTCACGCACGATGCGCTCCATCGTCTCTGGATCATCACTCAGACGTTGAAGCAGTTGATTGTAATAGGCGGTGGTGTCTTCATTTTGCTTTATCGCATTATTGATACGTTCAATTTCATTATTCACTTCCATGCTTTTGACAGAACTTTCATTGAAGAACATACTGTAAACCATAAAGCCAACAACAATAACCGACATTACAGTTACATAACGCCGACACCATTTCCACACATTAGTCAAAGTTTCTTTCATATTTGTAGTATTAAGATATTGGATTATTACACAAAGATAAGACATTTAACCGAAATCGTAACAATCTCGCGGGGTAAAATCGGACACCTGTCCAAAAATGGACACCTCAACAAAACGCACAGACCTGTTGCTCAGCGACTTACGATTTTGGCACGATATTCGTCATATAATGTAGCAAACAAAACAATCAAACAATTATGGACAGAAAAATTCCCATAGAAGAAATTCGCCGTCGCAAACGTAAACTGTGGCTACGCCTCGGAGTTATCACAGCCACAATCATCACCATTCTCATCATGATTATACTCCTTTCACGTCCACAAGTGAGTAGAGATGACATCAAAATTGCAATAGTTGACCGAGGAGACATCGAGCCAAGCGTTGCCGCATCGGGCATCGTAGTGCCATCAACCGAAGAAATGGTTATATGTCCCATCAACTCTCAGATACTTGAAGTGCTCCATCATAGTGGCGATGCGGTTGAAGCCGGCACGCCATTGCTGCGTCTCAACACTCAAAATGCCCAAGACGAATATCAGAAAAGTTTTGACCAGTTGCAAATGCAACACAGTCAGCTCGAGCGCCTCAAAATCAACAATCGCACTTATCTTGATGACCTCAACATGAAAGTAAAAGTCACCTCAATGGAGCTTGATCGACTTGAAGCCGAACTCCGCAACGAACAGTACCTCGACAGTTTGGGCTCGGGCACTCACGACAAAGTAAAGGAAGCTCAATTTTCATGCCACACTAAACGTTTACAACTTGAGCAGCTACAACAACAACTCGCCAACGAACGCCTTGTAAAAGCCGCCGATGAACATGAGAAACAATTAGAAATCAACATTGCCTCACGCAATTTGGCTGAGATTAAGCGCACACTTGATGATGCTGCCATACGCTCGCCACGCAATGCAATCATTACTTATATTGTCGATGAAGTGGGAGCACAGGTATCACAAGGGAGCAAAATTGCCGTTGTGAGTGATCTGAGTCACTTCAAAATCGATGCAACAATTGCCGATGCCTATAGTGAGTATGTCAGTCCGGGAGGGAAAGTCACAGCCAAAATGGGCAGCGACATTCTTGAAGGAATCGTGGGTAGTGTCACCCCATTAAGCAAAGATGGAGTGATATCATTCACCATCAACCTTAAGGAGAATAATCACCCTCGATTGCGTTCAGGACTGAAAACCGATGTTTTCGTCATCAATTCCATTAAGGAAAACATCTTGAGATTGCCAAACGCAAGCTACTATGTAGGCCCCGGGAACTACTCATTGTTTGTTGTTGACAGCGACAACAATCTCACTCAGCGCACAGTGACTCTTGGCGAATGCAGCCACGATTATGTAGAGGTTATTGACGGCCTCAACCAAGGCGACAACGTCGTAATCAGCAATATGCAACAATTCATTAACAATAAAACAATAACACTAAAATAACTATGACAATGATTAAACTTAGCGGCATTAACAAAATTTACCGCACAAATGAGATTGAGACTCAAGCACTTGAAAATGTCAATTTAGAGGTAAAAACCGGTGAGTTTCTTAGCATAATGGGACCATCGGGTTGTGGCAAGTCAACCCTGCTTAACATCATCGGATTGCTTGATAGCCCCTCAAGTGGGACTATTGAAATCAATGGCAAACTCATTGACACTAAAATGAGCGACAAAGCATTGGCCAAATTCCGCAACGAGACTCTCGGCTTTGTGTTTCAATCATTCCACCTCATACCATCTCTCAACGTGATTGATAACGTTCAACTCCCATTGATGTACCGTGGCATCTCCCACAAGGAATCAATCGAAAGAGCAAAAGCAGTGCTCAACAGAGTGGGACTGAGTCATCGACTTCACCACATGCCATCTCAACTTTCGGGAGGTCAATGCCAACGTGTGGCCATTGCACGTGCCATCATTGGACAACCGCAAATTATTCTCACCGACGAGCCCACCGGTAATCTTGATTCAAAGATGGGTACTGAAGTGATGGCATTGCTTCACCAACTCAACGTTGACGACCACTGCACAATTGTAATGGTAACACACAACGAAGAACAAGCCAAACAAACCTCACGCATCGTGCGATTCTTTGATGGCCGTCAAGTACAATAATGTCAATCTCAATTTAAAAAGCCAATAATGAACAAGATATCATTATACATCAAACAAGCTTGGACTATGATGCGACAAGATCGATTGTATTCAAGCATCTATATTACAGGGACAGGATTGTCCATTGCATTGACAATGACATTGTTTGTGATTCTGTATGTGAAATTTGCGCCCCTATACCCCGAGTATAAACGCGATCGCACACTCATTATCAATGCGGTATCTATGACACCCAAAGATACAACCAGCAACAATTTTTGGCAAAGCACTCCTAACTATAAATTGGTTGAAAAACTTCGTGAATTACAGAACATTGATGCCGTAACAGGCATCGTATGTGAATGGAACGACGAATTTCACGAAGCATCAACCCGGCTCTCCTCGTCGGGCGTATCTCCCCTCTTTGTTGATGCCGACTATTGGAAAGTTTACGACTTTGAGTTCCTCTCGGGATCGCCATTCACTTCTACCGACTTTACAGCTAAGACAAAAGTAGCGGTCGTTTCAAAAAGTTTTGCCGAAACGCTCTTTAAATCTACCGATGTTTTAGAAAATAAATTTTCCCTTGATGGCAGTGAATATAAAATCGTAGGCGTAGTTAAAGATGTTCCCTCTTCCATGCACCAACACACTACTGCTGATTTATGGTTGCCTGCCACTTGTACCAGCATTTATGCCCCGGGTGAAAACGACTATGATTTAAGAGGTGGTGTTTTCATCGCCATGACAGCCAAATCCCCCAACGTCATTGATGATTTACAAGATGAAGTTGACGAAATGATGCGCAAGCACAATCAACAAGACAAGGTCTATAACCACAAACTGCTTGGTCCCGACATTTTTTGGGCCAACGGGTTTAGACAAGGAGAGTATCTTGATGAATTTGACTCACTGATGACCTATGGCTACATACTGCTTGCACTACTCATAATTCCGGCGCTCAATCTCAGCGGAATGATTTCTTCTAAGATGAATCGCCGACGCAATGAACTCGGCATACGCAAAACCTACGGAGCCACCAATCGCCAATTGCTGACACAAATTCTTTGGGAAAATCTTTTTCTCACCTTTGTGGGAGGCATTGTCGGCATCATTCTGTCATACCTGATTTTGATGAGTACCAGCAACTGGATTATAAGCCTACTATCCGACGGGTTTATATACTCTAAAGACCTCCTATCGTCAAATCTCTCTGTCGAGATGTTGTTTAACTGGAGTATTTTTGGAGGAGTCGTTGCGTTGTGTTTCCTTCTCAATTTCCTATCGGCAACTATCCCCGCCATCGCATCGTTGCGTCATTCTATAATTAACTCGTTAAACCAAAAACAATAATACACCGTGCCATGTTCAGAACAATCTTAAAACAAATATGGAATCAGCGACTTCAAAATGGGTGGATTTTCTTTGAGTTGCTTTTGGTTGGAATATTCTTGTGGGTGGTTCTTGATCCGCTTTGCTCACAAACAGCCAACAAAAACATCGACCGCGGATACCAACAAGAGGGTATGTACCTCCTCAACATGAACAAATATGCCCCAAATTCCCATAAATACAACAAAGAGTTGGACTCTGACTCTCTCGCTCGATTGCAATATCTTGACATCATCAGAGCAATACGCAATTTGCCCGAAGTGGAAAGCTTTAGCGTGACCTATGGTATGTCTTATGCCAATAGCGGAGCATTCAACGGAGGCGAAATATTTGCCGACTCGGCATTTTCCCTTAAGAAACATTATCAAGCCTATTTCTTCTGTCCGGTAGAAGGAAGCGATATTTTAAGGACCTACCGGTTTAGAGATGCACAGTCGGGCGAAGTTATGACCATTGCTCCCGATTTTGCCACACGCAACTTGATATATATCTCTGAAAATTTAGCACGACTGCTCTACGACCGCACTGATGTTGTGGGAGAGAAATGCTATGACTATAACAAAACCGAGTATGAAATTGCCGGAGTATTTAAAGATTACAAAGATCGTGACTACAACCAACCCTACCCCACTGCTTTGTTAACACCCTACTTTAGCAAAAGTCTTAGGGGAAGCGCCAACATGCATTGGCAAAACATGATTATGTTCCGCATTAAAGACAATGTTGATGCCGATGAATTTGAACACCGATTTGAAAACGAAATCAAACCGACTCTCGCTCGCGGCAACTATTACTGTACCGGCATCTCTACATTTGAAGAAATCGCACTGAAAACAGCCCACACGTTTGGCGAACTAAATCAAGCTCGTAAAAACTTTGCATTTGCAATATTCGGATTGTTGTGTGTGTTTCTCGGTATCGTGGGCACATTTTGGGTGAGAGCCAACATGCGTCGCCAGGAAATTGGCGTTATGCGCAGCATTGGGGCCTCAAAATCACGCATCATGCTTCAATACCTCACCGAGTCGGGCATTTTAGTCACTGCGGCAATTCTCGTGAGCACAATCATTATGGCCAACTATGTTTACGCCAATGGATTTTTCTATTACCCCTCAATGGTAACACTTGAAACTATCGCCGCCGATTATTGGCAAAACAGCCCGTTGTTACACTTTGGAGTGATATCGGGGGTAGTGTATCTTGTAACACTTCTCATCGCATTGATAGGTACTTACATTCCTGTGAGTCGCACAATTAACGAACTTCCATCAGAGGCATTAAGAGATGAATAAATTCACCCTCAAAAACATTCTCATGAAACGCTTTTTCATTCTTATATTATCGGCATTTGCTTGGGGCGGAGCATCATTCTCGGCCCCGGCACAAGCCGTGGCGCACGAACTATCACTCTCCGAAGCCATAGCCATCGCACGACGCAATAGTGTTGATGCCGCCGTTGCTCTCAATGAATTAAAAACGGCCTATTGGGAATATCGCACTTTCCGTGCCGATCTACTCCCTGAGATTAATTTCTCCTCGACATTACCAAGCTACAATAAAAACTATAATGTCTATCAGCAGAGCGATGGGAGCCACACCTATGTGCGCAACGACTATTTAGGATTGAACGGAGAAATTTCAATCGACCAAAACATTTGGCTCACCGGTGGGAAACTCTCGTTGTCATCATCACTTGATTTTCTAAAACAATTGAGCGGAGATAAATCAAAACAATTTATGAGTGTCCCAATAGCACTCACATTCACCCAACCCATCTTCGGCACAAACACCATTAAATGGGATCGTCGCATCGAGCCTCTGCGCTATCGCGAGGCAAAAGCCGCCTTTCTATCGGCAACCGAAGAGGTGACGATGACCACAATAAGTTACTTTTTCAATCTGCTTCTGGCCCGAGAAAACGTCTCTATTGCTCAACAAAATCTTGAAAATGCCCAAAAGCTATACAAAGTGGCGCTTGCCAAACGCGAAATGGGTAAAATCAGTGAGAACGACGTGCTACAACTTAAGCTCAACCTATTAAACGCCCAATCAGATCTCACCGACAATGAAAGAACGATGAAAAGCAACATGTTTAAATTATGCTCGTTTCTCGACCTCAACGAGGATCACGAGATTATTCCCATCGTTCCCGATTCCATTCCACAAGTAGAGCTTATATATCAAGATGTTCTTGACAAGGCATTGCAAAACAACCCATTTGCTCACAATATACGTCGCCGACAACTTGAAGCCGACTATCAAGTGGCTAAGGCTCGCGGCAATATGCGTGAGATATCATTATATGCCCAAGTAGGATTTACCGGAACAAGCAATCAATTTTCGCAATCCTATAAACATCTGAAAGATAATCAAATCGTTGAAATAGGCATCAAAATACCCATTCTTGACTGGGGTAAACGCCGAGGCCAGGTTAAAGTGGCTGAGAGCAATCGCGATGTGATTGAAAATCAAATCAGACAAGAAACAATGAATTTTCGTCAAAACCTGTTTATTCTAACAGAACAATTCAACAATCAACGACGTCAACTTCTCATTGCGTGCGAGGCCGACACCATTGCTCAACGTCGCTACAACACCAACGTCAAGACGTTCATGATTGGGAAACTCAGTACGCTTGACCTTAACGATGCACAAACGAGCAAAGATCAAGCCCGACAGAAACGCATAAACGAGTTGTTCTACTATTGGTATTACTACTACCAAGTGCGAAGCATCACCCTTTGGGATTTTGCCAATAATTTCAGCATCAATGCCGACTTTGAAGCGATTGTCAAATAGCCCCAAAAGCCACCTTGCATAAATAATAAAAAGTTACTACATTTGCATTTATAGTTAAAGATTTCGGTCATGATACTGGTGATAGATGACGACATAGCAATACGCACCTCTTTGTCTTTGGTGCTCAAACGGGCAGGCTACGAAGTGCAAACTGTTTCCTCGCCTGCTGAGGCCATGACCGTCGTGAGGGAAACGGCTCCTACTCTCATTTTAATGGATATGAATTTCTCGCTATCAACCGATGGCGCAGAAGGGCTCACCCTGCTTAAACAAGTAAAAATATTCCGTCCGCAAGTTCCGGTTATTCTTATGACGGCATGGGGTAGCATTCAACTTGCAGTAGAGGGTATTAAAGCCGGAGCGACCGATTTTGTCACAAAGCCATGGGACAATCTTTCGTTGTTACAAAGCATCTCAACCGCAATCAAGTTATCGCAAGAGTCAACGGCTACCGGCAGCGATGAATTTGACCGATGTGGCATTGTGGGACAAAGTCCGCAACTCATCTCGGTGCTTGAAACCGTAAGACGCATTGCACGAACCGACGCATCGGTACTCATCACCGGAGAAAGTGGCACCGGGAAAGAACTCATCGCCGAAGCCATTCATCGCAATAGCTGTCGCAATAATAAATCATTTGTCAAAGTCAACCTCGGAGGGATTTCTCAAAGCTTGTTTGAAAGCGAAATGTTTGGCCACCGAAAAGGCGCATTTACAGGTGCCGTTAGCGACCGACAAGGGCGATTTGAGCTTGCCGATAAAGGTACAATTTTCCTTGATGAAATAGGCGATCTTGACAAGAATTGTCAAGTTAAATTGCTCAGAGTGCTACAAGATCGCACCTATGAAGTTCTTGGCGATAGTCATCAACGTCGCACCGACGTGCGCGTAGTGAGTGCGACCAATGCCAATCTCAACTCAATGGTAGCCGATGGTACATTCCGCGAAGATTTATTTTACCGCATAAACCTCATTACACTGCATCTGCCTCCACTGCGTGAGCGTCCCGACGACATTCCTCTGCTGGTTAATCATTTCATTGAAAAAGCCTGCAAACAGAATGCCATGCCGATTGTAAAGGTTGACGATTCGGCAATAAACTATCTTAAAGGTCTTCCTTTTACTGGAAACATTCGCGAACTGAAAAATTTGGTAGAGCGCACCCTTTTGGTCAGCGATAACTCCCGCCTCACAGCCGACGATTTCCGCCGACAATACAATTCCAATCAGTCCTCCTCAGACGAAGATGTGCAACCAATCTTTGAAGGGACAACTCTTGACGACATGGAACGTCAAATGATTGTTGGAGCAATTGCCCGTTACAACGGAAATATGACGCAAGTAGCTGCATCGCTCGGGCTAAGTCGCGGCGCTCTATATCGCCGCATGGAAAAATACGGCATCAAGCAGTGAAATCCTCAAGGGAACGTGATTTTAAAGCGAGTCAAGCCATCGTCATAGGTGCGCAACGAGAATGCACAATTATGCTTGAGCAGCACCTCTCTGATGAATATGAGACCCAACCCCTCTCCATTGGGCTTTGTTGAGAAGAACGGGGTAAACAATTTATCGGCAACCTCATCTGAAATACCTGCTCCATCATCGGTTATAACAATTGTCTTTTGAGGGTTAGATGCGGTTGTAATCGTTATTTGCCCACCATGATTGATACTCTCAGCCGCATTCTTTATCACATTGACAAGCACTTGCTCAATGAGTGCCGAATCGATATTTACCTCAACTTCTCCATCATTTACATTCAGCTGAAGAGTTATTTCACGTTCAGAACACACGCTTTCCATGAATGCTTTGGCACTCATCACGCATTCATTTAAATCGACCTTGACCAATTCGGGCTCAGGAATTTTAACCACATCGGCAAAGCGTGTTATGAAACGGCTGAGGCCATAACACCTTTCAATACACACAGTCATTGCATCGCGCATATCGGCCGAATCGTCATCACCGCTCATCGAGTCTTGTATTGTGTCAAGAGTTGAGGTCACCCCGGCCACGCTATTATTAACCTCGTGAGCAATCATGCGTATTACTTTTTCGTAGGCTTTTTTCTCGGCTTTCATCACCTCAGAGGTAAGACTCTCAATGAGAATGAACGGGTGTTGCGCTCCTCGATCAATAAATGACAATCGTGAGCAACGATAAATCATTGCATCGCCCAATCGTAATGTTTCAGAATTGCCCTGTTTTACAAGTTTTAAGCGCTCGGCAAGTGGCGATGTCAATGACTCAAGATTATGCCCGAGCATATCTGATTGGCTTTGATAGCCCATAAATTGTAGCGCCGATTCATTTACCGACATTACATTGCTGTCAAAGTCAAGTATTATCACGCCCATGGGCGATGACTGAATGATGAGGTCGAGAAAGCCATTTTGTTCTCGCAGCCGCAATCGCTCCGACTTGAGTTGAGCCATCATGCGATTAAAAACCTCAACAATGCGATCGGCATCATATTGCCCCACACGAGCAAGCCTGCTACTGAAGTCTTGCTCATTGAGAAGGTCCATACCGTTGGCAAGTGCATTAAGAGTCTTTATCACTTTGTGGAAGAAATACACCACAAATCCCACGCATAGCGCGAGGAATCCCTCGGCGGCATAGAGCACACGTTTATCAAGCCCGGTTGATATCACAATGAGCATCACTCCTGCAGCAACGAGCAACATTGCCAATAGTATAAATTGATTGCGCAACTTCATGAGCACAAAGATAATAATCTTAGTGGGAATTTCTATCAATTCCTCGTTCTTAAAACACAAAAGCGACCCGGAAAATTTTCCGAGTCGCCTTTATTTGTTGGTTATTCTAAAATAGATTAACCGTTTACTTTCTTCATGTGTGCGATGAGTTCGAGAACTTTGTTAGAGTAACCGATTTCGTTGTCATACCAAGAAACCACTTTAACGAAAGTGTCAGTCAACGCGATACCTGCTTTAGCATCGAAGATAGAAGTGCGAGTATCACCGAGGAAGTCGCTTGATACAACTGCATCTTCAGTGTAACCAAGAACGCCAGCGAGTTCGCCTTCAGCAGCTTCTTTCATAGCAGCGCAGATTTCAGCATAAGTAGCAGGTTTAGCCAAGTTTACAGTAAGGTCAACAACTGAAACGTCAAGAGTAGGAACACGCATAGACATACCAGTCAATTTACCGTTAAGTTCAGGAATAACTTTACCTACAGCTTTAGCAGCACCAGTAGAAGAAGGAATGATGTTGCCAGAAGCAGCACGGCCACCGCGCCAGTCTTTCATTGAAGGACCGTCAACAGTTTTTTGAGTAGCTGTTGTAGAGTGTACAGTAGTCATAAGACCATCTGTGATACCCCATTTGTCGTTCAATACTTTAGCGATAGGAGCGAGACAGTTTGTAGTACAAGAAGCGTTAGAAACAAATTGAGTTCCTTTTTCATATTTGTCGAAGTTTACACCGCAAACAAACATTGGAGTGTCGTCTTTAGAAGGAGCTGACATTACAACGTATTTTGCACCAGCTTCGATGTGAGCTTGAGCTTTGTCTTTAGAAAGGAAGAGACCGGTAGATTCAACTACGTATTCTGCTTCTACTTCGTTCCATTTCAAATCAGCTGGGTTACGTTCAGCAGTTACGCGAATGTTTTTACCGTTAACGATCAACAAACTTTTTTCCAAATCGTAGTCGATAGTACCTTCAAATTGACCGTGCATTGTGTCATATTTGAGCATGTAAGCCAAATAGTCAACAGGACAAAGGTCGTTGATACCTACGATTTCAATGTCGTTTCTGTTTTGAGCAGCGCGGAAAACGAAACGTCCGATACGGCCGAAGCCATTAATACCTACTTTTGTCATTTTACTTAAAAATTATTGGGTTATAAATTTATTTTCACCTTAGTTTCACACGGGCAAATTGCTTCTACCCTTTTTTGCACCGCAAAATTAGTAATTTTTTTTCAATTAGATGGACTACAAATCAAAATAACGGAAAATTTTCCTTATTTTTGTGCCACAATTATCAATTATCTCATTTTTAACACATCTTTTGCATCATGAAATGTAAATTTCTCACTGATTTCAAAGAATTTGCCATGAAGGGCAATGTTATCGACATGGCCGTCGGTGTTATCATTGGCGGTGCGTTTGGTAAAATAGTAACTTCGCTCGTTAACGACGTTATCATGCCGGCCGTTGGTTGCGCCATTGGCGGGTTGAATTTCAAAGATTTAAGCTATGTATTGAAAGAGGCTGTAATGGAGGGTGAAACTGTTATCACTCCGGCGGTGACTCTCAACTATGGTAATTTCATTCAAAACGTGGTTGACTTCATCATTATCGCTTTCTGTATTTTTATTATGATCAAACTCATAATGAATCTCAAACGCAAGAAAGAAGAGCCTGTGGTTGAAACTCCTGCTCCAGAGCCTGCTCCAAGCAAGGAAGAATTACTTCTCACTGAAATTCGTGATCTCCTAAAAGAAAACAACAAAAAATAACAGTCGTTTTCTTGTGTGACAATACACTTAGGCCGGGCTCAAATTTATTGCCCGGCTTTATTTTTTATCATTGCCCCACCAAAATTCGTCTATTTAATGAACCTCGTTAAACATAATTATGTTTTACAAACATCATTGTGTAAATTAAATCATTTATCTTTGCAATATTCAATTTTTATATTGACAATATATGATTCATTTAAAATAACACGAAAATGGGAGCAATTAATTGTATAGGAATTCTCACATCAGGAGGCGATGCCCCCGGTATGAATGCGGCAATACGTGCCGTGACTCGCTCGGCTATTTATGCCGGAATGACGGTTAAAGGCATATATCGTGGATATCGCGGACTTCTGACTAATGAGATTGTTGATTTCAAAACCCAAAATGTGTCAAACATCATTCAAATGGGTGGCACAATTCTTAAAACTGCCCGATGCAAAGAATTTCAAACTCTTGAAGGTCGCCAAAAAGCCTATGAAATACTCAAAAGCCATGGAATTGACGCCCTGGTTGTCATAGGTGGTGATGGATCACTCACCGGCGCTCGCATATTTGCCAACGAGTTTAACTTGCCCATCATAGGGTTGCCGGGCACCATCGACAACGACCTCTACGGTACCGACACCACAATAGGATATGACACAGCTCTAAACACCATTATGGAATGTGTCGATAAAATACGTGACACTGCTACAAGCCATGAACGCTTGTTCTTTATTGAGGTGATGGGACGTGATGCCGGATTCCTTGCCCTAAACGGCGCTATTGCCTCAGGAGCTGAAGCCGCTATTATCCCGGAAATTTCTACCGAGGTTGACCAATTGGCCGAATTGATTCAAAATGGTTTCCGCAAGAGTAAAAACTCTTCAATTGTACTTGTTGCCGAAAGTCCGGTCACAGGAGGAGCTATGGCACTTGCCGAACGCGTAAAAAATGAATATCCCGGCTATGACGTGCGCGTGTCTATTCTCGGACATCTTCAACGAGGAGGATCACCCACTGCCCACGACCGCATTCTTGCATCTCGCATGGGTGCTGCCGCCATTGATGCTCTCTTGGACGACCAACGCAATGTAATGATTGGTGTCAAGAACGATGAAATTGTATATGTTCCTTTCTCTAAGGCAATTAAGAACGACAAGCCCATCAATCGAGACCTATTAAATACTCTACGTCGATTATCAATCTAAAAAATCTAAAAAACAGATAAATTTGACTCAATAAAAATGTTATAAAATTTTTGCTTTGCAAAATATTGTATTACCTTTGCAAGCAAAAATCGGGGTATTAGCTCATCTGGCTAGAGCGCGACACTGGCAGTGTCGAGGTGAGCGGTTCGAGTCCGCTATACTCCACAGCATAAGCGACTGATAATCAAATGATTGTCGGTCGCTTTTCTTTTATAAAACACTCCATTCTTGGCTCAGTTGCAAAAAGGTGTGGGTAAAATTACCCTCGGATAATCGCGACCGTGTACTAAAATCGTGCGGAGCGCTTCACACGTCTTCCACTAAAAAGCTACAGAGCCTCAATCAGCCGACAACAATGCTAGGGGGATTTTATATGTTGAAAATATTGCGTGCTATCCACCAAACGACAATCAGCCCACACGCTATCAATGCCACTTTTCGGGAATTAACCCTACTATAAAATCGAGGGTGGCTTTCTCTCAAAAATTCGGCCACAATCAGCGCCACGATATAAGGGAAAAACACAAATATTGCAGCATTATATTTCCAGGCCGAGATGAAATCGCCGTGCATCATTGCATGAAGTGCCCGTTGTATTCCACAACCAGGACAGTCCCACCCTGTAGTAGCATGAAATACACACTTGGGTGAATAGTCCTCAACGGGGTTGATGAAATAATATACACATATAACAACGATGGCAAGCGCCAAGCCTGCCATCAATATCGTGCGAGAGGGTGGCAATTTCATGCAGCACCATTCATTTGAAACAGCATCACAAATGGTTGCGCCACAAGCCCTATAACGATGCTCAAAATTGTCCACCAGGCAGCGCGTTCCGACGCCTTTTTGGCTCCTTCATAGTCTCCAAGATTATATTTCGTTGAGACTTGAGAACCATAGATTATCGCGATAACCGACAATGGGAAGCAACAACATAGCAACGAAATTACTGCCCACACCAAATTGGACGGCGGACATGGTGGTCGATTTTCTTCTTTAGTGGTATTAGCTACCGGAGACTCAGTCGCTGTTGCGTGTTGCTGAGGCATTGAGCCATCTTGATTTGCAATATTTTGAGCCGATTTGGCGGCTTCAAGCTTGCTACTTAGTTCATCGATCAACCCCAGAGGAGTCCAATCGGTGAGTCCTTCGTGCCACACCAAAGTCTCGTCGGTAACATTTCTTGCCAATAATTCCTCGGCCGACATAGGGCCTATTCGTTCTTCATTTTCAACAATCCAATATCTCATATACTTATAAATCCTGATTGATTAAAAAAACTTGATTGTCTCACCTACAATGTCACTTAGCAAATTGTTGGCCAATCGACTTGCGCCGATGCGGAAATACTCGTTGTTGAGCCATTTTTCGCCAAGCACTTCTTTGATTATGGTATAATAGGCCACAGCATCTTGAGTGGTTGACACCCCTCCCGAAGCTTTAAATCCAACCATGTTTCCGGTGCGCTGATAATAATCCTTGATGCACGACGCCATCACATAGGCAGCCTCAAGAGTTGCTCCGGGATAACCCTTGCCGGTTGATGTCTTTAAGAAATCGGCGCCGGAATACATTGACAACACCGATGCTTTCTTGATGTTTGCAGCCGTTTGGAGTGCTCCGGTTTCAAGTATCACTTTGAGACGAGCCTCGCGACACACTTGTTTGAGTTCGATTATTTCATCACACACTGCTTCGTAATCGTTGTCAAGATAATTGCCCACGTTAAACACTATATCAATCTCGTCGGCTCCGCCATCTATTGCAAGCGCAGTCTCGGCAATTTTGACTTCGGGGAATGTTTGAGTAGATGGGAAACCTCCCGAAACCGCAGCAATCTCAACGTCAGAAACCTCAAGAATAGTGCGCACCACCTGAGTGAAGCAGGGGTAAACACATATCGCTGCAACGTTTTTCAAGTGGGGATACTCGTTGTCAAAATCGTTGACACGTTCCACAAAACGAGCTACCGACTGAGGCGAATCGGTCGTGTTGAGAGTCGTAAGGTCTATTGTATTGAAGAGGAATTTATACACCTCTTCGTTCATGTTTTCTTCAAGATGTTTTGCCAAGATTTGCTCTACTGCACTTTTCACTTGGGCATCGTCCTCAGTAACCTGACATGCCGCAATGGCGTCTTGATATTTATCGCTCATAGTTTTATCGTGTTTATTTAATTATTTTTTCAGTTTATCATTCTCTTTGTGACGAGTGGCGTCACGAGTTGTTTTCTTTTCAATATTTCGATGTAATGCCTCGGTGAGGTCCACTCCTGTTTGATTGGCTATTGCCATTAACACCCACATCACATCGGCCAATTCATCGCTCAAATCATCTTTCTCTCCCGGTTTAAATGATTGGTCGCCATATCGACGAGACATAATGCGAGCTACCTCTCCGACCTCCTCCATCAGAATAGCCATATTGGTCAGAGGCGAAAAATATCTCACACCGACTGTCGTAATCCAATCATCGACAATCTTTTGAGCTTGGCGCAATGTAACATCTTCTGAAGCCATCATTCTTTGAGTTTTGAATCTATTATTATGGTAACAGGCCCATCATTGACCAATGCTACTTGCATATCGGCTCCAAACACACCTTTTTTTGTTTCTCTTGAGAGAGATTCCGACACTAAATCGCAAAAGGCATCATAAAGCGGAATTGCAATATCGTGCCCTGCGGCATGAATATATGACGGACGGTTCCCTTTGCGAGTTGACGCATTGAGAGTAAATTGGCTCACAGCCAACACTTCTCCTCCAACATCGGCAACCGAGCGATTCATCACACCATTCTCATCATCAAAAATGCGCATCGCCACCGTCTTTGCGGCAAGCCATTTCGCGTCGTCAATGGTATCGCCTTGGGCTACACCCACAAGAACCATCAGTCCGCAACCAATTGCAGAATGTTGTTGCCCTGCAATGGACACAGAGGCCTCTTTTACACGTTGAATAACAAGTCTCATTTAATGACAATTTTCTTCCTTTTAGCAAAGATACACAAAAGTTCTCATTAACAGAACATTCAGCCTGATGATTTTTACTCCGGTGGTAAAATGAAGTGTTATCCCGCAACCTCACTACGATAATTATAGTTATTGCGTAGGGCTTCAAACGCCGAGGCATCACGTTTTAGAGACGCGGTGTCAATAAATGGGTTATAGGATTCTAAAATGGCGCTTTCGGTTACACATTGGGCTGCACCGGGTTTCACACACTCGGCCATTTCAACCAATGGCAGTCCAAAGAATCGCGTGAATGCGTTCACTGCCATTGCCGTAGCTCTGATTTTCCCCTCCCGGGAATATCCTGCAATGTGAGGAGTGGCAATTACAGCTCGTGATAGCAGTTCGGCCGAGAGATGTGGCTCATTTTCCCAACAATCGATGACGACATCGGCAATCAATCGGTTGTCGAGGGCCTCAATTATGTCGTGAGTGTTTATGATCGGGCCTCGAGCGCTATTAATGATGAGTGTTTCGGGGTTTACGTTGTCGATAAAACTTCGGTCACACATGTGATAGGTTGCATATTCTCCGCTACGAGTGAGAGGTGTGTGAAATGTTATGATATCACTTCCTTGTGCGATGGTCGATAACGACACAAATTTATTGGTGCATTCAACTTTTTGGCGAGGGGGGTCACATAGTAGCACTTTCATGCCAAGTTGTCGAGCCCATTGCTCAACAATAGAGCCAACATGCCCCACTCCAACAATGCCCAACGTCAACGATTGCAGAGGACGAGAATCATTGCGCATGCGACGCCAATGCAATATTGAGGCCATTACATATTGCGCCACTGCAGGGGCATTACACCCCGGAGCATTTGAAACTGTTATGCCATTTCTTTGACAATATTCAAGGTCAATGTGGTCGGTGCCGATTGTTGCCGTAGCAATAAATCTGCATTGCGAGCCTGCAAGCAACGACGCGTCACAGCGAGTGCGAGTGCGAGTAATCAGCGCATCGGCCTGCGACATAGTCTCGGCGGTTATATCCTCCGGTGCAAGATATTTTACATTACAATAATCCTCAAGCAATCCCTTTATGAATGGGATTTTATTTTCTACTACAACATTTACCCTCATCACCTCGCCTAAGTTAAACTCCAGCAATACAACGCTACATAAATCAGAATCACCGATAGGATTGCGATATAACTGCGCTTTGACCTATTTAACGCAAAAAAATGCCCCACTTGAAATGCCGTGCAACAATTCAGCAACGGAATATAAATGGACAAATTGGTATAATCAATCACAACCATCAAGGTGGTTACCACCGATAATACCAGCAAGAACCCATTATAGGCTCGCATCTTTGAGTTGTAGTTAAACACCTTCAGCAGATTTAAAATCGACATTACGATGGCCAATACTCCGGTTATTGCGGCAACCGATATAATGTGCAATGCATCATGGCTATCAAGAGCTGAAAAGATGTTCACATAATGAGGCACCTCAAGGGAAGAGAACGACACAAAGCCAAACCCCACCATTATCCAAATGGGAGTTATTACCCCGATAATGGCCGCCATCAAAGTCTTCCACCCAAAAATGCGCATTTGAGCACACCCCAACAGAAAAATCGGGATATAAGCGATGTAGGCATATTGAGTCATTGTGCCCACTGTCAACAATAGAAATATCAGGAAGATTGGCTGACGAGGATAGGGCTGGTTGTAGGTGCAATATAGCACAATGGTTGAGAACAAGACGATAAAACACATCAATGTTCCGCCATAGAACTGACCCATGAGCGACGGCTCCGACATCTGCATTATGAGAAAGACTCCGGCTCCAAGGTCAGACATTGTTCGCAACACGTTAAACCACTTGTTGAGCAAAACGAGCATTCCGGCAACAAGAACGTTTAACAACACGTTGACAAACATAGAGGCGATGCCGGGTGTCATCCAATCGTTTGCCGACGGGAGCCACAGTCCGGTATCGCCTGGTAAATCTTCTATATTACCTAAACAATAGGACACAACTACGGCTATAATTGCGATTGCCATCATTGACATCGCGCCAAAGCGAGAGTGCAAAAACCTCACAAAGTTGTGTTCCATAGTTAGAGAAATGAACGTTTTTTATTTTTACTTGCGCAAATCGTTACCAATATCACGACGGAAGTATTTGCCATCAAAGTCAACCAATGCTATGCTGGCATAACTCTTGGCCAATGCTTCTTCCATGTCTTTTCCATAGGAACTTGCAGCAATTACACGACCTCCTGAGGTAACTACACCTCCGTCAGCAGCTTTTGTTCCTGCGTGGAACATAATGCTATCGGAAACTTTTTCAAGACCGGTGATTTTCTTTCCTTTTTCATAGTCACCGGGATAACCGCCCGATACCATCATTACAGTAACAGCCGTGCGAGGATCTTCTTTAAGCTCCAATGAGCCCAAATTACCCTTAGCGGCAGCGTGCATGAGTTCGACCAAGTCGCTATCGATGCGCAACATCACGGCTTCGGTCTCAGGGTCGCCCATGCGCACATTATATTCAATCACCATTGGTTCTCCACCCACATTTATGAGGCCCAAGAAGATAAATCCACGATACACAATCTTCTCGGCGAGCAACCCCTTGATAGTTGGCTCAATGATGCGTTGACGCACTTTTTCCATGAATACCTCGTCGGCAAACGGAACCGGGCTCACAGCACCCATTCCACCTGTATTCAAACCTGTGTCACCTTCACCAATGCGTTTATAATCTTTTGCTACCGGCAATACACGATAAGAGCCATTGCCATCGGTCAACACAAATACCGAACATTCAATACCTGAAAGGAACTCTTCGATGACTACAGTTGCCGATGACGCGCCAAACATGCCTGAAAGCATTTCTTTGAGCGATGCACGAGCTTCCTCAATTGTGGGAACAATGAGCACACCCTTTCCGGCAGCCAATCCGTCGGCCTTGAGCACATAGGGAGCTTGAAGTTCCTCCAAGAAGCGGTATCCGTCTTCAATTGTGTCGGCTGTGAAACTACGATAACGTGCAGTCGGGATATTGTTCTTCACCATGAACTGCTTGGCAAAGTCCTTGCTTCCTTCGAGAGCAGCACCCGCTTTAGATGGTCCTACGACCAAAGTTTCATCGTTTTCAAAATCGTCATAAATTCCCTTCACCAACGGATCTTCGTTGCCCACTACAATCATCTTCACATCATTGGCTTTGACAAATTCTTTCACAGCGTCAAAGTCAAGAGGCGATAGGGCCACATTTGTGCCATATTGAGATGTTCCTCCATTTCCGGGAGCGATATATAACTTACCCAAAAGAGGGCTTTGTGACATTTTCCATGCCAAAGCCGACTCACGTCCACCAGAGCCGAGCAAAAGTATATCCATTTTTTCCATATCGGTAATTATTGATTTTCAGTGTTTTCAGATGAATCTTTTTTAGTCTCAGCTTTTTTCCACCCACGACGAGAACGCATTATGCGTTGGTCCTCGGTAGCGGGTTTGTGTGCACCACGCTTAAGCACAGCTTCCAACAAGCCTTCATTGCGACGCACTGCCAATGGGTTTTCACTATTTGCAGACGCATTTTGACGACGACGCTCGCGTCCTTTTGGTTTTGCTTGATATTTCTCTTCGAGCTTGTTGCGAGGTGATTTCTTTTCCTGTCGAGAATCTTTTCCTCCCATTCCTTTGCGACGGGCATCGGCCTTCCACTCGCGATCAGATATGCGGCGTGGCTTCTTGTCTTTATTATCGGTTTTAGCTCGTTCTTTTTTCAATGTGCCACCTTCGCTACGGAATGTCTTTTTATCGCCTTCAAAAATCACATATTCACGCAATTCACATTCAAGGGCACCATTCAATATGGGAGTTTTTGACGATGGGGTGAGTCCTACTTTATCAAAAAACTCATTACGATAGCCTATTATCCACGCTTTTCCCTTGAACACATGCTTGAGTTTGCTACCTATGGTATCATACAATCCCTCCATGTCATCGGCCGAGATGCGTTCTCCGTAGGGAGGATTTGTGATTACCACACAATTTTCAGGCGCTTCTTCCCATTGTGCCAATGGTTTAATCTCAAGATTGATATATTTTGACACGCCGGCTTGTTTTATATTTTTCTCTGCGATGGCTATAGCCTTTGGCGAGATATCGGCTCCATAGATTTTATACTCAAACTCACGTTCAGCCGAGTCGTCATTGTACAAGCGGTCGAAAAGTTCCTCATCAAAATCGGGCCACTGTTCAAATGCAAATGATTTGCGATAAACTCCGGGATTGATATTTGCGGCAATGAGAGCAGCTTCAATGAGGAAAGTTCCCGAGCCGCACATCGGATCAACCAAAGGAGATTGACCGTTCCACCCGCTTTTGAGTATAATTCCTGCCGCAAGCACTTCGTTGATTGGCGCCTCAGTTTGCGCCACACGATAACCACGCTTGTGCAATGACTCTCCCGAAGAGTCGAGCGACAATGTAATGCGATCTTGAGCAATGTGAACGTTTATATTTACATCGGCATCTTGAAGACGCACTCCGGGACGTTTATCAGGCCCATATTTGTCTTTGAAAAAATCCACAATTGCATCTTTTACTCGATAGGTAACAAATCGAGAGTGTGAAAATTCTTCGGAATTCACGACCGAATCAATCGAGAACGTTTTTTCTAAATTGAGCACTTGTGTCCAATCATAGTCCTTGACCATTTCATACAACGAATCGGTATCATTGGCTATGAATTTATATATTGGTTTAAGAATGCGCAAAGCTGTGCGACAGCACAAATTGGCCTTATATAGCAACTCTTTGTCACCCTCAAACGACACCATGCGTCGGCCCACTTGAATATTTTGCGCGCCCAATGCTTTTAATTCTTCGGCAAGCACCTCCTCAAGACCTTGAAAGGTCTTTGCTACCATTTCAAAACAATCCTTCATCACTGCTTAAATCTTAATATATTGTTAGCCTTTGCTTGTACAAGTTTCTCCCCTTCAGCCACATCTTCAGTAACCCAAATGTTACCTCCAATCACAGCATTTGCGCCCACATGAATGCGACCAAGAATTGATGTATTGGAATAAATCACGACATTGTCACCAATAACCGGGTGGCGTGGTATTCCTTTTATGGGATTATTATTCTCGTCGGTATCAAAACTTTTTGCGCCAAGTGTTACCCCTTGATAGATTTTTACATTATTTCCGATAATAGCTGTTTCACCCACCACAATGCCGGTACCATGGTCAATGGTAAACGATTCGCCAATAGTTGCGGCCGGGTGAATATCGATTCCGGTTTCACTATGGGCCTGTTCACTAATCATTCGTGGGATAATGGGCACATCTAATTTTACCAATTCATGTGCTATGCGATAATTACTAATAGCACGTATTGCCGGATAGCAGTATATCACCTCATCGGTTGATTTTGCTGCCGGATCGCCAAGATAAGTTGCTTTTACATCGGTTGTCAACAAACGTCGCAATTCGGGTAAATTAGCAATAAATGCTTCGGCCTTTTCCTCGGCTTGTCGCTGAAGTTCGTTCAATTGCATTTCTTCGCCACCTTCGACATTGAAACACAACCCGGCCATAATCTGATTTACCAACACGACAAACAATCGTTCACACCTTATTCCGGTGTAATGCTCCACATTAAAACGGCTCACATCTCCGTCACCAAAAAATCCCGGGAAAATCAGAGCGCGACACAACTCAACAATCTCTGCCACGGCTCGCTGCGATGGCAATGGCTCTCCCTGCCACCTTAGATGGCACACACTATGCAAATTTTCAGGGCGCGACAATGCCGTTACGATGTCGGCCATTTGTTTAACGCGTCGATTTGTCTGCTCCATACGTTTCAATTAGCAATATTTCTGCAAAGTTACACCAATCAAGCCAATAAAGCAAGTTTACAAACCCTTTATTCCGACCATTTTTATTCAAATCGCCAGGTAATGATGCCCACTTGTTCGGCTGTAGCATCAAGAGCAACAGAGAAACGCGACACTTTTGATGCTTCTATGCAACTATTTCGCACATCGGCACGAGAGGCCGCGGGGCCATCACCCCCAACATATTCTGGGACTCCTACGACTTGTCCCTGCCGATTAACTCTCACTTTAATGCGCAGTTCGCCTGTCAGCCTACTTTTAGGACGACCAAATGACTCCATCGTGCGACCACGCAAAGTGTGCCCCGGAGAGCCATTTGCGGCACCCACGGTTGCATTTCCATCGGGAGATCCGGCATTTCCGTCACCATTTCCACCTCCACCAAATTTTACTTGATTGCGAATGCGTTCAGCCGCCTCCTGCTCACGTTTGGCACGTTGTTGCTCGGCGATTTCTTCCTCTGTTGGGCCTGGAGTTGTAGTCTTAGGTTTTTCTTTCACTTTGGCAGGTGATTCTTGCTGCGACGAAACGAGCGATTGGGGTTGACCGGTAGTTCCCTCCGAAACAACATCATCACCATCAACCGACTTAGCCGGCGATTGGTCGGGTGACGGAGTTGACTTCCCGGGAGTGGTCAAATTATGTCCAAGCATCACATATTCTCCCCCAAAAAGTATTTCACTCGAATCAACCGGTGGCCACTTGCGAGTTTCCGAGGCATTATATCGCAACGTTGCAACCATCATTATCACGAGTATTAACACGTGAAAAACAATAGTAGCAATTAAAGCCACCGAATGGTTGCGACGATTCTCGGATTTCATGGTGTAACTTATTTACGATTACGTCCTGCGGGCTTTGTGGCAAGCACCATTTTCAGATTATTCTGCGCTCCCATTTCAAGGATTTTCACAATTTCGCCATAAGGCACCTCCTCATCGGCAAAAAGAGCTATATAACTTTCGGGAGATTGTGCTTGAGTCATTTTAAGGAACGACAACAGAGCACCGGCCTCAATGGGCTGTGGCTCTTCTTTCCCGAATGATGCATACAATTTCAATTCTTTATCGAGATATACTCGTGTTCCGGGCTTAATGGCTGTTTGTTCTGAACTTTGTGGCAAATTCACCTCAAGCGCCGTAGGGAACACAAATGTTGACGTCACCATAAAAAAGATCAGCAACAAGAAGATAACATCGGTCATCGATGCCATCGAAAACATTGCCATCATGTCGTGTTGTTTTTTCAGTGCCATAGCTCAAAAGGCTTATATTGTCGTGATAATCTATTATTGGGCCGGCTCGTTGAGCAAGTCCATAAATTCCATTGTTTTGGCCTCTAGCATATTCATCACTTTATTGATGCGTGCCACCAAGTAATTATATGCAAACATGGCAATAATTCCCACAATGAGACCGGCAACAGTAGTTACAAGTGCCTCATATATGCCACCGGCAAGCACATCTATGTTGGCCGAGCTTCCGGCACTTGCAAGGTTGTAAAAGGCATCGACCATACCCATCACCGTTCCTAAAAATCCGAGCATTGGCGCACCGGCAGCAGTTGTTGCCAACCAAGGCAATCCTTTCCCCAAGGTGGCAATTTCAAGATTTCCTGTGTTTTCGATTGCAACAAGCACGTCATTCATGGGGCGGCCTATGCGTGAAATACCTTTCGCAATGAGACGAGAATAGGGCGAATAGTTTTTCTTGCAAAGGTTCATAGCGCTTTCTATTTCTCCTTCATGAATGTAGTCTTTTATACGTTTCATGAACGTGCTGTCCTCGCGACTTGCGTCTCTAATTACTATTGCTCGCTCAATCAAAATGTATATACACACTACCGAAAGTATCAACAACGGAATCATAATGAAACCGCCTTCAAGGCACAAATCCCAGACCGACAATTCGGCTGTCTTTTGTGTTGCTACAGCTGCAATGCTATCGGTTGCTATCGGTGCTGCATCGGGTGTTATCAGTGAAAATATTGACATAATGTTGTGTTTTTTGTTAAGATGAAGAAAAGTTTAATTATACCAGACACGCCTTGTAGCGTTTGATTGTCTCTTCAAGACCATAGTACAACGCGTCACAAATGAGAGCATGTCCTATTGAAACTTCATTGAGGTAGGGCAGATTTTGAGCGAAAAATTGAAGATTTTCAAGGCTCAGGTCATGCCCGGCATTGACGCCAAGTCCCACTTTATGAGCGGCTTTACTTGCCTCAACAAATGGAGCTACTGCAGCCTCAGGATTTGTTGGATAACGATCGGCATAGGGCTTAGTGTACAATTCTACACGGTCGGCTCCGGCCTTGGCTGCATATTTAATGTTTTCCACATCGGTTCCCACAAATATCGATGAACGTATTCCGGCATCGCGCAACGTATCGATTATGCCTGTAAGAAATTCCAAATGTTTGGCAACGTCCCAACCGGCACTCGAAGTGATTGCGTCGGGTGCATCGGGCACGAGAGTTACTTGCGCCGGCTTTACCTTAAGCACCAAATCCATAAATTCGGGAGACGGATATCCCTCGATGTTAAACTCGGTTTTTACCATCGGGCGAAGGGTGAACACATCGTCACGACGTATGTGTCGTTCATCGGGACGAGGGTGCACCGTAATGCCATTAGCACCAAAAGCCTCACAATCAAGGGCAACTTGTTGTACATTAGGACGATTTTCTCCTCTGGCATTGCGCAATGTCGCAATTTTGTTGATATTAACGCTTAAATTTATCATTGATTTTACCTAAATTCTCTTAACTTTTTATTGTAGATGCTTGTTTCTGTGACAAATGTGAAGAATTATTCATATATTTGCCATGCAAAATCAGATTTCAGACTACAAAAGTAATACGAAATAATAAGAATGCGAAAGTTTTGACGGCAAAAGATATATTTTTTAAACAAAAATACATGCCTTTCACCTAAAATTAACAACGTGATTATCGACTTCTCAATAACTTTCGCAAAAAAGAATTGACAATGAAAATAGCCATCTACGGAAATAAACATCAAGAGGCTCACATTGAGGCCCTCTTCCGCTTTTTTGAAGCATTGTCAAGCCACCCGGGCTTGTCGGTGGCAATGGAATACACTTTTTTCAATTATCTTAGTCGCATACTACCTTCTCAACCCCACGTCGATGAGGTGATACATGGCGACAAATTCTCGGCTCAATTTGCCCTGAGTCTCGGTGGAGATGGCACTTTTCTGCGTACGGCTCAGTGGGTAGGGTCCAAAAATATTCCAATCTTGGGTATCAATACCGGACATTTGGGATATTTGGCCGACACTCAAATTGATGAAGCGACCGACATTATTGATGGCATCATTAATAATCAGTTTAAAATTGAAGAACGTAGTCTCATTGAAGTTGAAACCGACAACGAGTCAGGCCCCGACTGGAAATTTGCACTGAACGAAGTAGCGATTCTGAAACAAGACACTGCATCAATGATAACCGTAAAAGCAGCAATTGATGACGTTGATATCGCGTCATACAAGTGCGACGGGCTCATTATTGCCACTCCTACAGGGTCAACCGGCTACAACCTTTCGGTGGGTGGACCCATCATCGAGCCATGTGCGCCCAATTGGGTTATATCGCCCATTGCCGCCCACTCGCTCACGATGCGTCCGCTCGTTGTGCGCAACACCGGAATCATTACAGCTACTACCACGTCGCGAGCATCTAATTATCTGCTGAGTTTAGATGGACGATCAACAACGATGCAATCCGGCACAACCATAAAAATTCGCAAGGCTCCATTTTCAATCAAAGTGGCTCAACGCCCCGACCATCATTTTTGTGACACTTTACGCGACAAACTTCTTTGGGGCATTGACAAACGCTGATGGGAACACCAATCACTCATAGCCATGACTTTTTTCACCCCTCGTTGGGAAAGGTCCACATGATCATCAGAATGAACTCCCGACGCATCTCGGCCGGGTGGAAAAATGGGGTTATACATCTAAATGTCCCTTATGGAGCTGATTCCGACACTGTTATTGACGCATTAAATCATTTTGCACCAAACTTGCTCAATTCTAAATCCAAACTACGATATCACGACTTGCAGGAATTACATTTCGATGGATTGTCTATTAAAATCATACGACAATCAATCGACCCCGAATCGGTATTGGGCCAAGTGCGCCCTAATCAATCAATCATTAGTGTTGGGAGCAAGCTCAAATTTAACGACGATTCCACCACTCGCAGCATTAGCAACATCATGTGTCGCATAGCCAAACGCGTCGCACCTCAAATATTAATTCCACGAGCCGAAGAATTGGCCCATAGCATTGGAGTAAAACCCTCGGGGTGGGACATCTCAACAGGACACACCATCATGGGGCGATGCGATTCCAAAGGGTTCATTCTTCTTTCCTATATGCTGGTTTTTGTGCCCCAACACCTGCGAGATTACATTGTATGTCACGAGTTGGCCCATCTCACCGAAATGAACCATAGCCCTCGATTTCACCAGCTTTGCAACCAATATTGCAATGGCCGAGAAGCTCAGCTCATCAAGGAGATGAAAGAGTTCAAATGGCCCGTACTCAGGTAAATAGTTTCAAAAAAAATTCCTACCTTTGCACGTCTGTTTCTTATTGACATACAATAACTCAACAAATTATAAATTCATCTTATGAGAAAATTTTTACACATTGCATGTGTAGTCACATTGTTATTTTCAGCTCTGACAATAATGGCTACAAACCGCATTGCATCTTTTAACCAAGATGCAGTTAAACATCTTCTTTCCAAAGATCATCAATGGAAAACGGCTTCATTTAAAAAGCCCTCACACTCAACCGTTGCCCAATATGGAGCGACATTGGGACCATCAAGCGACTACAGTTTTATAAGTGGCCCCGATAATTCTGAATGGTATGCTACACAACAGTTCTCCGTTGAAGGTAGCTATTACACTGCCTCAAAAATAACTATCTACAATAATTTAGGCGAGCAACAAGGTCAGTTTAACGTTACAATGCCCGACAATGGCAATTGTAACCAAATTCTCGTAGGCGAGGCTGTTTCAACAAATCTTTTTGACCGAGACAAAACAACCTATGAAATTCCGGTGATTTTCAACGTAATCATCAAACCGGGCGAAATCGTCAAAGTTACCCACATCTACGATCTCGCTTCGGGCGAATTAAAACAAACCTATGATGGATTCATGTCGGTATATCCCTATAGCACCGGATATAGCACCGAATGGATAGGTGTAAGAAGCTACTCTTCTACCGAAAACAATGTAGCAACTACCAACTATGACATCTACATGAAACCAACCTACGGCAATGATCAAGCTGTACTAAAAAAAACGTTCTCGGTTCCAACAACTCTTGCCGAGTATCAAATAGGTCGAGTGCTTAATATCTACGTAATTGACAATAGTCTCTACTATGTTGTTTCTCACTACGAAAAAGAATACCTCGCACCCGAGTCCTACCAAGAACCCTGGGATATGATTCCTACCTCCGATAATAACTTCATTGCCACAATCTATAATAAGAATTTCACTGAGATCGGAAGCGACACAATTCCGGTTACTTCTACGGCCCAATATTTGGTTCAATATGGTGTAGGATTGTTCAGCAACGAAGACCTTTCTAAAAATATATGGGACAACAGCGATGAATTCAGACTTGTTGTGGCTTCTTCAGGGTTCCAAGTAAACACCGAAAGTGAAAATTTGTCTTTTAGTGTATATGACATGAATAGCAATGTCGTAAAAACTATTGCATCTAACGTAGGCGATTGGCTAAAGATGTATGACATACCCGGCCAACCATCGCAATATGCGTTCCTTTCAAGTAGCGGAACAACCCTCAGCATGGTTGATATTCCTTCATGTGAAGTAGTAATCACTATTGGCACCACAATCGGAGAATACTCAACATCGACCAACATTGACCGCTATCCTATCAATGATAGTTACCAATATGTGATGAGCGTTGCAAATGCTACAACCGGCGATAATGGCGAATTTATTCAACGCTTGTTGTGGATCAATAAAGACGCATCGGTTAATCATGTAGTAAACTTCAACCTTGGCACCAACAATGCAAGTTGGACTCCTCTCGTGATGGGCGAAGCTTTCAATCCATACCTCTTTGACACCGATGATGCACATGAATACATGTTCATTGCTAACCAATATGCCGAAGGTGCTACCTCCGGAAACATCACCGACCAATTGCGCATCGTTAAAGAAGATGGCACTGAAGTGCGCACCTACGTTGAAGACCCCAACGGAAAAGGCGACATTGGTTCTTGTATGCTTTTAGGCCTAAATTCCAATACTCCAACACTTGTTATCCCCTATCGCAACTCTTCAACCGACAGCTATACTCTTGATTTGGAATTCCTCCCATTTTCAATGTTTAAAGCAGGCGGTGACGGGTCAATCCAAAATCCCTACCTCATCTCAAGCGCCGGCGACATGGCTATGATTGCTCGCAACCCGGCAGCTCACTACCGCATTGTCAACGACTTTAGTGCCGCGAGCTATGGCGCATGGACTGCAATTCCCTCATTTACAGGCGCTCTTGATGGTGGTAACTTCACTATTTCTGACCTTACTATTGATGGCAACCAAGCAAGTGCTGCAATTTTTGCATCGGCCGAAAATGCTAAAATCAGCAACTTCACTCTCGACAATACATCTATTGAAATCGACCAAGCTACGACTGCCGCTTTTGTGGTTGCCGAAGCATTGACCGACACCATCTCTAACATTACAATCACCAACGCAACCATCACAGCCAACGACAATGCCTATGCCACAATCGGAACTGTCATGGGTAGCGCAATGTTCAACTCGGTAATTGAAGGTTGCTACGTTTCCAATCTATTTATCGAAGCTCCTTCTTGTAGCAACATCGGTGGTATCGTGGGCGACACTCGCACAGGCTCTTCAATCGCAGCATGTGCCGTAGATGGCAAAATAAAAGGCTCGTCAACCGTAGGAGGTATCGTAGGTGCTCTCGGAACCGACTGCTCGGCTCTCAACTGCCACGCTTCAGTTGAAATCAATGCCCTCAACACTATTGGTGGTATCGCAGGAACAGCCGACCGTGGTGGCATTCACCTTTGCTATGTTGAAGGTTCGCTCATCGCAACCGAAGCAGATTATAACGGCTATTACTCAGTGGGCGGTATCACCGGCAATCTTGCCATTAATTGGGACTCTACTATTGATACTACTCTACCCTGGAATGGAATGGTAATTTCCAACAACGTGATTTCTCTCAGCGAGATTAACACTACAGGCAAAGGCGTTCACCGTGTAATCGGCTACTCTCGTTGGGACGACGATATCGAAGCATCTAAATGGGATTCTTCAATCGTGCCCACTGCCGAAAATGCTATTGCCAACAATTATGTTGTCGCCAGCATAAACGCCATCGATAAAAGCATTGAGCCTAACGACTCTACAACCGAAGGTGCCGATGTGGCCGTTGCCGACCTAAACAAAGATTTCTTTGCCAACCTCGGTTTTGTATTTGGCAACGACAATGCCAACCCATGGAACACCAATTCAACAAACGATCCCGGATTGTACTTTGAACAAATTGAGGCTAATGGCGTTGATTGCGTAATTAAGGCCAATCCGTTGAACATCACAATTGCTGATGGCGTTATCGATGTTGAAGGTGCTACCGATATTGAAATTTACAATGTAAATGGTGTAAAAGTTGCCACACAAGCTCCCGCCCACCTCAACGCCGGCATCTATATTGTCGTAGCAACCGACGAAAGCGGAAACCGCTCTGTTTCAAAAATCATGATGAAATAATCGCTTATACCATTTTATACAAATAAAGCGCAGCCACGATGGTTGCGCTTTATTTTTTCGATATCGTGTGTCCTGATTATTTCGCAGGCTCCCACTTGCAACGAACTGGCGAAATGATTGCCCCTTCGGCTTTCAATTGCTTCATTGCACCATCAACCTCCTTACGGTCAAGGCCACTGAGTTCGGCGATTTTACCTGCATTTAATGGTTCTCCGGCAGCTTTCATCGTTGCCAATACTTTTTCTTTTGCTTCCATAATTTTTTGAGTTTATTTATTACATATTTCGTTCACTTTGATCCTAACAAATCATTGTTATCATCAGTTCACAAAGGTAACGAAATTTTTTAATTATCCACAACTGATGTAAAATTGCTATCAAAATCTATATTAAGGATACTTCTATAAGTTGCTTTGTGATGATTTATGAAATTTTATTTGAAGGGATTTTGATTTTTTGTCGAATGAGCATAGCAAGCTATGCGATTGAGCGTTCTTACTAATAAGCGCTTCCCAAAATGGCGTAAAACCCTTATTTTTTGGACTAATTGGGATTTTCTGCTAAAAAACATCTTTAAATATTTGGTTATATATATATATATATATTCGCACAATATTTTTAACTTTTAATACTTCTATAATATGAAAAATTTTTTCTTTTCTTTTGGAGTTATTCTAATCATAAGTCTTAGTGCTTGTGGTGGTGGCGATTCACTAACAAAAAATTGCAATTCACCTGAAGAAGAGTTGCAAGTTATTCTGCAGAATGATGGCTGGGAGTTAATCTCTAATTCTACTAATATTTATCGAAAAGAACTGAGTTATGACGGGGGCTACGACTGTAATTATTGGTATACAGCATCTATTTTCTGTAAAGAAAATGGTGGTCAAACCAAATATATCGTAGCAAGAGTGGTATATAACGATACTGATGCACAACGACATAGCGATGGAAAGCTTAAGTATAAAACCTTTTCTATTGTTGAATGCGATTATACTAGCAAATATGGGACTCCGTATAATGGCTATATAAATGATGGGGGCTCTACTGGTTATCTAAATTATTAATGATTTGTCATATGAAAAAATTACTACTATCCATTTGTGTTATTTTAGCTCTATGTCTAAGCGGAAATAGTCAAGAATCTTTTGCTACTAACACTAAAAAGGCTTCTGTTTCAGCCGAATTATTGGCTCAAAACAATAGATATCAATATCTTGGATCAATTACCGCATATTTCATTAATCAATATGGACAATGGCAAAAAAATACCACTCTTAATTTTGGACTTTATTCTGATGCATATGGGAACAAAGTTATTGGTTGTTCAAACAGATATGGCACTTCTTTTCATAATATAGTTTCAAGTGATTATCGTGATTTTAGATTTGCGTTCTATTGTCATGGTTGGTATTATTTCAACTAGTTAATTTTTTATCTTCTACACATAACGAATGTTACTATTCCTTTTTTGGGGTAACATTCGTTTTTTACACGTTTTTTACAAACTAACACCGCAAAAAATATTTTGATAAAAATTTGTAGGATTCAAAAATAACTCATACCTTTGTTGCATCAATCCATAAAACGCACGAAATTTTCAATAATTAAATGCTATGAACAGTATCTCAATGAATTTAGCTCAAATATTTAGACGACGGCATCACGCTACATAGTGAGGTCCAAATATTCGTTTAAATATGTTTTGCTGTGTTCATTGACGTATTGGACGCCGATTATGGTTGTGGGGCAATGGTCCTGCCATATTTTCGGCAGTCGTAGTTGATAGCTCCAATCAATTGCGACATTCTCTTTGTCAACCCATTTCTTTTCGGTTGACAATTATTCTTTCCAGCCACAGGTAGCCAACAACCTGAGTCTAAGCTTTTTCCACATAACTATGGGGGGGGTGATAACAAAAGACTTTGCAACTCACCCTTTCAGGACTCATTCTAAGGTATGAGATACTATATATTATGGTTGTCAGATGTCCAGATTAAATCTCTATGCATAATATAAACAGTATCTCTTACTTTTTATGGCTTTACAATTGGCTGGGAAATAACTATTTATTCTTTATCTAATTATTTTTTCAACAATTTTAAAGCATTTAATTATGAAACAGACAACTTCTAAAAACAACAGCTCAAACCAATCATCAGTTATCGTTCTCAACGCCGACAACACCACAACAATCCATTCTACGAAGGGCAAAAGTCGCGCTTTTACATCAAGAGTGGCAAAACAGCATCGTTGTGACCGCATCACCTCTCGACTCAGTCGAAATATCGCCCACTATGGCGTTACCATTGAAACTGACCACGCTCTCAACGTGTGTCTTTGGGGGCATGTTGATAATGTCAACATTGTAGGACTCACAAAGTATCTCAATCTTGAACGCATCAAGATGAAAGATTTGCTCTTGTGGGACAACGGAGAATTTATGCTCATTTTAAAATAACAGCAATAAGGGCGATAAACAGCGATTTATCGCCCTTAATTTTTCCTCTGTGATTATTGAACTTTTAACGTTCCTCATCTGTTATTTATAATAAGGGACTTATAGAAATTCCCTATTATAAATAACTATATCTTCTAATTCCCATGATTAAATTTATTATAACACTCTCTCTAATCTTGTGCCCGGCCATACCACTCTCGGCACAAACCGATTTGGTCACACTCGATTCTTGTAGGGCAATGGCATTAAAACACAATCGCCAATTAAAAATCAAGCGTCTCAACATCAAAGCAGCCGATTATCAACACCAAGAAGCTACTGCCGCGTTTCTTCCTGCTATTGACTTTTCGGGAGGATATTCCTATAACCAGAAAAAACTATCGGTCTTTGATAGTGACCAACTACTTCCAACAAAAACTTTTAACCCGGCCACCGGCAATTATGAATTTAATCTGGTTAAAAATCCAACAACCGGAGAGCCAATAAAATCGCCCGATGGGCAATATATCCCCGAGACAGTAGCTCTTATCCCCAAAGAATCCATGACCTACGACGTTCATAACGTATTCTTCGGAGCAATAACAATCTCTCAACCGATTTATATGGGCGGAAAAATTTTGGCAATGAACCGTCTCTCAAAATTTTCCCAAAAACTTGCCACAACTCTGCTTGACCACGAGACCGAAGAGGTTATCTGTGCCGTAGATGCCGCTTATTGGCAAGTCATCTCCCTGTCGGCTAAGCACAAATTGGCCTTGAGCTATATCACATTGCTCGATTCTCTGCGTATAAATGTAAATGCGATGCTCAACCAAGGAGTCGCAACAAAAGCCGATTTACTCAACATCGAGGTAAAGCTCAACCAGGCACAAGTCGATCTCGCTCGAGTGGAAAATGCTTCTACCCTTGCACTAATGGCCCTTGCCAAAATCTGCGGTCTGGACCTTAACACCACCCTTTTGCTTCCCAACGAGCTCTCAGCAACGTCGCTCCTGCCTCAACCAAATATTAACGATAGCCTCAACCATGTTTTGGCTCGCCGTCCCGATTACCATGCACTTGAACTCGGAGTAAAAATGCGACAACAGCAAGAACGCATCGCACTCTCTGAAATGCTCCCAAACGTGGCAATGGTGGGCGCCTATACATTTAGCAATCCAAACATGTTTGATGGATTCTCCAAACGCTTTGACGGCGCTTTTTCCATTGGAGCAATGGTAACCATTCCCATTTGGCATTGGGGTGGCGATTACAATAAATACCGCATTGCTAAAACCAACGTCAATATCGCGAAACTTTCGCTCGACGAAGCTCGTGACAACATCGCCTTACAAGTTTCACAAGCCACACACAAAGCGCAAGAAGCACAAAAAACATTGATTGCCGCAACGACTCTACTTGACAAAGCCAATGAGAACTTGCGCATTGCCATGATTTCATTTAAAGAAGGGGTTATTCCCTCTTCCGATGTCATGGAGGCACAAACAGCCTGGCTCAGTGCTCAATCTCAACTGATTGATGCAAAAATCGAGGTGAGACTATGCAACCTTTATTTATCAAAAGCCCTTGGGACTTTACAATATGACACAAACTCTTAAATAACTCATAATCATGGATACCATCACAAAAAAAGAAGAACGCCGATTATTGTTAATATTGGGAGCCGTGATTGCCTCCTTGGCTCTTATTGCCATTATTGGTTTTATATTTCTGTCGCCGCCACAACCCATCGTTGAAGGGCAAGCCGAGGCAACCGCTATCAGAATCTCAGGAATGCTTCCGGGAAGAGTGGCTCATATATATGCCACTGAAGGCTCTCAAGTAAAAGCCGGAGACACTCTCGTGCACATTTACTCAGCTTCGGCCGAGGCAAAACTCGCTCAAGCCGAAGCAATGGAGGCGGCAGCTGCCGCCCAAAACAAAAAAATCAATGCCGGCACCCGCTCTCAGGTAAAACAGAGCGCCTACGACATTTGGCAACAGGCCATTGCAGCCAAAGAGATTGCTAAAAAAACCTATGAGCGCATGGAATCACTTTATGCCCAAGACGTAATCTCGGAACAAAAAAGAGATGAAGCATTAGCAGCATACCAAGCGGCACAAGCAGCCGAAGGTGCGGCTCATAGCCAATACACCCTAGCATTAGAGGGGGCTCAACAAGAGGACAAATCAAGCGCCATAGCAATTGTTGATGCTGCTCGTGGCTCGGTAAAAGAGGTTGAATCGGTGTTGAACGACCAATATCTCACAGCACCATGCGACGGAGTGATTGATGAAGTCTATCCCAACGAAGGCGAATTGGTTGCCACAGGGACTCCGATCATGAGCCTACTCAAAAACGATGATATGTGGGTTACATTCAATGTGAGAGAAGAACTGCTCAACGATTTACCCATTGGAGACACTATCTCTATTATGATACCGGCGCTTAATCGCACCAAAACAAAGGCGCAAGTGTTCTATTCACGAGACATGGGGACTTATGCCATATGGCGTGCAACAAAAGCCTCCGGACAGTGGGATAGTCGCACTTTTATGATTAAAGCTCGACCTCTTGAGCCCATTGACAACCTACGTCCCGGAATGACCATCATCTACAATCCGCCTCAAAAATGATTTTTGCCACTGTAATATCTTCGCTAAAACGCGAATTTAGAAACTTAATATCGCGTCGCATCTATTTTGCCACAATGATTGTTGTGCCAATTGCCTCGGCGTGTTTTCTTCTGAGTTTGCTTGGCGATGGATTACCCGTAAAAACACCTGTTGCGGTTGTCGATCTTGACAATTCAACAATGTCTCGACAACTCACACGCACACTTTCAGCCCTACAATCGGTTGACGTTGCCTATCGCTATCCCAATTTCAACGAAGCGATGAATCAACTACAAGAAGGTAACATCTATGGATTTTTCCTCATACCCGAAGATTTTGAGCGTGAAGCCACAAGCAACCTCGCGCCCACTCTTTCCTATTTCTGCAATATGTCCTACTATATTCCGGGAACACTCTCTTTTAAAGGATTTAAGACAATGGCAGTAAGCACCTCGGGCTCGATCGTGAGCGCTCAATTATTGGGGGTTGGCGCCGAAGAAGGCCAAGTTGATACCATTCTTCAACCAATTGTCATACAGGAACACCCTCTTAACAATCCGTGGTCCAATTACTCGATATATCTCTGCAACTCATTCATTCCCGGCATTATTGCTCTAATGGTCCTATTAGTAACGGTATTCTCGGTTTGCAGCGAGATAAAAAACTCAACGTCTCCTCAATGGCTTCATACGGCCGGAAATTCTATTTACATTGCACTTTTGGGAAAACTGTTGCCTCACACATTAATTTTCTCAACCGTAGCTATAATGTGTCAATCGCTCATGTATGGCTACAACCACTTCCCACTTAACTGCAATGCACTCACGATTATCTCGGCAATGATGTTATTGGTGATTGCATGTCAGTCGGTCGGTTTAATCGTATGCTGCATCATGCCAAATTTGCGTCTTGCCCTGAGCATTGTGTCTCTGTTAGGTATTTTATCATTTTCTATCACCGGATTCTCATTCCCGGTAGAGAGCATGTATGGAGCTATCGGCATCTTCAGCTATCTGATTCCGGTGAGGCATTACTTTTTGATATACATCGACCAAGCCCTCAATGGCATTGACATCTATTACTCTCGATGGCAATTTGTATCACTTGTGATATACCCCATCATTGCCTGCTTCCTTGTTCCACTACTAAAACGCCGATTGTCTCACCCCATTTATGTCCCATAGCTCATGAATCAATCATCTTTCAAACAATGGAGCTCGGCTCTACTAAAAGTGTGGACACGAGAATTTGTACTTGTATTTAGCGATATCGGAGTACTACTTTTTTTCATCTTACTCCCCACTATATATCCGTTAATATACACGCTCATATACAACCCCGAAGTTGTGCACGATATCCCGGTTGCAGTGGTTGACAACTGTCGTTCAACCAATAGCCGACAATTTGTGCGCATGGCCGATGCCACCGAGGCCATTCACATTGTGGGATATGCCGCCTCCATCAGTGAAGCACGCGAGTGGAAAAATGAGAAAGCCTGCTATGGAGTCCTTTTAATTCCACACGATTTTGACCGCAACTTGAACACCCATCAACAGGCCACCATTGAATTTTATTGCGACATGAGTTTATTGATACGCTATCGGGCATTTGTTTCATCATTGACCTCCTTGTCGCTTGCCTATGGAGCACAGGTCAGACATCAACAATACTCTCTTCCATCATCTACCCCCGTTAATAGCCATGCTGTTTTTACCGGCAATCCGTCCGAAGGATTTGCCTCATTCTTGATTCCAGGAATACTCATTCTCATTATACAACAAAGCCTTATTCTGGGCATTTCAATGCTTGGAGGAGGGAGAGCTGAACGTCGGAAAATAAATGGGAATTCCGATCCGTTGACCATCATCGCACCTTCATCAGCCTCTATATTAGGCAAGGCCCTCTGCTACACCGTCATATATATCCCTTTGGTGCTATACATGTTGCTTTTTATTCCTACAATATTCAATCTACCTCGCTCCACGAATATTATCGACATTATACTCATGAGTTTGCCTCTCCTACTCTCGTCGTCATTCATGGGATTGAGCGTGCAAAAACTATCATCGGAACGAGAATCCTCCATGCTCGTCATAGTGTTCACCTCAGTTATTTTCATCTTCCTATCGGGACTCACATGGCCCCGTTATGCCATGTCGCCAATATGGTATGGCATAAGTTCTCTAATTCCGGCAACATGGGGAATTGAAGCATTCGTAAATATAAACTCGATGGGGGCCAATCTCAACCTAACCGCCACCCCTTATTTAATGCTATGGGGCCTAACGCTTGCTTACTACACTCTCGCAATTGTCATAGAAACGCACAATAAGAAATCAGCAAAAGCGATTAGCAGCGTTAACAAACATTAATTACCATATAATATAGCCAAAATCTCTCCTATTTGCTATAAACAATACAGGATTTTAAATAAACTGTTACAACATAAGGATTATTTACGTAATTTTGTATTTAATACTAACTCTACAATAATCATGAAGCACAAAATAATTCTACTATTTGCGGCATTACTCTGTTCAGTAATGGCGGTAGCTCAAGAAGTGAGCCCCGAGACATTAGCCAAACGTCAAAAACGTAAAAACCTCACAGTCACCGAATGGAACACCGATTCCAAAGGTCGCAACCGCTGGATGGACCACTTGACAATATATGATGAACAAGGCCGCAAAATCGAAGAGATAGAATATGCATCATACGGCCAACGTGAACGCGTCGTTACTACATACGGCGATAACGGATTGGTGGCCAAAGAAATCGTATATAACGACCGCAATAAACCGGTGCGCATTCGCAAATATGAATATAACGCCGACGGCACTAAGAAAAAACAATACAACTATTTGCCCAATGGCAAACTGTATTCCATCAAAGAATACAATTATAAATTTGAGGAATAGATCCCGATAATCAGTGCCATAAATGGAATCGACCCCCATTACCGAATCAGCCATCTACGATACAATGCAACGCATCACCCTCAGTGAAATGAAGGCGGTGAAACTCATGAATCGTACCGACACAAAATTTGTGGCTCCTCGGTGTGCTTTGGCTGAAATTCTCTCTCGAGCAAAAGAGATGGGATACATGGTACAATATACCAATGGGGTATTATCAAGTTATTCAACCATATACTTTGACACTCACGATCTTGAGATGTACACGATGCACCACAATCGCAAGTTACGACGTCAAAAGATTCGTTGTCGCACATATGTCGAATCAAAATTATCGTTCCTTGAAATTAAAAATAAGAATAACAAAGGGCGCACGAAAAAAATTCGCATCACGGTAGATGAATCCGATTCCATCGCTCTTAGGCAAAACGATGAGGCTATTGACTTTGTTAATTCAAACACTAAATATCGGTTTAACGAGCTTGTTCCGGCATTAACCACTGAATTTTCACGCATCACACTTGTTAATCCCGAGAAAACCGAACGCATTACAATTGACCTAAACGTAAGCTTCTACAACTTTTTCAACAAACAATGTGGCAATCTCAAACCCATCATCATCATTGAGCTTAAACAAGATGGACGCTACGTGTCAACAATGCGACAAATTTTGCGTGATCTGCGCATCATGCCCTTGAAAATGAGCAAATATTGCATGGGCACAGTCATCACAACAACAAATCCTAACGTAAAGACCAATCGTTTCAAGATAAAACTAAAGAAAATAAAAAAACTTTCATCACAGAATTATGATAGAATTTGAAGAATTTGACCAAAGCATAGCCGATGAATTTGGCTATCCAGGAGATACCGTAGTGAGCATGTTTGGCGCTCCACTTTGGAATGCCGAAGAAATGTGGCACATGTTGTTACGTTTCAGTTTCCACATGCTTGTGTGTTTCATAATGATTCATTTTTGCTACTACCGCAAAAACCGAAATCGCGAATACTACAAATCTCTGATATTTTTCTCTGCAGGAATGTTCCTACTGCTTTTCCTCTTGGAAAGCATCAAACTGCAGATAGGACTCACACTTGGTCTGTTGGCAATATTTGGCGTTATACGTTATCGCACCGAGACAGTGCCCATCAAGGAAATGACCTATCTTTTTATGGTTATTGCCATATCGGTAATCAATGGATTGTCGCTCAGCGTTTCTTATGCTGTTTTAGGAGCTACTAATCTTTTGATTCTGCTCATCGTGGGATTCTTTGAATTTCAAAAATTTTTATCAAGCACAAGCTCTAAACTCATTTTGTATGACCGCATTGAACTCATCACTCCCGACAAACACGATGAGTTGATGGCCGACCTTTGCAAACGCACAGGGCTTAATATCGAAAAGATAGAAATCGGACACATTGATTTTCTACGCGATGCAGCATTCATCAGAGTTTACTACCCCGGTGGAACTGAAACATCAAATACTGCTCTAAATAATATCACAAAACTTAAACCCGAATTATAATGAAAGTTTTACGCTCTATACTAATAGGAATTCTCCTTGCCACTGCATTTTCTGCATCGGCACAAGAAGTGCCTGTATATGAAACAACCGACAATGATTTTCAATTTCGTGCAGGTTGGGCCATCACAAAAAGTCTCTCTCGAAAAGTAAATCTTGAATGGAGCGAAGAGTTTCGCATCAGAGACACTTTTGGAGCATTTGATCGCATGTATTCTGAGCTTGGAGTTGAATACACTGCTCTTGATTGGCTCAAAATACAAGGCCGCTATACCCACATGCTCATAAATCAAGAAGGAAAGAACAAAACAAACAATAAAGGATATTGGGAAAATCGTCATCGCGGAACTTTGGGCGTGACATTCTACTACAAGACTTATTACAATTGGCGCTTCAGCCTTCGTGAACTTGCCCAAGTTACATTCCTCGACAAGGAGGTGCATGGCTATAAACTTTATGACGAGGGCGAGAAATCCAATCCCAAATGGGTGCTAAAAAGCCGTCTGAAAGCCGAATACACGTTCCGCCACATTCCCATCATTCCCTATGCCTATGTTGAGATTGCCAATACTCTAAACGCGCCCAAACACGCAGGAAACGAGTATATCGAGAAAGTGCGCTCGGCAATAGGCTGCGAGTATCGATTTGACCGACGCAATAGCATCGACATCTATTATCGTTTTGACTATGAATTCAACAAAGATGTTAATATAGGTGCAAACTCAGGACAATTCAAGGATTTGACAAAAGAAACAACATTTGTAAACATCATAGGTGTAAACTACAAATTTAAATTCTAATCGCCCGCCTTCTCGGCCAACACCCGAGAAAGGTTGCGCATAAAGCCGACATATTTTGTTCGCTTTATGGCCGAATGCCTGAACAATGCCGAAAACTGCTCGGGAGTGAGAGTTTTCATGGCTTCCTCATCTAAGGTCAGCAACGCTTCTGAGGCTTGAAAATCGCTGATTGTAGTAGGCGATGAACAAAGATTGTGTGGACACACGTCCTGACACACATCACACCCATATACTTTGTTGCCAAGTTTCACATCGGCCGGGAGATCCCCTCGATGCTCTATGGTGAGATAGGAAATGCATCGTTGTGTATCAATTGACCCATCGGCATTTATTGCTCGAGCAGGACAAGCCTTAACACAAGCCCCACACCGCAAACATTTCTGAGTACAAGGTTCATCTGATGGAAATTTCTCGGTAATCAATATCTCTCCAAGGAAAAAACGTGAGCCTCGCGATGGGATAATCAGCTGATTGTTTATTCCCACAAAACCTAAGCCCGATTTCACAGCCCAATATCGCTCGCGCAAAGGAGCAGTGTCAACACACACTCGTGTTTTGGCACCTGTGAGTTGTTCTATATATGCTGCAAGTGTCGATAGTAGCTCTCTCACAACCTCATGATAGTCGCGACCGAGTGCATAGGAAGCGATTTGGGGCACATTTGTGTCTTGGCGTTGTCGCGGTTGATAATTTATGGCACAACACACAATAGTCTTTGCTCCCGGCAACAGAAGAGCCGGATTATCTCTCACGTCGGAATATTTCTCCATGTAGGCCATCTCCCCATGATGCCGACCCTCAATCCACCGTTGATATATGTTGCGTGCCTCATCATCAACGGGGTCAATAGAAGCAAATGCAATCTTTTCCACCCCCAAACGAGAAGCCTCGGCTACAATTAATTCTTTACATTGAGATGGGGTCAAATTCATATCCTTGCTCTATAAGCCACTCGATTGCTTTTGGCAATGCATAGCGCAAATTATGTTCGGCCTTGAGAGAGTCATGAAACACTATAATAGACCCATTGCGAGCATAACGACGCACATTGGCAAACACCTGCTCTCCACTGAGTTTTTTACTATAATCACGCGTAACAAGGTCATACATCACTATGTTATAGTGGTCTTTTATCGCTCGAGCTTGTGACCACCTTATCAGTCCATGAGGAGGGCGGAATAGCGAACTATTAATCAAGGTGTTGGCTTGAGTGATGTTGCGCATATAACGCAATGTTGTCACTTTTGAGCCTTGAAGATGATTCATCGTGTGATTACCATAACTATGACCACGACTCTTTATCTCCTCCAACAGATGAGGATTGCGCGCAACATTATCTCCCACGAGGAAAAATGTTGCCTTTATTCCGTAATGATCCAACAAGTCAAGCACCCAAGGAGTCACCTCAGGAATTGGGCCATCATCAAATGTAAGATACACCACCCGCCGATTACCTCGCTTGATGCGCCACACCGCTTCAGGGAACAGTAGTCGATACAATAATGGTGGTTGCTCTATAAACATGGTGCCGAGATATTAATTCTTGAGCTGCTCCAAGATTTTATGGAAATTAACACCTTGCACGCTCAACTCTTCCATGAGCGCTTCAACATCGGCGTCGGCATTACTATACATTTGCAACAATGTCGTAAAATATGCGCTCTGAATATATCGGTCGTTGCGTTGCAATGTTGCAAATTCATAGGGTTTGAGGCTCTGGAAGTAAATCATATATTGAGCATAACGGCGTATTTCGCTATCAAGAATCTCTATTGCTTTTTCTCGGAGAGTGTCATCACCAAGAGGTAGAGACAATCGCAAATACAAGTCGGCAATGTTGGCTCCAATTTGTATTGAATAGGGACAAGCCTCTACCGGCAAATTTTCCATCATGGTATCCATCACGTTGAGAGCCATCTGATAGCGTTGTCCGGCAAATTCCTTCAAGTCTTTAACCTCAACGGCCGTTGTATCACCATATTCCTCGGCAACAGCCTCGGCTCTTACGCCTTCATTATATAATGCGGTAGCAAGGTCAAGTAACGCGCTACGATGGGTTGTAACCATGCGACGCACTGTCTCATCAAGATAAATATCTGCTGGAGACTCTACCTTGTCAAGGCCACCCCAACGGAACTTATTCATCACATTGTCATACATCTTATCGGTGTTGACTGCAGCAGAATATTCATCACCTTCAAGGAGAGGAGTAACCTCGTAGGCAAGACCTGTGCAACTCATATATGGAGTCAATGACATATAATAATCATCGGGAACAGTCATTGCAAAATATATGGGTCGATTCCAACCATTGGCAACACTTGAGCTGAGCATGTCAAGAACAAGTGTCTTGTTGAGCGCTATTCCACCTTCCGATGAACATTTTCCATCTTCCGAAAGATTGATTTTGATATATTCCTGAATAGCCTCAGCCAATTCGGGAGCCACACGACCCGATTCTATCGCAGCTTGTGGATCTACCGGGATATACATATTAGGATATTTCATCTCAGGAACACCATGCTTGTTTTTTTCTGCATCATCGGAATATAATGCTCGCAACGATGCCGAAACAGGCACAGCAGTTGTATCGGGCGTCAAGAAATAGTTAAATTGTCGGCGATCATGTCCATAGTCGGCCGGTGTTGCTTGAATATCAACAGCTGGAGCATCATAATAGGGATAACGCAACTGATTGGCATACCAATCGGTAGTGAGATAAGATAAATTCACTACACGCACGTCGGTGCGATAGCCTTCTACCTCTTGGGCATACCACAATGGGAATGTGTCATTATCGCCATTGGTAAATATTATCGCATTTGGGTCAAGGCTCGACAAATAGTTCATACCAAAGTCACGAGCAGCATAACGTCCCGAGCGATCATGATCGTCCCACGTTTGTGACACCATTTGCAATGGCACGGCAATGCCCAATACACATGCTACAGCAGCCGCAACTTTTGATTCAGGGGCTTTCTTGGCAATAAAATCTTTTAGGATATTATACAATGCAGCCACTCCAAAACCTATCCATATTGCATAGGCATAGAATGATCCGGCAAATGCGTAATCACGTTCTCTTGGCTGACCGGGAGTCTGATTCAAATATAGTACAATCGCAATACCGGTCATAAAGAACAAGAAGAAGATAACCCAGAATTGCTCTATTCCACGCTTTGACACAAACGCTTGCCACAATAGTCCTATGATACCCAACAATAATGGCAACAGATAGAACACATTGTGACCTTTATTTCCTTCACCAAGATCGTCGGGGAGCAACGATTGATCGCCCAATCGTGCATTGTCAATGAAGGGAATTCCCGATATCCAGTTACCATGATTAACCTCTCCATTGCCCTGAATATCATTTTGACGGCCGGCAAAGTTCCACATGAAATAACGCCAATACATGTGATTGAGTTGATAGGTGAGGAAGAATTGGAAATTCTGACCAAACGTTGGGCGTTCACGTTTTTCCTTATATAACGATTGCCCATTTTCATCAACATAGATTGTTGCATCGACAAATTTTGTGTTGGTCGAATTCATTCCCACCCAACTCTTATAGGCTGCAACATGCGACCCTTTTGTGCTATACATGCGAGGGAATATCATATTGAGCTCGGGTATCATTTCATAATCCACCTTTTGCCCTGTCATGACATAACGGTCAGGCTCATCGGCCGACGTTTTAATCACTTTATTATACATCTTAGAGCCATGAGTTTGACATGCTTTTACAGCTCCGGTGCTTGGATCGGCCTCATAGAGCACGCCCGAATTATAGGTTTGACCATAAAACAATGGACGGTCGCCATATTGCTCACGGTTGAGATATGATGCCAACGCAAACACATTGTCGGGTGCATTCTGGTTCATCGGTGTATTGGCATTAGAGCGTATGAGCAACAATGCATATGAAGAGTAACCAATAAAGATTACCAAGATACTTGTCACTGCAATATTGAGAATTCTCACCGGCAATTTCTTACAGAACCAGAAGAAATAAATAATCGCACCGGCAAGCACAAGCACCGGAATCATAGCATTGTCGCCAATAAATGCGATTCCCGATACAACCAGGCTCATAATCACGCCCAATTTTATATTGCGAGAACTCTTCTGACGATAAATTTCATAAATGGTCCACACAAGCACAGCTACGGTTACAATAGCATAGGCCAAAACGCCCGAATTATAGCTCATGCCCAATGTGTTAACTGCAAACAGTTCAAAATACTGAGATACTTCGATGAATCCTGGAACCAAGCCATAAAGAATCAGCCCCACTATCACACAAGACACGCCAAGAGCAATGAGCGAGCCCTTTGCCGAAGTGTTTTTAAACTTGCGATAATACACCACAAGCACAATTGCCGGGATACACAACAAGTTCAACAAGTGGACGGCTATTGAAATACCTATCACATAGGCTATTAATATCAAATATCGATCACTCAGTGGATTATCGGCCCTATTTTCCCATTTGAGAATGAGCCAGAACACCAAGGCAGTACAGAACGATGAAAATGCATAAACCTCTCCCTCAGTTGCCGAGAACCAAAATGTATCGCTCCATGTATAGGCCAACGAACCAACTAAGCCTGAGCCAAAGATTACAAGCATCTGTGTAAGAGATACTGTCGTAGCGTCATCTTTTACAATGAGACGTTTCACCAAGTGGGTTATTGTCCAAAACAACAACAAGATGGTTCCTGCGCTCAACAACGCCGACATCGCATTTACTGCAATGGCTACATTGGCAGGATCTCCTCCGGCAAAATTCACAAAGAATCGAGCGGTCAACATCCAAATAGGGTTGCCCGGTGGGTGTCCAACTTCAAGTTTAAATCCTTGTGATATAAACTCGGGACAATCCCAAAAACTTGCGGTAGGCTCAAGTGTGAGCAAATAAGTAACGGCGGCTATTATGAAGCAAAACCAGCCGAGCGAATTGTTTATTATCTTATACTTTTTCATGCTAATGCTATTTATGATTAGGCATACCACACCAATCAATCGGCAAAGATAGAAATTAAATGCCTATTGACCAATTCATAATGCATAATGTCTGTTAAATCCCACATTTGCTGTTCAAAGTATTTGCTGACTAAGCTTTATTTTGTACATTTACCTCGCAATTAAACTACAATATTACACCATGGGAGATTTCTTCAACAAAGCATTCTTTAAAATCAAATTATATCTACGACACTTCGGTCTCAATTTTGACCGAGATTTTTCACGTGGGCTCAAACGACAAATCATGTGGTTACTAGCGTTAATGCTTGTCGTTTATCTCTTACTATTAGCTTTTAGCAAGATTACCGGCGCCTATAATTCAGCATTAAATACAACAGGATATGGTGCATGGTATGATATTTTGTATCTTCTCATTGACCCGGGCGCACCAAATGCCTCTCTTTCAGCCACTTTTTCTATTATCTGTGCCGTTTTTGGGCTGGCAATTTTCAGTGGCATGCTCATCTCGGTAATCAGCAACGTTCTTGACCGACGCGTTGAGAGCTATTCCAAAGGCCTAACAATCTACAACCTAAAGCATCACATTGTGATTTTAGGATTTAATCGTAGCGTTCCCTCTCTATTGACTAAGATTTATGATGACATAAAGCACAATTCCGACAAATTTATTCTTCTAATGAGCGACCGTGATTGCGAAGATGTACGCAACCACATTCATGTAAACGTTAGCCATGATGTCGAATCTCGATTAGTCGTGCTAAGAGGGGCTCGTAATGCCTACGAAGATCTTGAACATCGATTGCAATTACACAACGGGGTAGATACTATTTACTTGTTAGGCGAAGAAAATGAGTCGGCCCACGATGCCATTAATGTTGAATGTGCCAAGAAAATTAATCTCATTCTGCAAAAATGCAGGCCCAACGATTCCACCAAAGTAAAGTGCCACATTCAAATTAACTCACACATAATGTTCCGATTGGTGCAAACAATCGACGTCATGAATTCGCCTTTAAGCAATAATAATTCCCATTTGGAATTATTGCCTTTTAATTTTAACGAGATATGGGCACAAAAAGCATTGGCGACAATCCCATCATCGGTCACCATCAATGGCGACATTCAACATTGGGTCTACCAACCACTTGACGGAAAAGGCATTACTCCTCAGAGCAACCAACGCGTCCACTTGGTTATTTCCGGCATGAACGATATGGCAATAGCACTTGCCACCAATGCCGCACAAATACTTCATTTTCCTAATTTCAAAGAAGAGGACAACAATACTCGTTCGCGCATCACTTTTATCTCCAATGATGCCAATCAAGCAGGATCAGAATTTCGCAGTTTCTATCATAATCTATTTGATTTAGCACGATGGCGCGAAATCAATAATATTGCCGACATCGACAATTCTCCATGGATAGACCCCATAGCCGACAAAGATTCAGAATCACCTTATCATGAGATCCTTGGCGATAAAAATTTCCTTGATATTGAATGGGAATTTATTTCCGGGAATTTGACCGATAGTCACATCTCAAAATATCTACGCCAAAAGAGCTCCGACAAAACCATTTTACTTACTATCGCACTTTGTGAGCCCGACTCTGAGCACAACGTAAAAACATGCATGTCGCTTCATCACGAAATTATACACGACTCATACAACATTTTAGTTAGACAAAACGAAAGCCCGGTGCTCATCAACCAATTAAGGAAACGTCAAGGGTTTGAAAGAGTTGTACCTTTTGGCATCACATCGGAATGCTACCACGGAGAGGTGTTACACCACGACTTGGGCAAATTGGTACATAGTTGCTACTGTTCCACCGACAAAGACCCGGAAAAAGAATGGGAGACACAACCCACCATTAATAAATGGTCAAGCATATACTCTGCAAATATGCTTTTCATGAAATTACGTTTTATTGGTCTTGACACTTCTAAACCTCTACAATCTGAACAGATTATTAATGCTGTACAGAACAATGCCAATGCGATGCGTCTCACCGAGCATAACCGATGGACCACTGAGCGATTATTGTTGGGATTTCGCCCTCTGAGGACTGAAGAAGAAAGAGTCAAATGGAAAAACTGTAGTAAATCTAAAGATGAAATGAAAAGCGAAATGTTACACCTTGACATTTTGTCAAATGAAATGTTCCCCGAAATCGATAAGGAAACATACGAGAAAGACAATGACATGAAAGTCAACAACCAATTGCACCGACTATATAGCGAAGCAATTAGGTTGATCAAGGCGATAGAGAACTAATTACTATTTCTCTATGTCTCGTTTGAGGGTTTCAACGTATTGGTCTATGCGGTGTAATTGCCCCGGAATATCAATACGTTGAGGGCACGATGGTGAACATTTTCCACAACCGATGCAGTGACTTGCTTGACGCAATCGTGGCACACTACGATCGTAGCCGATGAGAAACGCGCGACGAGCTGTGCGATAGCCCTCTTCCCCTTTGTTGAGAATACGCCCTTCGTTGAGGCATGCGTTATAATGAGAAAACACTGCAGGAATGTCTATCCCATAGGGGCATGGCATACAGTATTTGCAATCGGTGCATGGGACCGAAGGATATTGCATCATTATATCGGCCGTATCTTGCAAAAATTGCAATTCTTCAGCCGTGAGAGGCTGCAACGGCGAGTAGGTATTGAGATTGTCCTTGAGATGCTCCATATAGGTCATACCACTCAATACAGTGAGGACTCCGGGATAGGTACCGGCAAATCTAAACGCCCACGAAGCAACACTTTGCTGTGGCTCACGCTGTTTGAGACGCGCAACAATGTGGTCGGGGACTTTAGCCAAACGGCCACCCAAAAGCGGTTCCATAATCATCGCAGGGATACCACGTTTTTCCAATTCGCCATAAAGATATTCGGCATTGGTGTTTGCTTGATTAATTTCTTTTGCATGACGCCAATCAAGATAATTCATTTGAATGAGCACAAAATCCCATTTTATCTCATCGTGGATTGAGAGCATATAATCAAACACCTTCACGTCGCCATGATATGAAAATCCGAGGTTGCGTATGCGCCCGGCCTTCCGCTCTTCAAGTAAAAACTCAAGCACTCCATTGTCAAAATAGCGTTGATTGAGCAATCCCATTCCGTCGCCACCGCCAATTGAATGCAATAAGTAATAATCAATATAATCTACTTGCAGATTTTTGAATGAATTGTGATACATCTCAATCGATGCCTCGCGCGAGTAATTGTGCATGTTTGAGAGCTTAGTTGAGATGTAGTATTTATCACGAGGGTGACGTTTTAGGGCTATTCCTGTAGATTTTTCCGACCATCCTTGCATATACACCGGTGATGTGTCAAAGAGATTAACTCCATGATCTATTGCGTAGTCAATCAATTCATTCACCGCCTCTTGGTCGATTACATTTCCATCAGGCGCCGGCTCAGATAGTCGAGGCCAACGCATACACCCATATCCCAACAATGAAACCTTATCGCCGGTTGATGGAGTTGTGCGATAGGTCATCTCTCCTTGAGGCGCTGTAGATGTAATTGCATTGCGTGATTTTTCTGTTGAACAACCGGCCATTGCCGCAGCGGTTGCAGTTGCGCCCAATCCCATCATCTTGAGGAAATTGCGACGAGTTATATCTTTGTTTTGTGACATGATATTACGATTTTAGATTGTGTGGTGAACGTTATTACCCTCTACATATATGGCACTGAATGGACGCGCAGGGCACAAATTTTCACATGCTCCGCAGCCGATACATCTTTCGGTATTTACCACAGGAATTTTGCGTGATGTTTCGTCATTGGCATCAATGGGCACCATGAGAATTGCTCCTGATGGGCAATGACGTGCGCAGTTGCCACATTCGACATTGTCGGTTAGCACTACGCAATTTTCCTTTACCCAAACAGCATGTCCTATCTGTATCGAAGATTTTTCTTCTATTGTAATGGGTCGAATTGCATCAGAAGGACAAACATCGGCACATCGTGTACACTCCGGTCGGCAATATCCACGTTCATACGACATTTCGGGTTGCATGAGTGTTGCTAAGTCGCTTGACGGACGCAAAACTTGATTGGGACACATCGACACACACAATTGACATGCGGTACAATGTTGCGACAGATGTCGTGCGCTCAATGCTCCGGCCGGAACTATGGGCGTGTCTCGATGAGGAATTTTCTTGTCTTGAATTATTGCCAAACCTCCATCAACTTTCATTTTGTGTTTACGTCGCTGAGCATCAACGATCAACGAAGTCCCGACAATTGCTGTGGTTGCAATAAATCCACGACGGCTCTCGTCGGTTGGCTTACTTTCGGAGGATTTTTCAGCCTCCATCTTTTTCAGTCGAGATTGCAATTTAATTGCTCCTTGGCTACAATTGTCCAAACAATCCATACAAGCCACACATCGGCTATAGTCTATGGTGTGAGATTTATGGTCAATGCACGACGATTTGCACTTACGAGCGCATAGGCTGCAACCGGTACATAAAGAGGTGTCAATTACAGGGCGCAATAACGACCATCGTGATATAACTCCGAGAATCGTACCCACCGGACATATCGTATTGCAATAAGTGCGACCACCTCGCCAAGCAAGTACTGCGATTATCACAAACGTGCCAATGGCCACTCCCAACGTTACCACACTTTTTATCCACACTTCGGTGCGATAAAAAGCATAGCTATTGGCTCGTTCAGCAAAGTAGGCAAGCACATTGTTTCCCCATTGATATATAGGAGCAAAGAGATTTGACGCGATGCGCCCATACGCACTATATGGGGCAATTATTGATACTATGGCTGTAAATCCCGCGATTATTGCCACGATAAACAATGCCAATACAATGTATCTCAAGAGTGATTTAGCAGGAGTGTAGCCAAAACGTGCTTTTTTCCCACGTCGGCGACCACTAATCCATGATATGATATCTTGCATTACACCCAAAGGACATACTACCGAACAGTATATGCGCCCGAAAATCAGCGTGAGTAACACGAGTGCAATTACCACCCCAACATTGAGGGCTAACACCGCAGGCAAGAATTGTACTTGGGCAGTCCACCCAAGCCAAGTATGTACCGCACCGGTAAAATCAAGAAACAAAAAAGTAACAGCGATGAAAAACAACGCAGCTAAAGTTATCCTTATTTTTCGTAGCATAATCTAAATATTCTTTTCTTTGCCACAAAATTAAACAAAATCATTGAAAAAACAATCGTCCGATTAATTTTGAACCATATAAAACAATACAGCCACAAATCCCGCTAAAGATTTGTGGCTGTATATAGTTATAGTCCGAGTCGATTCTACTTTACAAGCAATTTATAGACTTTAGAGCCTACTGAAAGGACATATATTCCTCCTTGTAGATTACCAATTGTAGTGACTCCGACCTGAGTGATTGTTGATGCAATAAGCGAGCCATTCATATTGTGCAAAGCGATTGATTGGCCTGCAACATCGGTTGTAATTGTAATAACACCGCCCACGACTTTTACCTCAACAGAATTGTCGGCCAAGAGTTCTTCAATGCCTGAGACATTCATCAAATTGGTGTAGATGAACACATTCGGAAGAGCTGCATTGGTCATTACACACATCACGTTATTGAAATCGGTTAGGAATTGTGTCACACCTTTATCAAGAGTATATTCAGTATCAATAATCAACTCTTCACCAACGAGATTTCCGACTTCATCTTGTTCCGGTACATTGAGAAACCATCGGTAAACAGTTTCGGTAGCGTCAACCATATACTGGTCACTAAGATCAATCATACCATTAACCGAAGGAACAGTCATCGGGGCTTGATTGGCATAGTTATAAACAGCATATTGAGCTTTAACTCGTGGCAAAGTGGCAAATGTGAGATTATTTCCGATAACACTCAACATTCTAAGATTGGTCAATTCATCAACATTTATTGAGGTGAGTTGATTGCTTGACAACGACAACTGACTGATTGCAGGGGCTCCGCCAAGGTCAATTGTTGAGAAGTTGTTATTATCAAGATACAATGCCCACATCAATGGATTGTTGAGTTTCACGCTTGTGAGTTGATTATATGATGCCGACAATAGTTGTAGATTGGCCAAAGATGAAACATCTAATCCGGTCAATTGGTTATTATTTAGGCTCAAAATAGAAAGCGACGGATAAGGAGTTACATCAAACACGGTAAATGCATTTCCATCAAGAGTGAGTTCTGATAAAGTTGTTCCTTTAGGAAGTTCTATCGATGAAAGTGATGCATCACTCACATTTATACATATCGCATCATTCAACTTTGACACATCACAATCACTAAGAGTAGCTCCCGACATACTGAACACAGTTATTTTTTCACCTTCATCATAGGTATATACATTCACTTGTGTGTTAGCCTTAGTTGTAGCAGAGAACAACTTGTAGGTGTTTTCAAGCATATATTGGCTCAAATTCTCATTTCCGTCCCAACCGATATAAATGGCTGTACCTGATTTTTCGGCAGCCAACGAAAGGCTCACTGCCTCACCATCATTTAGCGTAGTAAACGATGCAACAACATTTGTGGGCATCGCTGCGGCAAGAATAGGAGTAGTCTTGAAAACTTTATCTCCAACAAATTGCGGATATGCCGCATTTGTCATTTCACATACAACATTACCTACTTCAGTATTGCGGAAGATTGTTACACCATTGTTTATGGTATAATCTACACCTTCGTTGAGAACATTACCATTGCTATCCTTCCAAGTAAATATCGTTCCAACGCCATTGATCACTATGTTTTGCTCCGACAAATCAATTCCGGGTCCTTTTGTTGGGATAGGGAGATCGGCTTGAGGTGCGTAAATGTAATTCTCATCATCAAGTGTACCATGTTTAGGAAGTGTTGCAAGAGTGAAATAGTTATTGCTACAATTGAAATAATTCAACGCTATTTCTGTGGGCATAACTATTGACGAGAGTTTATTGCCTGATACATTGAGACTTGTCATCACCGAGCAATAGGTGAAATCCAATGTTCCCAATAGGTTATTGCTCAAATCAACATTGATAATATAGTCGGCATCACTCAAGTCAATTTCCGTCAATTGGTTATTGCTGAGATTGAGCGATTTAATTGCCTTAATATTATTGAGCGTCAAGTCGGTCAAGCGGTTATTGCTAAGATTGATTTCTGCGAGAGAGTTCTTTTCATAGTATCCATTTGCTCCGGCAAGGGTAAATGATGACAGATTATTCTGTTGAAGGTCAAGCGAAGCCAAGCAACGATTCATAGATAAGTCAATAGAATACAGGCCTGCGTTTACTATATTGAGAGTGTGAAGAGAAGGAGCCGCCGATGTATTTGCCGAATAAAGAGTTATATCTCTAATATCAACAGATGTGAGTTGATCGCCATCTTTTACATACACCTCAACAGGTCCGTATCCTGCACGTGAACCGATCACGTTAGGAGTAGATGGAACGTCGGCCGTTGTTGCAACAAATTTCACCAAATTACCATCACCAAGATTTACGTAGAAATCCTTCGGATTTTGAACTGTTGCTCCCGCTATACCCACTGAAAATGATAGTTGTTGCCCTGGAGCTACTGCTGTTGTAAAGGTAAATGTCTTCACATCTTTTCCATAGTCCTCTTCCGATAAAATCTTGAACTTTTCTGTTTGCATTATCGCATCGGGAAACAATGTGTTGGCAAATGCGATATAGATACTATCTTCAGGAATCTCATTTATGGTGAGAACTCCATCGGCATAAGTATAAGATGACACGTCAATAGGAGTTGGACTTTCAGGAGAAGCTTCTGAAACGCTATATACAATAGCTTCAGTGACGCCTCCTTCACGCAACACACGCCCACTGAAGTCAAACGTTGCCCCCACTTTATAGCTCTTTTCTACCGGGAAATTGCGTTGGCCATAATAATAGGTGTTCCACACACCGGGGTCAAGAGGCAACGTTGCAAAGTCCATACAGTTTTTGTTTATCTCTACAATATATAAATTGGGGTTATGTGACACATCAATCGAAGTTAGATAGTTGTCAGTCGCCGAAAGAGTTATCAACTTGGGACACTTTGAAATATCAAGACTTGTCAATTTATTCCCGGCACAGAAAAGATAAACCAATTCGGGATTGTGAGTTATATCAAGCGATTCAATTTTGTATTCATTATTATAACTTCCTGAATGATCACAATAGAGCTGTATTAAATAAGGGTTGTGACTCACGTCAAGATTTGTGATGCGTGTGTTTGACACATTTAAAATCATTAGATTTCCATTCTTTGACACGTCAATCGTCTCTACGGGAGTAACATCAAGAGTGAGACGCAACAAATTGGGACAACCTGTTGGGTCACATTTTTTCAAGCCTAAGTTGTGATAACCATCAAAGGATATCAATGCGGGATAATCCGACAAATTAAACGATTCGTCAAGATAGTCGATTGTATTCATCTCCAAAATCTTGAGATTGGGCTTATTACCTCCAATCTTCAAGGGAGTAGCTGCAGTAAATTTGTTATCCGATAAATACAATGCCTGAACATTGGTCATTGCACTCAAGTCAAGGCTTTCAAGTTCATTATGAGAAAGGTCAAGAATGTCAATATACTCGGGGTTGGAAAATTCAATCCAAGAGATATAACATCCACTGGCATTGAGGTAATCAATCTGAGCAGGGTCGCCATAGATTTTCACAAGGCCCTCTTTTGATACTTGACACTCAATATATGTCCCGCCAATTTGCGACAAAGAGTCGATACGCGCCTGTTGAGTTACATATTCAACCTTTCCATAGCCGCAATCGACATCGATATATTGCAAACTGTCAACAGTTCCTATCACCAATGAAAACTGATTGCTTTCACCGTAACTGTCATAAATATTTGTTTTAAATGTAATTACAGGCTCGTCCCAGGTTTGAGCTGAGACCGGAACATAAGTAGCGATGAGCATTAATGCTCCCATGAGTCGGATTACTACATTTTTAATTGAATTATTCATACTTTAATTGGTATTATTGGGGGATTAATTATTTCACTAACACTCGGCAATTGTGGCAACCATTCACACTTAGCACATAAACTCCGGGAGCCAAAGCCGAAGTATCTACATCTATTTCATCGCCTGATGCAAAAGACGTAATCACCGGCTGTCCCGAGATATTATACAATGTTACATTCATTGACTCGGCGCCGCCAAGGAAAATGTTAAACTGATTATCATTAGATGAAACCACAAGACGATTGCGTTCATCGGCCATAACTTTTCCTACTGATGAATTGCGACGTATCACCTCTTTGAGTCCATCATAAGCATTGAATTTACCTGCTCCCCATTGCACCTTGTCGCCGGTGAACGATGAAACTTGAGCGTCAACAGTAGCAGTCGATGTAGCAATCTCCTTGACCTCGTCAATGGTCAACGTGGGGTCAGCTTCAAGCCATAGAGCAATTGCACCGGCAACGGCCGGTGTAGCCATTGATGTGCCCACCTCTTGATGCCAATAATTCTTGCGTTTCCTTTCAATGAGCTTAGCTTGAAGTCCTGGGTCAATATTGGCATAAGAATCAATAAAATAGGAGTTTGACGATGAAATAATTGTTGCACCTGGGGCACACACATGAGGCAGATTGCGTCCATCAATCAGAGTTCCATAAGATGAAAAACTTGAAACCTCTCCGGGTATGTAATTTGTCCCGATTGTGTAAGCCTTTTTATCGAGTGATACCCATGAATTGCGCACATTGTAGGAGCCCACGACAAGCACGTTGTGGGCACAAGCCATGTCGCTGATAGTGCCATTGGTGCTTCCTTTAGCCCAACCTTCCACTCCATAATTGTCAAAGAATGTATATGTCGCATCACAGAAACAATCAATGCGTTGGCCGGGTTTTCCACTAACAATGATTCCCAAAATATAATTACTATCGCTGTTTGTGGACATATTATTGTGTACAAAGCAATCAATCAAAGCACTATATCGTCCTGATTCAGAATCGGTCATTGTTCCCATTCCCACATAACCGGCAAATGCTCGAGTGAAATTAACATTGGTTTTATCAGTGTCATATTCCACATATTCGGGAGACGCATAGTAGATTGCATTTCCTTGCATATTCTCGGTAATTGCATGGCGGAACACGATCGTACCACGAGTGCGATTATATATTACCAATTCAAGTTTAAACTCAGTCGAGTCGTTACTGAAGATTTCGGTCTGTCCGTAACGCAATTGATAGAACGTTCCATTTGATGCAGTTACATCTCCATACAAGGGTGCGATAAACGTCTGCAACGCAGTGTCGCCGGTGGCAAAAGTCTTATTTACTGCAATGGGCATTTCTCCTTCGTTACCGGCTGCAATACATATTATAGCCTCCTCACCAGCCAAGTCAAGATATTGGCTCATTGTCTCAGAACCATCGCGAGCACCGGCATTGCTACCCAATGAAAGATTAATTACCGCAGGTTGCTCGGTTCTGTAGGCATAATCAAGTACCCCTTCAATACCCAGCGCTATTAACATGTCGGCCATATCACCACAAGATGCCGCGATGTCTGATTCATAGGCAGAGCCATAGTAAGGATTATAATCCGACACCACATTGGCGGTGAGCGATGTAGTACCGGTTGACATGGTCAACGTGTCTCGATAACCTCCGGCCATAATTCCCATCGTGTGGGTACCATGGTAGGTTGAAGCATAATCGGTTGTAAACTCTGATATAGTGTCACCCGTATATGTATCAACATTAAAGTCGGTACCTGCACTATTCACATATATGTGCGTGAGTTGTTTTATGCGAGATGTTCCATCAGAATTGCGAAAATTCACATGATTTGGGTCCATTCCAGTATCTACAATCCCGGTGATTACACCTTTTCCGGTATAAGCTTGAGGCAATCCCTCTCCGGCGTGAATTTTATCAACACCCATTGCCACTCGTGCCTTGTCCATTTTGGGCAACACTTTGCGAGAAAGTGATAGTTTCTTTATACAATCAAGGCGTGAAATGCGCTCTACATCAGCTACCGGCATTGAAACCATCGCAATATTTCCACGTGTACGCACCACATTTACCCCCTCGGCTTGTAATTGCTCGGCAGTTACTCCGTCGGCCATAGAAATGAGTGCTGTTACATGTGTTGCAGGAATTCCTGCCTTTTCAAGAGCCTTGGTATAAGCATTGTGTACAGGTACTTGCTCCATTTGATAGGAACGCAATGCGGCTCGACTACGCAAGTCAAGTTTTGACTGAGCAAAAATCGTTGTTGCAATGCCACAACAAATCAAGAGACTTAAACAGATTTTTCTCATATTATGTATTTAAGAGTGTTATTAAGCAAATAAAGGTGATGTCAAAGCCCTTTTAAGGCTTTGACACACCCTTATCAACAAATTCTTTTTTGTAACAACGTAGTGAATTATTTCACTGCTACTTTCTTGCCGTTTATGATATATAATCCGGCAGGGAGAGCGTTAATTTGAGACTCGGTTGCATTCTTGACAACGAGAATACCTTGGAGATTGTAAACATTATTGTTTAATGTTTCTACCTCAACAACCTCTTCAATTGCATTTGTTTTGTCAACTACAATATTAGTCTCTTTAGTGATAACCACGTTATATTTGCCATCTGCGTCGGCTTCAACAGTGGCTCCATCTACTGTTACACTTGCTTTAGTGTCGGCAAGAGTGATAGAAACTACTGTTCCGTCCAATACTGTAAAGCCTGATGCATAATTGCTATAGGCTTGACCATCGGTTGCAACAGCCGAGATTGCATCTTCTACATTTTGAGTAATTGTAACTGCATATTTTTCAGGTTGGCTTGCAAGATATACTTTGATATCATCGCCATCAACAAGAGTTACATAGTAAGATGTACTACCTTCATATTGAGGAACTAAATAAACGCCATTGACAAAGATTGAACAATATGTAGGTTGATAGAACGACAGATAATATGGGTTATCGGTGTCGGCAAAATTTACAGTTACAGCCACCCCTGAAATCAAATTGATTGATGCACGGTCGGAATAGCGTTGAACGCTATAACCATACATTGCTGCAGTCAAATCATCAACCCAAATATATGCCTCTTTTTCACGAACAAGTTTATCGGCAGTGATGACGATAGTGTCGTTTTCGGCCAATCCACGAACAGAAACACTTGAAGTGCCATAGTTGCTACCATATTCCACTCCATTAACCAAAACAGAAGTAATGAAGCAATCGGTTGCCGGCATGATGTTGATGTAGTTGTTATTTGAGGTCAACGCAATTGCAGTTGTATCGGTGGTCAATGTGATGACGTCATTTGAAGTTCCGGCATAAACACTGATATATTCAGGAGTAGCAGTTGTGGCATACACGTTAAACGTTGTGTATTTGGTTGCGTCTATACTGATTGCATATTCTGTTTTTGTTGCAGTGAACTCATAGTTTCCACTGAAATATACACTTGCGCCATCAACATAGATGCTATAGTTGAAATTGTATAGATTTACATCACCCTCGATAGTTATTTTTTGGCCAAGTTTAGCAGTCAATGTTTTACCATCAAAGTCTTCAACAGCCTCACCATCAACTTTCACACTGAGACAGCCTAATACTTCGGCCTCATTGTCGCCATAAGAGAATGTAATCGTTGTTGGTTCATCGGGGAAATCGGACTTGATATCTAAAACATCGCCATCGGCTACCGACACTACATATCGACCGTAAGAGTCGGTTTGAACAACGTTGTTAAGTGCCACTTGGTAAAGGCTTTCTCCATAACTGGCATGAGAAATCTGAAATGGAGTTTCATTATTGGGGTTGAACTTAATAGTGTTTGCACCATTGACAAGTTCGATTTTTGTACCGCTATAATATGACATGTTCACTTTAGAAGCATCATCAACATTTACAGTACAAGAAGCTGTGCGAGTTGCTTCCAAATCGGCAGAAGTTACCGATAATACAGCATCGGCATAAATGTAGAAGTAGGTGCTTGAACCTATTGAAGCGCTACTTCCGGTTGTTTCATTCATTGCCGACGTGATAGTGTTGCCATCTGTAGCATAAATATTTACATAGCAATAGCTCGCTGGAACAGTAAAAGTAGCGCCTTCACCCGTGAACTGAGTAAGGTCAAGACTTACCTCCTTAGCAGTGTAGTCGGCACCATAGTATTGGTAATTGGCAGTCAAACGAGTTGCATCGTCAACTTTGAGGGTAACTGTGATATCGGCTTTGGCATTAAATGCAACAATAGCCATAATAGCCATCACAAAAATTGAGTAAAATTTTTTCATAAGATTATATTAAATGTAGTTAATTTATTCCTTTATTTATACCAGAATGCTATAAAACGCGGCAAAAGTAGTAATTTTTATGCTATTATGCGTCATTTTCCTCGCAAAAAGTTCGTTTTTTTCACCTCTAATAATTCATAAAATTAACCTTTTTATATGTTTTGAATGTCAATTTGTCAATATAATCTCAGAACTACTAAAAAAAAATCTACAATTCATCTATAACCTCTCAAACTTGTTGCAAATGCATCACATACTATTGTGGGCTACTTGCGATTACGAGGATGGTGGGTCAAAATTTCCTCGCGCAGACGTGTACGATCAATGTGTATATATATTTCGGTTGTGGAGATGCTTTCATGCCCCAACATTTGTTGTATGGCTCTAAGATTGGCACCTCCTTCAAGGAGGTGCGTTGCGAAGGAATGGCGCAAAGTATGGGGACTCACTTGGCGTCTAATGCCCGCCAATTCGGCCAAACGTTTTATGATATAGAAAATCATCACTCGGCTTAAACGTCCTCCTCGCTTGTTTAGGAATAGGATATTGTCATCGCCTCGCTTGATTGTTTGCATGCTACGTTGTTCATTTATATACAGTAATATTTGCTCTTGCGCAACTTCTGAAATGGGAACAAGGCGCTCTTTGCTACCTTTGCCACGTATCACCACATATCCTTCATCAAGATATAACTTACTTATTTCAAGGTTTATGAGCTCCGAAACACGCAATCCACAGCCATAAAGCGTTTCTATTATTGCCCTATTGCGTTGTCCATCGGGTTTAGATAAATCAATGCAGTCAATCATCGCATCAATCTCTTCCACCGATAAAATTTCGGGCAAATGTGTTCCCAATAATGGTGTTTCGAGCATCACTGATGGGTCTTCCTCAACATATCCCTCCAGTTTCAGATATTTAAAAAAGCTTTTTATACCCGATATAATACGAGCTTGAGAACGCGGAGAAATGCCTAAATCGTGAAGCTGAGCAACAAATGAGTGCAACATTTCAAGCGTAACCTGTTTCAACTCTATATTTTCACTTTCAATAAAATCATAGAGTTTTCTAACATCATTGGAGTAACCAACTGAAGTGTTGTCGGAGAGACCTCGCTCAAGTTTCAAATAGGCCTTAAATCCATTAATTAATCGGTCCAATTCGTTGCTATCCATGCGATTAAAACCACAATATGTAATTTTGCCGGGGTAAATGCTTGAGCCCTACTATGATCCCTATTCTATAATTGGAGAACGTCATTCCATGAGATATCGATGCATTCAACTTGCCCCAAAAGTGTTTCATTTGAATTGACTTTGCAAGGTTACGCATCACCACAACTCCGCCCTCTTCAATTATTGTCTTGATTTTAGGCAACAACAATTCTATCTCGTCCTCCTCAATATTATTGATTAGTACAAACCCTCCAACTTCTCTGAGCCTATCATAATTGCCGAGGGTTTCGTCTAAGCAGCCAAAGCGCTTGATGCGATGAGACTCCGATGCAGTGACTTGAGAAAACACATCGTTGCAAGTATTACTCCCAGTGAAAATGGTGAGCGAAGAACGATTTGAGACAGTTAACATCGCCATGGTTGACACTCCATAGGTTGAGCCGATCTGCAGGACATGACTTGGCGCAAAATAACACGTTATGCGAAAAAGCATTCGCGCATTACTTTGCGAGATTATGGTCTTTGCAGCCTTGCGATTAGCTATGAGCCGATGGGCCACGTGGCGATATTTTGTCAGCTGTTCGTAGGCATAATAGTGGCATCTCTCTCGCAAAACTCTACGCACAAAATAAAACGCAAACGGAGAGTGAATCCCAAAGCCACGACTACGATTATACCGACGTAGCGCTGTCAAATATCTTTTAAATCGACTCATCATTGTTATCGCCCTCTACTCGTGTTTTACAACAGAAAAGCAAAGCAACAAGCAAAGATATAAATATGAGGATAATTGCACACTTTGCAATGGTTACTGTTACTTTAACCGAATCGGGGTCAAATTTCATCTCAATAGAATGCGTTCCCGCAGGCACTTTCAAAGCTCGTAACAAATAGTTCACACGACCCAATTCAACCGGAGTGCCGTCTATTGTAGCTTTCCAACCCCAAGGGAAGTAAACTTCAGAGAATACGGCCAATCCTCCATTTTTAGTTGACGCATGATATGTGAGACAATTAGGTTTGTAGCTGGTTTCAAAGATAGTGTCGCCCTCAGCCACTTGCGGAACGACATCACCGAGAATATCGCGGAATTGTTCATCGGCAACCGCTGTTATTGATGGATTTATTGAATCCAACGCAGCCATCTCAGCATCGGCGTCTTGAGCATAGATTATATTGTCAACCCACCATGCATTTCCCAAAGCATTAGGATTGGGTATCACCGTATTTGCATCTCTTATTATATACTTAGTGTTGAGCATATTCAATACATTGAAATCGGCCGGGCTCTTCAATTGTCCCAAGTGGCGATTAATCATGTCTTGATAGCGAGTGAGCTTGGCAGCATGATACCCACCAACCATTTTGTGGTGATAAGATGGAGCAGGCGAAGAGAATCGTTGCAAGTCAATGACTCGATAGTTCATTGCAGTATCGGCAAGAATAGCCTTGTCCGACTCTCTCAAAGGGAATGCCTCGGTGCGAGTTATTTCGGGAGTGCAGAAACTTTCATGATCAAGGTAACGCTTGTTGACAGTGTATAAATCGGCAAGAACAATTAATCCAACGATGGTACACATTCCCCATTTCGGCATTTTACCTTTCATGAACATCGCAACTGCTATACCTGCCACAACGATGAAGAACAAACTGCGCAACGCATCGCTACGTATCATTCCATATCGCAACGATTCCACCATTCCAAACAATTCAGGCATCTGCTTGTCATATCCTTGTGCCAAATATTCCATTTCGCCCTCTCCAAGGTAAGAGCCAAATACACCTGGACAAACGACACCCGCCAAACAGAATAACACCGCAACTCCCCATGCCACATAAAACGCTTTGCGATAGCGCACCCATGGGGTTGACGTGTTAACGAGTTTACACATTGCCAAGATTGCGAGCAACGGAATAGTAAATTCGGCAATAACAAGAATACTCTCTACCGTGCGGAATTTACTATATAATGGGAAGTAGTCAATAAATAACTCTGATAGCCACCCACAATATCGTCCCCATGACAATAATATTGATAACGCAGTCATTGATATAAGCGCCCAAGCAATCGGGCCTTTAACAATGATGCACCCAAGCAAAAACAATGCAACAATTACGGCACCAACATATACCGGGCCATTGGTTCCCTCGGGAGCACCAAAATACTGTGAAAATGCTTGCAAATTGGCTGCATCATTATAGCCAATTCTGGATTCGGCGACGGCAGCCTTAGCCTCGGGCAAATCGGCCAAGGTCAATGGTTTATGATGGCCTTTTTCGGGCTTTACCGTTGCGCCTCCCTTTACATTGGGAATGAGTAACGAGAATGTTTCTGATGGTGTATAACTATACTGTAATATATAGTCTTTATCAAGACCCTTTGTGGCATTTGTTCCATCACTCGAAGATGAGAGTTCGGAATGTTGCCCACGCATGGTTTCTTTGGAGTATTCATAAGTGTTGTACAAGTTAGGCAAATTGGCCCCTACGGCAAGCACAGCTGCAACAACAAGCGAAGCCGTCGCAATTGTCCATTGGCGCATCTTTTTATTGCGCACAGCCGCAACCAAAAATCCTATCACAAGAGCCGCAATTACAATCAAGAAGTAGTAGGACATTTGAAGGTGATTACTCGAAATCTGCATCATTGCAAAAAGCGCGGCAAGCACTCCTCCCATTAAATATCTACCTCTATAACAGAGCACAATTCCGGCAATGGTTGGCGGGATATAGGCAAGTGTTACATATTTCCAAATGTGTCCGGCACCAATAAGAATTATGAAATAGGACGAAAAACCCCATGCGATTGCACCTATTAAAGCTAAATACCATTTCGTTCGGAACGCAAGTAGCATAATGAAAAAACCAATCATCATCATAAACAACAGATTGGCAGGAACCGGGAGCCACAACCCCAACACATCGCCCACCCACGACATCAAATCATTTGATTCATAATAGGGAGAAATCTGGAACGTGGGCATTCCTGAAAACAACGAATTGGTCCACAACGTTCTTTCGCCTGTTGCCTCATAATATTCTTTGGCTTCCTGACCATTGGCACTACCTTGCAATGTGTCATATTGACGAAGTTCATTGCCCACTATTGCATCGGGATAAAAGTACATCACTGAGATGATTGCCATCACAACTACCGATAGCACAAAACCCAATATTTGACCTTTTCCGGCTCCATTCAGCCATTCTTTCCAAGACTGAAGGAATCCTACAGTTCGTTGATTTTCTTTCATAAATTCTCTCTTTGTTTCCTTAAATAAATTGTAAAGCTACAAAAATCTCTTGAATTAATGAGCCTGTTTGCTCTGTTTTGTCGTAATTTATTGCAACAATCAATAATTATGACGCTCCACTTAACCGGGCTATCTTTGCATTGATAAAAGGAGTTGCTTTGATTTTGCGAGCTCGTTGGAGATACTTTAAAGCCTCTTTTCGAGCCGCGTCACTCTCGTTTGCGACTGAATCGTAGTACAAGCCCAATCGCAACAACGCATCATAGTTGTTGGGCGAAATTTCCAATATGCGTCTATACGTGTCAACTGATTCGGCATATTGCCCGTTGAGCATATACCCTTGAGCGAGTATCGATAAAAATCCCTCATCATTGGGCAATCCCGAGAGCATTCGCTTGCTATAGTCTATCATCTTTGGCGCATCATTTCGGAACACATAATAGTCCAACAGATATCTGTCGGCCGAACGAGTGAGCCAAGGCTCTGCTCGCTTTATGACATTTAGGAATTGCTCATACAGAGTTCCTTCCTTTACTTGAAAGCTCAAACGCTTGACTCCTTTAAAAATTGAATCAAAAGCTATGTGAGCCTTTATTGATTGTCGCATGAGTCGGATTTGCGATAGAGTGTCGGATTGCATTCCGGCCGACACTATTGCATGACAATAGGTGTCAACAACTTTAGGTTGTTGCTCTATCATGAGATCATACATCGCCGAAGCACTCGCCCATTCCTGTTGGTCAAAAAACCGTTCAGACCGAGAGCGCAACACCTCATAGTCGGCACTCCTCATCTCTGCTACAATTCCCACAAGCAGAGCAACCAAGATTACTCTCAGTTGCATATTCCTAATTTTTCTACCAATCTTTGACACCCCTTGTTCTATCAAATGCTACTGGTATTTATCGCCAAAATTCACCTTGGCATCATTAACCATCTGTTTGATGCGCTGTTCCTCACTTTTGGGACAAACCAACAATACATCACCGGCATCGGCTATGATGTAATCGTTCAAGCCTGAAACAACGACCAATTTGTCACCTTTAACGGCAAATATATTCCCTTTAGAATTATAGGCCAATACGCTACAATTTTGGGTCACATTGCCTTCTCGGTTTTTGGGTGAATTATCATATAATGCACTCCATGTTCCAAGATCGTTCCAGCCAAGGTTTACTCGCTCAACAAAGACGTTGGACGCTTTCTCCATGATGGCAAAGTCTATCGAGATGCTCATACAACCGGGAAATTCTTGCTCGATAAATTCCATCTCACAATCGGTACCGAAACAATCTTGTCCGGCATCAAATACGGTTGCAATATCGGGAGCATAACGATGTAACGCATCAATTACGGTTTGGGCTTTCCACATGAAAATTCCCGAGTTCCAGAAAAATTCGCCACTGGCCAAGAACACCTTAGCCAATTCAAGATTGGGCTTCTCGGTAAACGTTTTCACTTTTGAAATTGTCTCATCGACAGCCGACCCAATCTGTATATATCCATATCCCGTCTCGGGACGAGTGGGCTCGATTCCCAATGTCAACAATGCATCATTTTGTTCTACAAATTCAAAACCTTTTGTCACACATTGCTGGAATGCTTGTTGACGTGTTATCAAATGGTCGCTCGGTGTAACAATCATACTGGCTTGAGGATCTCGCGCCGCAATATGATAGGCCGCCCACGCAATGCAAGGAGCAGTGTTGCGACGTGCCGGCTCAAGAAGAATTTGATCGTCACGCAAATCAGGCAATTGTTCCTTTACAAGTGGGGCATACAATGCATTTGTTACTATAACTATATTTTCGGCAGGCACTATCGGAAGAATTCGGTCGTAACTCATCTGCAACAACGAACGTCCAGTGCCAAAAAAATCGATGAACTGCTTTGGGCGGTCGGCTCTACTATATGGCCAAAAACGGCTCCCGATACCTCCGCACATTATCACGCAATAACGATGATTGTCAATCATAATATTTGTAGTTTTTAATGGTGTTGCTAAATTACGTATTATCTTTTAAAAAACCTACTTTTTTAGACAATTCTCACACAATTTTTGACTTTAAGAGAGATTTGGCTCCCTTTTTTTTGGCATACTCGCATAAACACGTTATTTTTGTCATTGGTAAATGAGAATTTAAATTACATACCCTAAAATATGAGAACAAAATATAATCGCATTTTGCTTAAACTGAGTGGTGAGTCTCTCATGGGCGAACAAGGTCATGGTATTGACACAAAACGCTTGGGAGAATATGCTATGCAGATTAAAGAAATCGCCCAATCAGGGGTGGAAGTTGCCATCGTTATTGGAGGCGGAAATATATTTCGTGGTTTGTCGGGAGCATCAAAAGGATTTGACCGCGTGAAAGGCGACCAAATGGGAATGCTTGCGACTGTCATTAACTCGTTGGCCCTCAGCTCGGCCCTCGAAGCTGCCGGACAACCGGCTAAAGTGTTCACTGCTATAAATATGTTCCCTATTGGCGAACATTATAGCAAATGGAAAGCTATCGAGGCACTCAAAAACGGATATGTTTCAATTCTTGCCGGTGGCACAGGAAATCCATTTTTCACCACCGATACAGGCTCGGCCCTTCGTGGTATTGAGGTGGAAGCCGACGTTATGCTCAAAGGCACCCGCGTAGATGGAATATACACTGCCGACCCCGAAAAAGACCCTTCGGCAACAAAATTCACCGAAATAACCTACGACGAGGTATATACTCGCGGCCTTAAGGTGATGGACTTGACGGCAACTGCTCTTTGCAAAGAGAACCACCTTCCAATTATCGTGTTCAATATGGATATCGTTGGGAACCTTCGAAAAGTAGTAATTGAAGGTGAACCCATTGGAACTCTCGTTTATTAACTTTGATATAAAACTTAAATAAAAATAATAACATATGGAACTTAAAGATTATTTAAATCCCGCAGAAGAAAAAATGGAACTTGCGGTTGATTATCTTGATGAAACTCTCGCTCGAATTCGCGCAGGTAAAGCCAACGCAAAAATTCTTGAAGGCATCAGAGTTGAGTACTATGGAAGTGCTGTTCCTATCTCAAACGTGGCAAACGTTTCTGTGCCCGACGCTCGCACAATTGCCATCACTCCATGGGAAAAATCAATGTTCAAAGAAATCGAAAAAGCTATCATTAACTCAGAATTGGGTATTACGCCAGAAAACAATGGCGAAATTATACGCCTCACTATTCCCCCATTGACTGAGGACCGCCGTAAATCTCTTGTAAAGCAATGCAAAGGCGAAGCCGAAAATGCAAAAGTATCGGTGCGCAACGCACGTCGCGATGCAATCGAAGGATTGAAGAAAGCGGTTAAAAATGGCATGCCCGAAGATGTTCAGAAAGATGGTGAAGAAAAAGTTCAAAAACTTCACGATAAATATCTGAAACGTATTGACGAAATTTTCTCAGCTAAGGAAAAAGAAATCCTCACTGTGTAAAATCATCACACTATTACAACATAACAGAGGCTACATCGTCGCGCTTGACTTTGTAGCCTCTGTTGTATCTTGAGCCAAATAGTCGGCTAAAATTCACTAAATAACTTGGGCGTTATCACAATGCCGGCACGCACCATCGATGAGTGTCGCTTGTAGTTAAACAATCCTTCACCATAGCCGCAATAATATTGCAAGAACAGATGCTGATTTGACCGTTTTGAAAAACGATAGGTTATCTCTGTTTGTATGTTATAATTGAGATTCCACCCTTTGCGCTTTGTCAAATTAAACGCAAAGCCCAATTTTTCGTTGACTGAGGTAAATGATGCTCCCACTTGAAATATTCCCACATAGTCAAGCAAATCCTTGTTGTGTTTTCCGTCAATAATGGGTATCCAGAATTTTCCATGTACAATCATGTGAGGGTCAACCACAATGTTAGCGCCAAAAGAAACTCTCTCCCATGAACGTGAGTTGATAGAATCTTTCCCATTGCTCTCATGTTCAAATTGGACAGTGAGATTCCCTATAAACCTATCTCTAACAAATAACGGCTTGGCAATTCCAATACCGGGGTTAAAGTTCATATCGGTCATTGGCATTGAATCGTCAAGAACTGACCAGAATATCTTTTGAGTATAAAACAGGTACAAATAGGTGTGCCATGGCAAGACAGTCTTTGTGAGTCGCTGTGAAATAGAAATTTGGAATTTCACATCACTATTTTCTACCGTGGGACGATGGCTTGTTGGAATCCCAAAGATGAAGTAATTATCCTTGTAAAGACCAAACGATGGACGACGATCAAAATCACTCAGCAAGCTATCTATATCATAGGTATCACCATGTGTAGCCACAATTTGGGCACCGGCACCAAATGATGCTACCACCAAAAATATTGCTGATAATATTACACCTCTAAGTTTTCTCATAAGATATTTCGTGGTGCAAAGGTAGAAAGAATTAACTACTCCATAGTATTAGAAAAGTATAATTTTCTGTCCCATAACTCCGATTTTTCTTGGCAGGGTGGATAGATATGTTTAACTTTGTGCAGATAACTTCTAAAATCGTGAAAATATATAGTTTACTTATAGGCATTTTGATGGCATTTATATTGTCATCGTGTGGCGACGACTCTCAGTTTCGTGTCGCCGGAGAGATTAAAAACATGGGTACGCAGAATATTCGCGTTATTTATGTGAGTAATGGTGCTGTTAAGAGCCTCACCTCGACTGTTATAGATGGGAAGTTCTCGTTTGTTGGCTATTCTCCCGAATTGACCATCGTGAGATTATTCTCCAACAATAAAACTCCTTTGGGAACTCTGGTTGTAAAAAACGGCGAAACCATTGACTGCACTATACACAACGGAGATCGATACAACGCCAAAATGGAAGGGAGCGATTTGATGGCGCAATGGTCTGATTTTATTGCCCAAAATGCCCAAATTCTATCCTCCGACGATATTGAAAGTCGCAATCAAGAAATTGCAAAATATGTCGCTAAAAATCCATCAAAATTATTATCTACCGTTTTGATGATTACTGAGTTTTATACTCCGGGCTATGAACAACTCGCCGATTCTCTCATGGCGATGATTACACCCGAAGCTCAACCTCGACACTTGATTGATGACTATGCCTCTACATTGGCTCATATAACATCGGAAAATGCGTTAGGCAAAGTTCTCCCCATGAATCTGTATGAAAAAGGGGATTCACTGTTTAACTTTAATGCCTCTAAGGCAAGCTATTCTGTGCTATGCTTCACAATGCCCGATGACGAATGCCGCGATTCAATCGTGCCTCTACTCAAACAATGGAATAAAACTCACAAGGACTCGCAATTGAAAATTGTTGACATCTCGCTGGCCAATGACACCTTTCAATGGAAAAAATCCATCACTACCGACTCGGCCAAATGGGCTCAATGTTGGGCATTGGGCTCTGTTCAAGCAAAGGGGATTGACCGCCTGGGCATTTCACGCATGCCATTTTTCATCGTAACCGACTCTACCGGAACTCAACTATATCGAGGAAATTCAATCTCACAAGCGCAAGAGATTATCAACCAAAAACTGCAATAAATCATGTTGGTAAAAGTTTATGGCGCAGCCGTTTATGGCATTGACGCGATTCAGGTCACAATTGAAGTAGTGGTGGAAAATGGAATCTCCTATTGTATCGTGGGACTCCCCGATACCGCCGTCAAAGAAAGCCACCAACGCGTACAAGCGGCCATGAAACAATCGGCACTTGACTTCCCTCGACGCAAGGTGGTTGTAAACATGGCTCCGGCTGACGTGAAAAAAGAGGGTGCAGCCTATGACTTACCTATCGCAATAGGGATACTTGCCGCCGACGAAAAACTCGATAGCAAAAACTTAGATAAATTCATGATAATGGGCGAGCTATCTCTCGATGGCTCGGTATTGCCCATTAAAGGCGTTCTTCCAATGGCCATCAAAGCTCGCGAACTTGGATTCAAAGGCATGATTGTGCCTCAAGCCAACGTGACCGAAGCGGCCGTTGTAAACAACCTTGACGTGTATGGCGTTGACAATCTCGCTCAAGTAGTGGCATTTTTCAACGAAACACTCATTCTGGAACCCACAGTGGTAAACACTCGTCAGGAGTTTGCCCAAGCAGTAGATTCATTTGATTGTGATTTCTCTGAGGTAAAAGGACAAGAGAACGTAAAACGCGCCTTTGAGGTTGCATGTGCCGGTGGACACAACATTCTCCTTGTGGGGCCTCCGGGGTCGGGTAAATCCATGATGGCCAAACGTTTGCCATCGATTCTACCACCTCTCACCCTCCAAGAAGCGCTTGAAACAACCAAGATTCACTCCGTGGCAGGGAAACTCAAACGAGGCTCTATGTTGATGTCGGCACGCCCGTTCCGTTCGCCTCACCACACCATTTCGCCGGTGGCGCTCGTAGGCGGAGGTAGCAACCCTATGCCGGGCGAAATCTCGCTCGCCCACAATGGCGTGCTATTTCTTGACGAGTTTCCCGAATTCAGTCGTCAAGTGCTTGAAGTGATGCGCCAGCCTCTTGAGGACCGTCACATAAACATTTCACGAGCTAAATACTCGATTGACTACCCGGCCGGGTTTATGCTTGTGGCATCAATGAACCCATGCCCGTGCGGCTACTACAACCACCCAACAAAAAACTGTATGTGTGCACCGGGACAAGTGTTGAAATATCTCAATCGCATTTCCGGCCCGCTACTCGACCGCATTGACCTGCAAGTGGAAATTTTGCCTGTGGCTTTTGACGAAATTTCGTCAACTGCACCGGGCGAAAGCAGCCAAGAGATTCGCAAACGCGTAATCGCTGCTCGCGCCATACAAAATGCACGTTTCAGCAAAGAAAAAGATGTGCACTGCAACGCTCAGATGTCATCGCGACTCATAGCAAAATATGCCACCCCCGATGCCGAAGGGCTCAAAATATTGCGCGATGCTATGACTCGACTTGATATGTCGGCCCGTGCCTACGACCGCATTCTCAAAGTGGCTCGCACCATCGCCGACCTCGACGGCAGCGACAACGTATTAACCCATCACATCGCCGAAGCAATTAACTACCGCAACCTCGACCGTGGCTCTTGGGGCGCTATGGGGTAAAACGGAGAATTCAAATATGAGATTAATCCATAACAGCAAGCTAAGTTATAGACTTATCATCCTGTGTATTGTAGATATAATTGTAATCTTTGTGATTGCTTGGAATGAAGGTCGGATTCAATATGAACCATTGCTAGATTATAATCTTGCTAAGGATGCAAAAACACTTCCATTAATTTCTGAAACATACAACGCAATCATTTTAACTATTATTACAAATATAATAGTGCTGATTATTTATATTAAAAAGAAGTACACCCAAATAAGAGATAAATCTGATCTATCGATTTTGGCTTTGTATGTCATTATTGTTGTTGGTTGCTTGTCTTATGGATATATTCATATTTCGTCAAGAATGGAAGGAGGAATCATAAACGAAAACAACAATTTGTTCCGACTTCCAATTATGCTATTCGGAAAGGAAGCTTTTACAAACTTCGTAACTGTTATTAATCTTTATGTATCATTATGTGTTATTCATATTTGCACCTGCATTATTTATGTAATTAGGTGTATGTCCACTACCGAGAAATAACGATATAGGGCTACATTATATATTATTGAGTAAAGTATGTAATATCTGGGGCATTATCAACACAAAGATTAAATTTATCACAGATAGTTGCGAATTTGCAAATACATGTTCAAGGAATCGGATATATATAAAATGATAATAAGTGTGTTTTTTGCTGTCCTATTCGGTGGGGTTTAGTGCGCTATGGATTTTTTGGGCCAGGACTGGTCCTGTAACGGCTGCTATCTGCTCGATGGTGGCCTCTCTGATGCGTTTTACACTTTTAAAATGGCGCAATAGCATGGTGCGTGTTTTCTCGCCTACTCCCTTTATTGAATCAAGTTCAGAAACGGTTTGACTCTTACTGCGGCGCTTGCGGTGATGGGTTATCCCAAATCGGTGGGCTTCATCGCGCAGATGCTGTATGACCCTCAATGATTCGGAATTTTTATTGATATATAGTGGCACACTGTCTCCCGGGAAATATATTTCTTCAAGCCGCTCAGCGATGCCAATGATGGCTATTTTACCTCGCAATCCGAGTTCATCGAGCACCTCCACCGCCGCGCTCAATTGCCCTTTTCCGCCGTCAACGATAATGAGCTGAGGCAACGACTGCCCCTCGTCTAAAAGACGCGTATAACGGCGCGTAAGCACCTCCTTCATCGAAGCAAAGTCATTGGGTCCATCAACCGTCTTGATTATGAAATGGCGATAGTCACGTTTCGAAGGCTTGGCATTGCGAAAAACCACACAGGCCGACACCGGATTTGTTCCCTGCGTGTTAGAGTTGTCAAAACACTCAATGTGACGTGGAAGTTCCGTCAATCGCAAATCGGTTTTCAGGCGTTCCAACGTGCGTTCAAGCCTCTCCTCGGGGTTGACTTTCTCCATATGTTTGAGGTTGTCTATTTTTTGCTGACGTGCATTGCGCACCGATACGTCAAGTAGCTGACGCTTGTCACCTCGTTGTGGTACAATAAACGAAACCCCATTAAGTTCTATCTCCGGCTCAATGGGCACCACAACTTCACGAAACGACACCTCAAGACGAGTCATGATTTCAGTCATTGCGTAGGCCAATATCTGCGCTTGCGACTCGTCAAGACGACGCTTATACTCCAACGTTATACTACGCACAATCACGCCATCACGCACATGCATATAATTGACATAGACATCACGATCATCGTCATCGATTCCGAACACATCAATATCGCCAACCGTTTGGCTAACTATCACACTCTTAGAACGATAGCGTTCTATTAGGAGATATTTTTCCTTGACTTCTTGGGCCTGTTCAAACTTAAGTTGCGACGCCAATCGCTCCATTTCGGCCCGCATATAGGCCATAAGTTCCTGAGTATCACCACGAAGTATTTGTTTGATGCGAGCAATGTATCCTCCATATTCCTCCATAGAGATTTCACCGGTGCAACACCCTCGACATCGTTTCATGTGATAGTCAAGACACAAACGCCCCTTTTTGCGAGCTATGTAGTCGGGCGTTATAGCCATGCGACACGTGCGCAACGGGAATAGTTCGCGCACAAGGTCAAGCATAGCTCTCGCTATGCCGGTATTGGTATATGGGCCAAAATACTTTGACCCATCTTTCAACTTATTATAAGTGAGAAAAACGCGCGGATAATGCTCATTTGTGACACAAATCCAAGGGTAGGATTTATCATCTTTGAGCAAAACATTATATCGAGGCTGATGCTCCTTGATGAGAGAGTTTTCAAGATTTAAAGCATCTTCCTCGGTGGGTACAACGATATATCGCATATCGGCAATTGCTCGCACCAGCAAACGAGTGCGCACACTCTCGTGCTCCCGATTAAAATAAGAGGACACACGACGGCGCAAATTTTTTGCCTTACCCACGTATATCACCACACCCTCGGCATTATAATACATATACACGCCGGGGGTTTCGGGCAAGATAGCGATTTTCTCTTTTAGCAGCACAATTAATATGTAATAAGCGAAGTCACTTCGGCCTCAGCAGGCAAATTGGCACGTCCACCGAGAGCACCAAGTTCGATTATGAAGTTTATATAAATCTGCTTTGGATTCATGCTCTTCACCAATTCATAGGCTGCAGCCATTGTGCCACCGGTAGCCAACACGTCATCATGAATTACCACAATATCATCTTCGCTGATGGCATCGCGATGAATCTCGATTGTATCGGTTCCATACTCTTTGCCATAGGAAGCCCGTATTGTATCGGCAGGCAATTTTCCCGGTTTGCGAATGGGCACAAATCCTGCGCCTAATTCAAACGCAAGAATAGAACCTCCAATAAAACCACGAGACTCGATACCTACAACTTTTGTCACGCCCTTATCTCGATAAAGTTGCGACAAATCCCAGCCAATAATATGCATGGCTCGAGGGTCCTTAAACACAGTGGTCAAATCTTTAAACACGATTCCCTTTTTTGGGAAATCCATTACATCACGGACTTTAGATTTAATATATTCCATAATCTCAATTAAGTTATTGATTCCTTGTGTATTATTTTTGTTCCACGTGAAACAATTTCTCCATTACCGACCCAATAGCAACAACAGAATATTGATGTCGCTTGGAGAAATACCCGGTATGCGAGAAGCCTGGGCAACAGTTTCGGGATTGATGCGTTCAAGCTTTTGACGGGCCTCGGTAGAGAGGGCATTAATTTCGCTATAATTTAAGCGACCTTTTAATTTCACATCTTCAAGGCGTCGGATTTTATCGGCTATCAATCTCTCGCGGTCGATATACCCTTGATACTTGATGAGAATTTCGGCAGCCTCAATAATCTCATTACGACGTAGCTCTTCAATCGACTCCAAGTGTTGCGACAAAGCATTGATGTGAGGAGCGAGCATTTTTATAGAGAGCTGTGGTCGCAATATTAAATCATATAGTTTCACACCCTGTTTGAGTGGAGACGTGCCCAATTGCTCAAGCGCCGGATTAATTATCGATGCTTTAATAGAAAACTCACGAGTGAAATCGATAAGCGCATCTCGTTGCTCACGCTTTGAGCGCATCAACTCATACCGTTCCTCTGTTGCCAATCCAAGCTCATAGGCTTTCTCAGTCAAACGCATATCGGCATCATCTTGACGCAACAGAATGCGATACTCGGCACGAGATGTAAACATTCGGTAAGGCTCATCTACACCTTTAGTCACGAGGTCGTCAATGAGAACACCTATATAGGCTTCATCACGTCCAAGTACAAAATGAGGCTGACCAACCGCCGACTGGTGGGCATTAATTCCGGCAACGAGCCCTTGGCCCGCAGCCTCCTCATATCCTGTTGTTCCGTTTACCTGACCGGCAAAAAACAAACCTTTGATGAGTTTTGTTTCGAGTGTATGGTAGAGTTGCGTGGGATCGAAAAAGTCATACTCGATGGCATATCCGGGGCGATATATCTGAACGTCGGCAAGAGCAGGCACACTTTGCAAAGCCTCAACTTGAATGGGCAATGGTAGCGATGAAGAGAATCCATTTAGATAAAATTCCTGAGTATCTTCTCCCTCCGGTTCAAGGAAAAGTTGATGCTCGTCCTTGTCGGCAAACGTAACTATTTTAGTCTCTATACTGGGGCAATATCGAGGCCCTATACTTTGAATCTGTCCATTATATAGAGGAGAATCGGGCAATCCACGACGAAGTATTTCATGGGTTTGGATATTGGTGTAAACAGTGAAGCATTGGCGCTGTTTTAGTGTGCGTTTTACATCGGGGAGATATGAAAAACCATGAAAATCATCTTCTCCATCTTGCGGAGTAGTTAGTTCCCACTTCACGGTGCGACCATCTATGCGCACAGGAGTACCTGTTTTCATTCTATCCGTTACAAAACCCATTTCTCTCAATTGCTCGGTGAGACCATGTGAGGCCGGTTCTGAAACGCGCCCTCCTTTAAGTTGCACACGGCCTATATGCATCAAGCCATTGAGAAATGTGCCTGCTGTGAGTACGACTGATTTTGCCGAAAACGTAACTCCAAGAGCCGTTGTCACACCTTTCACCACACCATCTTCTACCACCAAACCGGTAACATCATCTTGCCACATTGACAAATTTGGGGTGTTTTCAAGGATACGACGCCACTCAGCACTAAACTTCATGCGATCGCTTTGCGCTCTTGGGCTCCACATAGCCGGACCTTTTGAACGATTAAGCATGCGAAATTGTATTGCAGTGCGGTCGGTAACAATACCCATCTGACCTCCTAAAGCATCAATCTCGCGCACAATTTGACCTTTTGCAATTCCACCAACGGCAGGATTGCAACTCATCTGTGCAATTTTGTTCATATCGATAGTTACCAACAAGGTGTTTGAGCCGAGTCGTGCCGCCGCCGAAGCCGCTTCACAACCGGCATGTCCTGCGCCGATAACTATTACATCATAATCAAATCTCATATATAATTACATCAATTCATTTCAAATTAGAGAGCAACTTAAGGGCCTCATCTTCATGGGCTTCCATTATCTCACGCTCGCCCGGACCTTTGTCATTTATTCCGCAAAGATGAAGCAATCCGTGGGCTATCACACGATAAAACTCCGATTCATAATCAAGACCCAATGATTCGGCATTGGACTTCACCGTATCGAGAGAGATATATATGTCACCCCTGAGCATGCGCCCTTGACAATAATCAAACGTTATGATATCGGTATAATAATCGTGATCGAGAAACTCTTTATTTACCTCAAGTATTTTCTCATCGTCACAGAATATATAAACCATTGATCGAATAATGCGATTATGATTTTGCGCCACACATTCGAGCCAACGTTCTATCTTGTCTTGTGCAAAAATGGGCATTGAGACTTTTTCACTTAACCATTGAATCTTATCACTCATATAGTTTGAATTATAACCTACAAATGTAAGAATATTTGAGGGAAATTCAAAGAACAAAATTCCGGAGTGTTTTTTTGAATTTTCTGAGCCGAGAACACCGCACAAAGAAAAGCCATCTATCACACTGTATATCTGCATCTTACGCAATTTAAAAGGCCTTGAGAATTTAAAATTTCAAAGAATTCGGGCAGGTGATCACTATTTTTTGACTGAAAACAGCACAAAAATCATAGTTCAAAATTTTAACAATTGCTCAAGTTGTAAAAAATTCATAAATTTGCAAAAACTTGTTTTCATGGTCAATCAGTGGCAACAACAACTCCGAAATGTGGCAAACCCACAAAAAGTAAAAATCCTATCCTCATTTTTTAAAACCGGGAAAGGAGAATATGGCGAAGGTGATATTTTCATCGGAATCGTTGTGCCCGACAACCGTAGGATTGCCCGGCAATATCGCAACGCTCCCATTGAAGTGATTCGCCAAATGCTTTATAGCGAAATTCACGAGTTTCGCGCGTCGGCGATTTTTGCACTCGTTGACCGCTACACTCACAAAAAAGATTCAAACGCGCGACAAGCAATTGTTGATTTTTATCTTGCCAACGCCTCTCAGTGCAACAATTGGGACCTGGTTGATTTATCAGCTCCTTATATATTGGGCAATCACATGCTTGAGCACCCAATGCCTTTGCTTCTCGACAAACTGAGCAACGATCGCAATCTATGGTTGCAACGCATTGCCATAGTCGCAACACTCATGCTCATACGTCACAATCGATTTGATGACACTCTGCGACTATCCCTACATTATCTATCACACCCCCACCCTCTCATTCACAAAGCAACCGGATGGATGCTACGAGAAATTGGCAAACGCGACGAAAAAACTCTTTTGGACTTTTTAGACGCGAATGCGACCAAAATGCCACGCACTGCGCTGCGTTATGCAATCGAACGTCTGACACCACAACAACGACAATATTTTCTATCACTAAAATAATTATTATATGTATAAAACCAACATCTTGCGATTTCTAACTATTATCGCAACGTTTGCAATATGCCACTCATCTTTGAATGCCGAAAGAATTGTCAAAGAGTATAAAGCTAAAAAGGACGACGCAACACAACTATGGGGATACGAAAACAAAGGCGATAAAGAATATTGGTGGGAACAAGCCCATAGCCAAGGTGACGATGAAGAGCTCATGAACTGTAACCATGAAATCAATTGGCTCATATCACCTCAATATACCGACGTTGCCAAGGAATTTGAGGAAGGGCTGGCCGCCGTTGAAATAAATGGCAAAGTGGGTTTTATCGACAAAAACAACCGCTTTGTAATAGCCCCTAAATTTGAGCCTATGAAGAATCTCAAAGGCTTCAGCCAGGGGTTGGCAGCGGTAAAAGTAGGCGACAAATATGGCTACATCGACAAAACAGGAAAATTCATTATAGAACCTCAATTTGACTATGCCGAGAACTTCAACGAAAACCATCTTGCCACAGTCAAAATGGGCAAGAAATATGGTGCTATCGACCTATTTGGTGATACTGTCGTCCCATGCAAATTCATTGCCGAAGAAGCCATGACCAAAGTCCCATTCTCAAATAAACCCTACCGACAGGCAGCTAAAGATGCTAAAAACAGATATGAAGATGGATACTACGATGACGTCACCATGGCCATTCAAGAAGCCGAAAACACTATAAATCGCAAAATGCGCGACAATTCCTGGCGCCTGATGGCCAAACGCAATCTTATCACTTCTACCCGAAACAGCAACAAGGGATTAAAAGCAAATGCCACTGACACAGCATGGGTTATACAACCCAACTACACCACTATTACACCATTGGACAAAGCAGGCGAGTACTTTGCCGTGACTACCAATATAGGAACAGGCGTTTACGACTGCTATGGACGCATGATTTTGCCATGTTCATTCAAGAAAATCATGGCACAAGAAAAAGAACAAATATTTGTCGTCTATCGTTCCGATAATAGGGCCGGCCTCTACTCCTACTCAGGCTCGCTAATCGTTCCGACATCATTTGAAAGCATCTCATCTTTTACCAATGGCACTGCCACAGCCTCAATCGAAGGTGTTAGCACTTCAATCGACGTAAATGGCCAGGTTTCTGATGATTTCATCAACCAACTTCTTCCTTTAGGGCTTCAAAAGACAGGCACAGACTTCAGTGGATTCTACAAGCGCATTGCCGACATTCGCCCCACTTGCGCTCAAGCACACAACAATTTAGGGATTCATGCCATCACTATCGAGGACAACAAGACAGGTATGAATCAACTCAAAATAGCCCATAAACTCGACCCCAATGACCAACAAATCGAAGCAAATCTCAAACAAGCCAAAAGCGACCGCAACGACCGACGTTGGAAACGCATCGGAAACATTCTTGAGATTACTGCAGCAGTAATAGGCATCGCTACAACCACCTACGCAGCAACTCAAGGTGTGTCACTTGATCCGGCTGCATCTTACTCCACCGTTGGGGCATCGTCCTACGATATGACCTCTTCAAGCGACTATAGCTCTTCTTCATCGTCGTCAAAATCCAAACGTTCTAAAACCGATGTGAAAAAGAACGAATGCGGGTCAAATTGGATGTCAGATAGTCGTGTGTATTCAAACTACGAAGACCAACTTATTCAAATGAAAACCTTTCCCGAAAAATATGACGCAAGTCAATATAAAGAAATACAACGCAAAATGCGCAATATACGCCAAAAATGGGAAGCAAGAGGTTGCACTATAACCAAATCGTCCCACGAATAAGACAACTAATTACACCCCCTCAATAAATAAAATTGCTAAAACAATGCGTAATCGCAAATTTCTCTGTAAATTTGCACCTCATTGAGACAAAACTTTTCTACAAATGGCAAAACAATTTAAGCCCGAAACCCTATGCGTCCAAGCGGGCTGGACTCCATCAAAGGGCGAACCCCGTGTTCTTCCCATATATCAAAGCACAACATTTAAATACGACACAAGCGAGCAAATGGCACGTCTCTTTGACCTTGAAGATTCAGGCTACTTCTACACTCGCTTGCAAAACCCCACTAACGATGCGGTGGCAGCTAAAATAGCCGCTCTTGAAGGTGGAGTTGCTGCAATGCTCACCTCAAGCGGCCAAGCAGCTAATTTCTATGCAATTTTCAACATTTGTCAAGCCGGCGATCACTTCGTTAGTTCATCGGCAATATATGGTGGCACATTCAACCTCTTCAGTGTCACAATGAAAAAATTAGGCATCGATGTAACCTTCATCAGCCCTGAGGCAAGCGAAGAAGAAATAGCAGCGGCATTCAAGCCCAACACCAAAGCATTATTTGGTGAAACCGTATCAAATCCTTCCCTTGAAGTGCTTGACATCGAGAAATTTGCACGTGTGGCACATGCCCATGGTGTTCCATTGATAGTTGATAACACATTCCCAACACCCATCAACTGCCGTCCATTTGAATGGGGTGCCGACATCGTTATTCACTCTACCACTAAATACATGGACGGACATGCCACAAGCGTAGGTGGTGCAATCGTAGATAGCGGCAACTTCAACTGGGACGCCCATGCCGACAAATTCCCCGGATTGTGCACCCCCGACGAGTCCTACCATGGCTTGACCTACACCAAAGCATTTGGCAAACTCGCATTTATCACCAAAGCCACTGCACAACTCATGCGCGACTTGGGTAGCATACAATCACCTCAAAATGCATTCCTTCTCAACTTGGGATTGGAAACACTGCACCTACGCATGCCACGCCACTGCGAAAATGCATTGAAAGTAGCTCAATATCTTGAACAAAACGAGCATGTTGCTTGGGTTAACTATTGCAGTTTGCCGGGAAATAAATTCTATGAATTGGCAAAAAAATACATGCCCAATGGCTCTTGCGGAGTTATCTCATTTGGACTTAAAGGAGGCCGTGAAGACTCTATTAAATTCATGGACAACCTCAAACTTGCAGCTATTGTCACACACGTTGCCGATGCCCGCACATGTGTTCTTCACCCGGCAAGCCACACCCATCGCCAACTCAGCGACGAGCAATTAATTGAGGCAGGTGTTCGCCCCGACCTCATTCGTCTATCTGTGGGAATTGAAAACGCCGACGACATCATTGCCGACATCGAACAAGCACTCAACGCCTAAGAACCTTCTTACAATCTCATAAACCCTGCCAAGTCAAACAATACTTTGGCAGGTTTTTTATTTTAATATTTCTTCGATTTGATATAATCGTTTGAAGAATATATTTTGAAAAGAGCGTCTGAAGGTATTTCATCTTCTCCTCATTACTCTGCATTGTTGCAATCATCGGGAGTCCGCCAAAAGTCATATACTCTTCCATCGCTTCCTCACGTGAACCCTCAAAGACAGAAAAAACTCACTGAACGATAAAGGTGCAACTTTTATCTCATCTCCACGGCCACGAAACTCTGTAATAACGTCACTTGATAGGAATTTGGAGTTACTGCCTGTCACATATACATCTACATTGGGAATTTTAAGATAACTATTCAATACATCTTCAAACTCATCCACCCATTGTACTTCATCAAGCATCACATAGTGCATCCCCCCTTTGGCAATACGAGTATCTATGTATTCAAGCAAAGCATCGGGGTTACGGAGGTTCTTGTTACGACGGTCTTCCAAATCAACCTTGATTATGTGCTCATCATCTACTCCCTGAGCTTTCAGATAGTCGCCAAACAAATTGAAAAGCAAATACGACTTACCGCAACGGCGGATTCCGGTAACAACCTTTATCATTCCGTTGTGCATACTCCTAATGAGTTTGTTTAGGTACAAATCACGCTTTATTTCCATATAGCACTGAATATTTTTGCGTATGCACGCATTTTTGTTCAGCAAAGTAGCCATTTATTTTCATTCACCAAGATTATAGAGCAAAAAAATACCCGAACGGTACAAGGACGCATTCGGGTATCAAGTGGATTTTGTCATCAATCAGTTATCCTACTTTCTTACCGCAATTACCGCAGAATGCCATTCCTGCCTTTAACGGTGTGCCGCATTCCGAGCAGAAGCGGGGTTTTAC
>JAFVPD010000002.1 GCA_017505535.1 Muribaculaceae bacterium
GATCATTTTTAATGACTCTTGTACTACTTCGTCTATTGTAATTATTTCAATGTCCTAACTACGCTTTCTTATCCTCGATTTTTTGCGAGCCGAAAACTTTGCAAAGGTACAACCATTTTTTGAATTGCCAAAATTTTTTGAAAAAAATTTTGTTTGGTTGCCATTTTTCAGCATTTCTTTGCTTTTCACATCAAGCGCTCTTGATGGCTGTTTTCCAAAAGCGAGTGCAAAGGTAGTGAGAAATATGTTATAAAACATCTTTTTCAACCCTAAATTTTATCCATTTTCACAAATATTAAGAATTTCACAATAACCTTTTTTATTAGGTTCCTATGTATCAGCCTTTTGCAAAATCGCGCAAAATTTCACCACTACATCAAATTATCGCATAAAAAAACTCCCACAATTATTTATTAAGGGAATCAGGCAATAATACATTATATATAATAGATGTCTCGCCGTGGTTTTGGTCATAACAGGATTTTTTACTACTTTCGTGGCATTAATAATAGAATATACATGAAAAAATTTTTAGGGACACTACTATTTATAGGCGCAACATTAAATATGAGCGCCGTTACGCATGACGAAATTCGTTTTCACGATGAAACGAACGATACCACTCGCATCACAAATATGCTAATTGAAGCCGAAAAGGTCGAAACCAATTTCCCAGGTGAGCGACTTAGTTTCATAGCAAAAAAATTTTTAGGCATTCCATATGTGGCTCACACATTAGAGGGTGAAGAGGAATTGCTTACTGTAAATTTAGACGAGCTCGACTGCACAACCTTTGTAGAGACGGTTCTCGCCATGACCTACACTGTCGAAGAGGGACGCACGTCGTGGCGCGATTACGTGTTCAACTTGGAGCGCATGAGATACCGCAAAGGGAATTTGAATGGTTACAGCTCACGATTGCACTATATCAGCGACTGGATTATCGACAACAGCCATCGAGGAAATTTTGTTGAAGCGACCAACCGTATAACTCAACATGGATATGTCGTAAAAAGCATTGATTTCATGTCGGAGCATCGCAGCAGTTACACCTCCCTCTCCGACTCTGCCGAATATGCACGCATTAAAGCAATCGAAAGTGGCTATCGCAACCATCGTTTTCCATATATTAAAAAAGAGAACCTTCGCAAGAAGGAGGTTATTGCCGATTTGCGCGAAGGCGATGTAGTGGCCCTCACCACTCGCATCGAAGGCTTAGACGTGAGTCATTTAGGCATCATTACTTTTGTTGACAATGTTCCGCATTTGATGCACGCATCAATGAAAGAGATGAAAGTCATCATTGATCCAAAGCCGTTGTATGATTATATGATGAAAAATCGTGGGCTCACCGGCATACGTGTTATCAGACTGAACCATAATTAAGCAAATAGTAGCAATACAAAAAAATGCCGCGAAGTTCGCGGCATTTTTTGTTTTATATGCAATATGACAAATTATGCTTGAGGCATTTTTGTGCGTTTGCCATAACCATATTCAGCATTTTCACCAAGTTCTTCTTGAATGCGGAGAAGTTGGTTATATTTAGCCATACGGTCAGAACGGCTTGCAGAACCAGTTTTGATTTGGCCGGCGTTAGTTGCAACTGCGATGTCAGCGATAGTAGCATCTTCAGTTTCACCTGAACGGTGAGAAATAACTGCAGTGTAGCCATTGCGTTGTGCAAGTTCAACAGCACGGAGAGTTTCAGTGAGTGAACCGATTTGGTTAACTTTAACGAGGATTGAGTTAGCGCAACCTGTTTCGATACCTTTCTTGAGGTATTTTACGTTAGTTACGAACAAGTCATCACCCACGAGTTGGCAACGATTTCCGATGAGATCGGTAAGAATTTTCCAACCTTCCCAGTCGTTCTCAGCCATACCATCTTCGATTGAATCGATAGGATAGTTTTCAACGAGTTGTTTGAGGTATTCAGCTTGTTCTTGTGAGCTACGTTTAGCACCATTTTCGCCTTCTTTCCAAGTATAGTCATAAACGCCTTCTTTGTAGAATTCAGAAGAAGCGCAGTCAAGACCGATTGTGATGTCTTTTCCGGGAACATAACCGGCTTTTTCGATAGCTTGCATGATTACGTTGAGAGCATCTTCAGTTCCGTCAAGAGAAGGAGCGAAACCACCTTCGTCACCTACTGCAGTAGAGAGGTTGCGATCGTGGAGTACTTTCTTGAGGTTGTGGAATACTTCTGTACCCATGCGGATACCTTCTTTGAAACAGCAAGCACCGATAGGACGAATCATGAATTCTTGGAATGCAATAGGAGCGTCAGAGTGAGCACCACCATTGATGATGTTCATCATAGGCACGGGAAGAGCGTATGCGTTGCAACCACCAATGTATTTATACAAGGGGAGGTCAAGGTAATCAGCAGCAGCTTTTGCTACGGCAAGAGATACGCCAAGGATAGCATTTGCACCAAGATTTGATTTTGTTTCAGTTCCATCAAGAGCAATCATTGCTTCGTCGATCTTGATTTGATCAAGAGCGCTCATTCCAACGAGAGCTTGTGCGATTGGGCCATTAACGTTTGCTACAGCTTTTTGAACACCTTTACCCATGTAACGGCTCTTGTCGCCATCGCGAAGTTCAAGAGCTTCATTTACACCTGTTGAAGCACCAGAGGGAACAGAAGCGCGTCCGCGTGCACCTGATTCCAACACTACATCAACTTCCACTGTGGGGTTACCGCGTGAGTCAAGGACTTCACGACCAATGATTTTTTCAATTTTCATAATTGTTCTTTACTTTAAACTTAGTAAAATATTTAATTTTGATTTTATTGCGGTTTAATCCAAATGCAAAGGTACGAAATTTTAATGAAACTGACGCGCTATTTTACCAACATTTTAGTTACGTTAGAACCTTGCTTAACAATATACACTCCAGGACAGAGATTGTCGGCCGAAATTTCTATGCCTTGCAGGTTGTAGTAACGTGCAGGAGCCACTACTGTTTCTGGATTAATCATTTCAATTTTAGAATATCCTGTGTGGAACAATTCATAGGCGCACAAACCATTTCCAGGCACATACAAGTACAATCTCACCTTATTATCGGCCAATTGCATATAGTCGGCAGCGGCATGATAGGTTCCGCTATCTACATTTCCGAGTCCTGATGACGGAGCTACCCACAATTGCGACATGTCGGTAAATGTGAGCTGATCGGTGGTAGTCACAATGCTGAATGTATTTGCCGGCGAAGACATCGACCCGCTGTTTGCATACACAACGATTGTTTTATCACCGAGTGTAAAGTAGGTCGCACCGCTATTTGTATAGTCATCGGGGGCTGCTGTCGCATTGGCAAGGAACGAGCCGCTACGTGATGAAGTTGACAAATTGTAACGTGTGAGTGCCGTATTCGAGCCATCTACAAATACATCATCTTCAGCAATAGGCATCACAATTGGTGCGAGTCCAAAATGTCCGGCCGAGGTAGGATAATGCGCCGTGACACTCGTCATTGTCTCGGTTGATTTTCCTCCAACAAATTTCCACTTCACAATGTTTGAAGTATTGGTCACTACACCGAAAACGGTAAAATTGCCGGCCAACACATCGCCAATAATAGCCACATGGTCAAATCGGCCTTGAGGCTGAGTTGTTGATGTCAATGTCGCCACCGGAGTGAGTGCTCCCGTATTAAGGTCAACGCATTGAATTACGATGGGCGAAGATGGCATCATTGCCAAGTTGGAAATACATACATTCCCTTTTGAATCCTTCATCAAATTATTGCAAGGATAGAATGACACCGATGCATCACTCGCAAGATTTAGGCGACCCATATACTCACCCGTCGATCCATTATAGCGATCGAGATAAGCCTTAGCCGTTGATGAGTTTGATTCTCGGCCTGAGATATAAACATACTCGCCCACCGCCACCATGTCTCGATTCCATGAACCAACACCGGCATCATCGGCAAACGATAAGTTCTTATATCCTGTTTTCACCGATCTAAACCAAAGACTCTCCATTTCAATGTCGGACGTTTCGGGATAAGATGCGTCATCAGTGAGAATTGTGTAGCCCGCTTCATACTCGCCTACTCCCATCGAAGTTATCGTGAAACTACGAGAATCAGATGGTGTGTCAAAATATTTACTACTATGAGCCACCACCCGCCAATAGAATTTTCCTAATCCTATTCGCGAAGCTGCAACCGTCGCCGACAAGTCGTTTGTCGCTTCTATACTCTGAGAATATTTGATTACCGAGAAATCTTCCTTCGCTGAAATTTGCAATGTATAGGACTTGGCATACTCATCGCCTGCAGTCCACGAAAATTCCACTTCATCTTCGAGTTCTGCACCATCATTGGGAGCCACCAATTGAGCTTTCTGTCCGTAGGATTCTTCAGGATAATCAACTATTGCAACCGCATGTTCCACACCATAGCCGTCATATACTGCCACGGCATACCAATATCCCGACTGTTTATCGCTCGCCAACTGATAAGATGGCGCATAGGTGATACCTTGCAAATACTGCACATCAAAGCCATCGTCAGTAATAGCTTTTTCTTTAGAAACCGATGTCGGCACAGCATAAACTGTGTAACGAATCGTTGACAATCCGTCTTCAACAGGCGTCCAAGATAAAAGCCCCGACTCATTCTCCAAGTTTGACACTGCACTATATGATGGGCCTTTCTTCCAATCAACAACAGGCACCAGCGATTTCAATGGGAAACAGTTTTGTGCCACATAATCGCCATGAGCCGAATAGGCCCCGGTAAAATATTGGATACTATAGAAATTTGAGCCATATGCATCTACTCCGTTTGCTGCCGCATAGGTGCGTTGTTGCAACACATTTTCCACATGTTCCGCCCAATGTTCTTGAGTATTACCAAGATCCTCTTGATATCCCATAGCCTGCGCAAGATCATAAATATTGATGCTCACGCTACAATGACATTTCTTAAAATGAGCGGCCAACCCATACCACCAATTAGATATTTTCCCAAATGGAGCCATTGAATGGTCATTGTGCCAATAAATCTGAGGTGACACAAAATCAACTATCCCCTTTGACATCCACGAAAGCGGATCGGAGTATAGCGACGTGTATTGTGTGTCATATCCATTGGGCCAAGTGGTTAAGCCATATTTCGACGCAGATGCTCCGGCTGTTCCGGGAGGAGCTATCCCAAATCGCACCTCAGGGCGGGTTTGTTGCACCATTTGGTAAACATCACTCACCATCTTATCTACGTTTTCTCGACGCCAGTCCCCTATCGACAAGGTCGTTCCACTATTCTTCCATAGTTGATAATCAGGGGCCGATGAACCTTCAGTTGTACCACCAGTCGGATAAAAATAATCATCAAAGATGAGACCTTCAACTCCGTAGTTGGTAATTATCTCTTTGCACACTTTCACTATATGGGCTCTTGTTTCAGCAAGACCGGGATTGAGCACCGTAAATGTCCCATTGGTTAAGAGCCACCCATTTGACTTAACTTGATTGTCAAACTCGGTGTTCCATGTACTTGTTGTCCCTGTACTTGACCACCGATAGGGATTCACCCAGGCATAACACTCTATTCCGCGCTTGTGGCACTCTTCAACGGCAAACGCCAACGGGTCCCATCCCGGGTCAACCCCTCGAGTGCCGGTCAAATAAGACGACCACGGCTCGTAGCTTGATTTATACATCGCATCGCACATACTTCTGACTTGAAAACAAATGGTCGTTAGATTCATCTCTTGCATTCTATCAAGATAGGCAATCAACGATGATTTCTGACTATTGACAACCGATGCCGATGTTCCCTTGGTCTTAGGCCAGTCAATGTTTGCCACAGTTGCAATCCACACCGAGCGAAACTCTCGTTTAGGTTGCTCGGCCGACACGGCTTTTACTGCCGACAACAATACGATAGCTACGATAAAAAATGTCTTAATTTTTCTCATTTTAATCTTTGAATATTACTTGAATCTATTTTTCATGATAATTTGCCCACAAAAATAGTAATTTTTCATCAAAAAAAGAGAGAGACTGCATCAAAATGAATTTCAATACAGCCTCTCGTAGTAATCCTACGCAAAAGATAGATTCCTATAGATAAATCTTCGCAGTATAAACATATCCGGTTACATCTGTAACTTTTACAATATAGACACCTGACGCAAGAGAAGATATATTTACTTTTGCATCTGCATCTTTAGCGACAAGGGTTCCTGTTACAGAGTAAATTTCCACATCAGCAACATCAACGCCGTTAATTTCAATATTAAATGCATCTACACGCACACCAAAATCGGCTCCATTGTTTGTAAGATCTTCCACTCCAACTGTTGACGAGTGTTGGAATTTATAATAAGCCGCTCCTTGGAATGGGGTTAATACCCATATATTCAAATTTCGTTCATCAATATCGGTACAAAGTGTATTACGATATGACACGTTGCGACTTGTTCCAAGACCTGCTTGTGGATATATACCTATTGATGTTGCCGATGCCACTCCATTCGTTACGTCCATCAACATGAATGTAGCATCTGTTAAACCGCCTGAGGCATCAGTTGTGTTTAAATATTTGGTTGCCGCAATATATTTTTTAGAGCCTAAATGTAATATTTTCAAATCAGTACCCTGTTTATTTCCAATAACATCAAGGCTTAAATCCTCAATCCATGCACCTGCTGCAGTAAAGTGCGCTGATACATTATCTTTTGTTGACACCCAAAAACTTCCATCACTTTCTACTGTTATGTTAGGCGAAGCACTTGTGCCAGCAATATCATATTCCGAACCATTCTTGGTTAAATTAATCACACTCGGTTCACTCGATAGGACTGAGCCATTTGAAATAGTGTAATAATACACTTTACTTCCGTAGGCAAACCATATACGTCCATTTGACAAGTCACCGCTCACCGACATAGCATCACCTGCACGAGCTCCACCATGAGATGTTGTTGACAGCAATGTTGTTGGTGTTGACGTGTCATTGTCCCATAGATATACATTCAAGACACTAGTTGCTGACGCCGCAAGATTTGAGGCTATAACTTTGCCTCCGATTGTCTCTACCGAGCTTAACAGATAGGTACCTGTTGTACATGGCGACACGTCCAACGTTCCAAACTGAGATCCATTATAGGCATTCACAACATATATCTTATTATCAGCGTTTCCTCCATTGCGATGAACAACATACAATTTACCATTGGCAAACGCCATATCTTGTGTGACTTGTGAACCATTTGTAATCCAATCGGCCGTAACTCCCGATTTTTGAGAATAATTCCAAACCTCGGTTAATCCCGTTACGACATCAGTTGCAGGAGTGATTGTTGTTCCGGGCTCTGTTGAAGTTGGCTCTGTTGCCACTCCCGATAGAGAAATCCATTGATAAACATCATTTCCATCAACATCTACACTCTTGAATGTAATTATACGTTCATTCCAACTATTGCTAGGATCGATGTCAGCTGGATAAGTGCCCGCTTTCTTGGGCGAAAAAGTAATAGTCACGATTGGCTCTTTATCAACAAAGTTATAGTTAGGTGCGCCGTCCACTGTTAATCCTGTGGGACTCACCGAGAATACTCCATCAGGGTCATCGACTGTAATATAGCACCAACCATTAAGTCGATTACCTTTTACTTTAACCTGCGTTGAAACACTTTTTCCCGCTTCACAAGTCAATGAGACATTATTATTGCTCACTTCAATGTAGGGCGATTGAACTTGGACATCGGCAATTGCCACACAGCCCCAATAGAATGAGCCAACGTTTGCATGACCATTTGAGTAACCGGGCCAATCATAGGTTGAATTCATGCCGTCATAATTGGGATATGACCATTGGTTGTAATCTCCATATGGGTCATGGCACACAAATGAGCCATAATAATAATTGCCATTGGCGTCACAGTTGGTTTGGAATCCAAGAAGCACGTGACCTCCACTAGTTCCATTGGCAATACACATTGAATATGGGCGATTATTTGCCGTTTCGCTCACAAATGTTGACCAACCTGTATAATCAAAGTATGCCGATTTACAACCATTATTCAAATAGAAACTCGCCATGTGTGTTGCCGGGCCTCTATCTCCACTCCACATATATCCATATCCTCCGCCTACATTGTAACAACCCATTGTATAAGAGTCAGCTCTATCGGTAAATGAATAACCTGTTATCGGAGAAGTATAATCACGCCCAACATACCACGAATAATAAACGGTTGGCGATCCTGGACGATCTGAGGTCAATGCATATGGTTCCAATAGACCATAATACCCCAAACACATACATGCCGATGAAGGGGCACAAGCTACATAACCATAATCATAACAACCATTATACGATGATGGCACGTCCCAAACTTGATTAATATATGGTATTACATCTACACCCAAAGCGCGTGACGCGGGCGCTTGACTTTTCACTTCACTTTTATCATTCTTTATTTCTGACTTTGTCACTTTATTTTCTCTAAAACGTTTTCCAAAGTCAACGCCATCTTGTATAGAGTACAATGTTTTTTCACTCGCTTTAGAGCCAACCGACATTGTTGTAACTTTTGTTGATGATGGCTTAACAATTTCAACTTCTCGTGATTTCAATCCGCGAGCAGTTCCTGCTGTATATGATATTAAAAGACGATTATCTGATGTCATAATGGCATCCATTGGACAATCCTCCGACGAAGCAACAAGAGTTGTAACATTTGAGCCACTAAAATGAGCCTTCTTAATTGAAGTTCCATAAACTTCAAACTCATGTTTTCTTTCTATTGATGTAAATATCACTTCCTCAGAGTTTTCGGTCCACGATGCCGACTGACCGATACCAAGGTCAAAATTAGTTCTCGACTCTCTTTCGTGAACAAACAATTCGCCATTGATTTTTTGAATAGCAAGTTTCTTGCCATCTGGCGACCAAATGGGATTATAGGAATTTGAGACATTTAATGTTTGAACAGCCCCAGTATTTAGGTCTATAACAAACATTTGACCGTCAATATTACTGAAGGCCACCTCTGTCCCATCGGGAGAAATGCTAGTCAAGTTGGTATAGAAACCCAAATCAAAGCGTTCTTTTTCTTGGCCACGACACACAACAAGATTATTTCCCATCGTATAGGCTATCGCTCCATTATCACTAAAAGACACTTGGCCACACTGATTGGTATAATCTTCCAACAAAGTGACTTCGCCGGTTTGCACATCTAACAAAGCCGGAGCTTGCTTGTACTGGTCATTGATGCTTTTAAAACCAACAAGTGTTTTATCCTTGTTTACTTTTGCATACTGACCACAACCTCGGCTTTCAACGAGAGTTGACAATTCACCATTTCTTAGCAAATAGATCTCTGTAAAACGGTTATTAGACATCACGATGCCATCTTTTACTTCGATAGGCATACGCAAATATCCTTTATCTGCTACTTCATAATAGTTTATTTGACTTTGAGCCAACAAACTGACGCAAATAAATGATAATAGAAAAATAATTTTTTTCATAAATTTAAAATGAAGGAATGAATAGTTTTTATAACGAAAGTGCAAATTTAGCTCTTTACAGCCGATATTTCACTACCGTTTGGTTGTTTTTTGCTACGTTTACCTTTTTCATATACTCAAATTTCCCTCATTTTAACATTTCCTAACTGATATTATATTATCGGCACAAAAAAAATGGTTGCACCACTTTGGATGCAACCATTTTTAGAAATTATGCCTTGTATAAGCCGAGAATTATTCAGCTGCAGGTGCTTCTGCAACAGGAGCTTCTGCTGCTGGAGCTTCAGTAGCTGCTGCGCTACTCTTGCGAGAGCGACGAGTGCGGCCGGCTTTCTTAGCTGTTTTTTCTTTAAGCATGTTTTCGTTGTAGTCAACAAGCTCAATGAAACAAGTCTTTGCATTATCACCAAGACGATTTCCGGTTTTGAGGATACGAGTGTATCCACCTGGACGGTCTGCGATTTTTTGAGCTACTTCACGGAAAAGTTCAGTAACAGCCTCTTTATTTTGGAGGTAGCTAAACACAACGCGACGATTTTGCATTGTATCTTCCTTGGCACGGTTAATGATTGGCTCAGCATAGATGCGCAAAGCTTTAGCCTTTGCAAGAGTTGTGAAAATGCGCTTGCGAAGGATTAAAGAGATTGTCATGTTAGCGAGCAAAGCATCGCGGTGAGCTTTCTTACGACCAAGGTGGTTGAATTTTTTATTATGTCTCATCGTTTATTACTCTTTATCTAATTTATACTTTGAAATGTCCATTCCGAAGGATAGGTTGAGGTTGGCGAGAAGCTCATCAAGCTCAGTGAGCGACTTCTTACCAAAGTTGCGGAATTTGAGGAGGTCGGTCTTGTTGAAGACTACCAATTCGCCAAGGGTTTCAACTTCTGCACTCTTCAAGCAGTTGAGAGCTCTCACTGAAAGGTCCATGTCAACAAGTTTTGATTTGAGAAGTTGTCGCATGTGGAGCACTTCTTCATCAAATTCCTCGTTGCCATCAGCTTCTGCTGCTTCAAGTGTGATTTTCTCGTCTGAGAAGAGCATGAAGTGGTAAATTAAAATCTTAGCTGCTTCCTTCAATGCATCTTTGGGATGGATTGAGCCGTTGGTTGTGATCTCGATAACGAGTTTCTCGTAGTCGGTCTTCTGGTCAACGCGGAAGTTTTCAACTGCATACTTCACATTCTTGATGGGAGTATAAATTGAGTCGATTGCCAAAGTATTAACATCATCATTGGGTGTTACATTTTCTTCAGCAGGAACCCAACCACGTCCTTTATTGATTGTGAGTTCAAGTTGGAAACTTGCAGATGGATCCAAATGACATATCACCAAGTCGGGGTTGAGAACCTCGAATCCTGAGAGAACCTTACCTATGTCACCGGCTTTGAACACCTCTACACCCGACACTGTGATTGTTGCCTTTTCAAAGTCGGTATCTTCTACTATTTGTTTGAGATCGACTTTCTTGAGATTAAGGATTACGTTTGTTACGTCTTCCTTTACACCAGGGATTGTGCCAAACTCATGGGGTACACCATCAATGCGGATTGACGAAATTGCATAGCCTTCCAATGATGAAAGCAATATGCGACGCAAAGCGTTTCCGACAGTGATACCATAGCCTGGCTCCAATGGCTTGAACTCAAACTTACCATAGAAGTTATCGGCTTCCAACATCAACACTTTGTCAGGTTTTTGAAATGCTAAAATTGCCATGGATCTTTAATTTAATGATTATTTAGAATACAACTCAACGATCAATTGTTCCTTGATGTTTTCGGGGATATCTTCACGGGCAGGAATGTGAAGCATTTTACCTGCTTTTGCGGTTTCGTCCCATTCCAACCAAGGATATTTGCTGTGGTTGAAACCTGAAAGAGCATCTACAATCACTTCAAGTGATTTTGATTTTTCGCGAACACCTACAACATCTCCGGGTTTTACTGAGTATGATGCGATATTCAACACTTCACCATTTACTACAATGTGACGATGAAGAACCAATTGACGAGCTGCTGCACGTGTGGGAGCGATACCAAGACGATAAACGGTATTGTCAAGGCGAGCTTCGAGCAATTGAAGAAGCACTTCACCTTTCACACCCTTGGTGCGTGAAGCTTTTTCAAAGAGATTGCGGAATTGTTTTTCAAGAACACCATAGGTGTATTTAGCCTTTTGCTTCTCACGGAGCTGCATACCATATTCTGAAGTTTTTCTTCTTTTATTGGCACCATGCTGTCCTGGAGGGAAGTTTCTTCTGGCTTGTACCTTATCTTCACCGAAGATAGGTTCTCCAAATTTACGAGCAATTTTGGATTTTGGTCCTGTATATCTTGCCATTTTTTAATTCTGTTTTTGCGAGAGGTTGATGCGCTCACCTGTGCAGCCGCGACCATAGAGAGGTGATAAAATTATGATCTTTCACTTAATAAGCGCACGACTTTCTCTCAAGTTTAATAATTAGTGATGTCACAAAAGAGATTACCGGGTATTATACTCTTCTTCTCTTGGGAGGACGACAACCGTTGTGGGGAAGTGGAGTAACGTCAATGATTTCTGTTACTTCGATGCCGGCACCATGAATTGTGCGAATTGCTGATTCACGACCGTTACCGGGACCCTTAACGTAAGCTTTCACTTTGCGCAATCCAAGGTCAAATGCAACCTTTGCGCAATCTTGTGCTGCCATTTGTGCTGCATAGGGGGTGTTCTTTTTAGAACCACGGAAACCCATTTTACCTGCACTTGACCAAGAAATTACTTGGCCTTCGCTATTGGCTAAGCACACAATGATGTTGTTGAAAGATGAGTGAACATGAAGTTGACCTGCTGCGTCAACTTTAACGTTTCTCTTCTTAGCTGCGACTGTCTTTTTTGCCATAATTTTCTATTATTTAGTAGCTTTTTTCTTGTTAGCAACTGTTTTCTTGCGACCTTTACGGGTACGTGCATTATTCTTTGTGCTTTGGCCACGCACGGGAAGACCAATACGGTGACGGATGCCGCGATAGCAACCAATATCCATCAAACGTTTGATGTTGAGTTGGATTTCACTGCGGAGATCACCTTCTACTTTATAATCAGCACCAATTACTTCACGTACTTTTGCGGCCTGATCATCGGTCCAATCTTTTACTTTGATATTTTTATCTACTCCTGCTTTCTCAAGAATTGAGTTTGCAGCGCTGCGACCGATGCCGTAGATATAAGTCAAGGCGATTTCACCTCTTTTGTTTTGGGGGAGGTCAACTCCCACGATTCTTACTGCCATATTTTCTGACTAAATTTTTTCAAAAATAACAATAATTATCCTTGACGTTGTTTATACTTAGGGTTTTTCTTATTTATCACATACAGACGTCCCTTGCGACGTACAATCTTGCTGTCGGGGGTGCGCTTCTTAACTGAGGCTCTTACTTTCATAAATTATTTCGTTTTTTTATTATTTGTATCTAAATGCAATTCGGCCTTTGGAGAGGTCGTAGGGTGACATCTCGACGCGCACTTTGTCGCCGGGAAGAATTTTGATATAATGCATACGCATTTTACCAGAGATGTGGGCTGTGATTTCATGCCCATTTTCAAGTTCTACACGGAACATTGCGTTGGATAATGCCTCTACGATGACTCCGTCTTGTTCGATTGCTGCTTGTTTTGCCATATAATTCTTATATAAATCTATCTCCTAATACTTCTTGTATATAATCAAATGTTGTGAGTATCTGTGGCTTGCCGTTTACCATCGCTATTGTGTGCTCATAATGAGCCGAGGGTTTGCCATCTTTGGTCGAACATGTCCAACCGTCCGACGCAATCTTGACATTGCGACTGCCCATGTTTACCATAGGCTCGATGGCGAGGCACATCCCGTTCTTAATAACAGGGCCTATTCCTCTTCGACCATAATTGGGGACCTCGGGTGACTCGTGCATCTTTTTACCTATACCATGTCCACACATTTCGCGAACAATTGTATAGCCACGAGCCTCACAATAGGTTTGAATGGCATTTGCGATGTCGCCTATGCGCTTTCCTTCTACACATGCCTCTATTCCTTTATAAAGCGATTCCTTTGTAGTCTTGCAAAGTGCCATGACTTTGGGATCTATTTCGCCAACAGGGAATGTATAACATGTATCGCCGTGAAAACCGTTATATTCAACAACGCAGTCGGTGCCTATTATATCTCCCTCTCTCAATGTATAATTTGAGGGGAAACCATGTACAACCACTTCATTTACCTCAATACAAAGAGTGCCGGGGAAACCTCCATAGCCTAAACAAGCCGGACGACCGCCATTGTCAAGAATGAATTCTCGAGCAATTGTATCAAGGCGGTGAGTTGTCACACCCGGAGCCACCCACTTGGCTACTTCGCCAAGTGTGCGGCTTACAAGTGTGTTAGCTTGTTGCATAAGCTCAATTTCTTCCGATGTCTTGAGATAGATCATTTATAATCTTAAAGTAGCTTAAACATTTAAAGATTAATATGCACTTCCGGTTGTGCGTCCCTTGATCTTACCATCTTTCATCAATCCATCATAGTGGTGCATCATCAAATGGCTCTCGATTTGTTGAAGTGTATCAAGTACTACACCAACAAGGATGAGCAATGAAGTTCCACCAAAGAATTGTGCAAAGTTTTGGCTGATGCCGAAGAAACTTGCGAAAGCTGGAAGAATTGCTACAATGCCGAGGAATATTGAACCTGGCAATGTGATGCGCGACATGATTGAGTCAAGGTACTCAACAGTTTTCTTACCGGGTTTAACACCGGGAATGAAACCATTGTTACGTTTCATGTCTTCAGCCATCTGAGCAGGACGAACAGTGATTGCTGTGTAGAAATATGTGAACGCCACAATCATCACAAAGTACACAAGATTATACCAAAATCCGTTTATGTCGGTAAAAGCTGATGTGCCATCTGATCCGAAACCGGCAAATGTGATGGGGATAAACATGATTGCTTGTGCAAAGATGATAGGCATTACACCTGCAGCATTTACTTTCAAGGGGATGTATTGGCGTGCACCTCCATATTGTTTGTTACCTACAATACGTTTAGCATATTGCACGGGCACTTTGCGTGTGCCTTGTACAAGAAGCACTGCACCTACGATTACAGCAAACAAGAGCACCAATTCTACAATGAACATGATAAGACCACCTTCTGAGCCGGTTGACCCTGGGAGACGACTTGTAAATTCATAGAACAATGCACTTGGGAAACGAGCAATGATACCCACCAAGATGATGAATGAGATACCATTACCGATACCACGGTCTGTAATGCGCTCACCAAGCCACATGATAAACATTGATCCTGCAGCAAGAATGATTGTGAGGAACGCAATTGTCCAGAAGCCCATATCTACATATCCTCCTGCACTTGTTACTTGTACCTTAAGGTTGATCAAATAAGCAGGTGCTTGGAGCAAAAGAATGAGCACTGTGAGGTAACGTGTGTACTGATTCAATTTTTGACGACCACTTTCTCCCTCACGTTGCATTTTTTGGAACGAAGGCAATACCATTCCCAACAACTGAATCACGATCGATGCAGTAATATAGGGCATGATACCAAGCGCAAATATAGACGCTTGTGAGAAGGCGCCACCTGAGAACATATCAAGGAGCTGCATGAGACCACTCTTGTTTGTGAAATTGGCAAGAGCGTCCAAATCATCGGGGTGGAATCCCGGCAGCACAACGTAACAACCCAATCGGTACACAAGTACCAAAAGGAGTGTTACGAGAATGCGCTTGCGCAGTTCTTCAATAGTCCAAATGTTTTTTATGGTTTGAATGAATCTCATTATAATTTAGACTTTATTGATTGAACCTCCGGCAGCTTCAATAGCTTGTTGAGCTGCTACCGAGAAAGCATTTGCTTCAACAGCAACTTTACGAGTGATTGCGCCATTAGCAAGAATCTTAACAAGCTGTTTCTTGTTGATGTAGCCTGCTTCACGAAGTTCAGCAAGACCGATCTTTTCAAGATTCTTAGCTGCAGCAAGCGCTTCAATGTCGCTTACGTTGATTGCTTTATACTCTACGCGATTGATGTTTTTAAAGCCGAATTTTGGCAAACGACGTTGCAAAGGCATTTGACCTCCTTCAAAACCGATCTTGCGGCTATAACCTGAACGAGATTTTGCACCTTTGTGACCACGTGTAGAAGTGCCACCTTTACCAGAACCGGCACCACGACCAATGCGTGTTTTGCTCTTGTGTGAGCCTACGGCGGGTTGTAAATTACTTAAATCCATAGTTTAAAATTATTTTAAGCGTTGGTCACTTCTACCAAATGACGAACTTTGTTAACCATACCCATCACGTCGGGGGTGTTTTCTTTCACCACTGACTGATTCATTTTCTTCAAGCCGAGTGCGTCAAGTGTACGTTTTTGTACTGCTGGACATTTGATGCGGCTTTTTACTTGAGTTATCTTAATTTGAGCCATAGTAGTTACGTTGATTAACCGTTAAACACTTTGTCAACTCCGATACCACGATTTTGTGCTACTTGTGCAGGGCTACGCATTTCTCCAAGAGCTGCGATAGTTGCCTTTACAAGGTTGTGGGGGTTTGATGAACCCTTTGATTTTGCAAGGACGTCAGTGACACCAACGCTTTCAAGCACTGCACGCATCGCACCACCAGCCTTAACACCGGTACCGGCTGACGCTGGCTTAAGAATGATGCGTGAACCACCAAACTTAGCATATTGTTCGTGAGGAATTGTACCTTTGTGAACAGGTACTTTGATAAGATTTTTCTTTGCCGACTCTACACCTTTTGCGATTGCAGCTGTTACTTCGTTGGCCTTACCGAGACCCCAGCCAACAATACCGTTTTCGTTACCTACGACTACGATTGCTGCAAAAGTGAATGTACGTCCACCTTTTGTAACTTTGGTCACACGATTGATGGCAACAAGGCGATCTTTGAGCTCGAGCTCGTTAGTTGATTTTACTCTGTTATTCTTATTTGCCATAATTTTTAGAATTTAAGGCCACCGTTGCGAGCGGCATCTGCCAATGATTTAACACGACCGTGGAACAAGTATCCGTTACGGTCAAAAACTACTTCAGTGATACCGGCAGCAATTGCTTTTTGTGCAATAGCTTCGCCAACTTTAGCAGCGATTTCAATCTTTGTACCTTCTTCAATACCCTTTGATGAAGCCGATGCAAGTGTCTTGCCTGCCAAGTCATCAATGAGTTGTACATAAATCTGCTTGTTGCTGCGGAATACCGACATGCGAGGACGTGCGGCGGTGCCAGACACTTTACCGCGAATGCGGGTTTTGATTTTATTTCTTCTTTGTATCTTAGAGACCATAATTAATCTATTTTACTTATTTAGCACCTGCCGATTTACCTGACTTGCGACGAATAACTTCGCCAACAAACTTAATACCTTTACCTTTATATGGTTCAGGTTTACGCAATGAGCGAATCTTTGCACATACTTGACCAAGAAGTTGTTTATCGCTACTTTCAAGGATGATGAGAGGGTTTTTGTTTCTCTCAGTTTTTGCCTCTACTTTAACTTCTTTGGGAAGCTTGATATATATCGCGTGTGAGAAACCGAGCGAAAGTTCGAGTACTTGACCGTCAGATGTCGCACGATAACCAACACCTACCAATTCCATTTCTTTGCGATATCCTGCTGATACACCTACTACCATGTTGTTGATCAACGCACGGTAAAGACCGTGTTGTGCGCGGTGATCACGTGCATCAGATGGACGTGCGATTGTTACTTGGCCGTCTTCTACTTTGATTTCGAGTTCGGGGTTAACTTTTTGTGTAAGTTCACCTTTAGGACCTTTTACTGTGACTACTGCGTCGTTAACCGATACAGATACGCCAGCGGGGATTGCTATGGGAGCTTTTCCTATTCTTGACATAATTTTTTCCTCCTATCGATTAATAAACGTAACACAATACTTCACCACCTATCTTAAGGTCGCTGGCCTTTTTATTGGTCATTACGCCTTGTGATGTTGATAGAATGGCAATTCCTAAACCATTTAATACACGGGGCATATCTTTATAGCCGGTGTATTGACGAAGACCCGGACGTGATACGCGCTTCAAACCTTTGATAGCGTTCACTTTGTCAATGGGGTCATACTTTAAGGCAATCTTGATTATTCCTGCGGGAGTCTCTCCTTCTACGAACTTGTAATTCAAGATGTAGCCTTGCTCAAAAAGGATCTTTGTGATCTCTTTTTTCAAGTTTGAGGCGGGGATCTCGACTACACGATGTTGAGCCTTGATCGCATTTCTCAATCTTGTTAAATAATCTGCTATTGGATCAGTCATTTTATTAATTGTTTAAATTGATTGGGCTTTTCCCAACAATATTTAATACTCACTATAATATTGCGAAGTAAGAATTGTGTATTACCAACTTGCTTTTTTAACTCCAGGGATAAGTCCGGCAGAAGCCATTTCGCGGAATTGGATACGTGAGATTCCAAATTGACGCATATATCCTTTGGGACGGCCAGTGATGCTGCAACGATTGTGCATGCGCACTGCTGATGCGTTCTTAGGAAGCAATTGAAGAGCCTCGTAGTCACCGGCTGCCTTGAGGGCTGCTTTTTTTGCGGCATATTTTGCTACGAGTTTTGCTCTCTTCACTTCGCGGGCTTTCATTGATTCTTTAGCCATACTATAATTTATTTAGCGTTTTTGAAAGGTAATCCAAATTGCTTGAGTAGCGCATATCCTTCTTCGTCTGTGTTTGCTGTTGTAACGAATGTAATGTTCATACCAAGCATCTTTGTGATGTTATCAATGTTGATTTCGGGGAAAATGATTTGCTCTGTGATACCAAGAGTGTAGTTTCCACGTCCGTCAAGTTTTCCTTCAATACCTTTGAAGTCACGAATACGAGGCAACGCAACACGAATGAGACGTTCAAGGAACTCATACATGCGATCGCGACGAAGTGTTACCATAACTCCAACAGGCATTTTCTTACGAAGCTTGAAGTTTGAGATATCCTTCTTTGAGAGAGTTGCAACTGCTTTTTGACCTGTGATGGCTGTAAGCTCGTTGATTGCTGTCTCAATGATTTTCTTGTCTTGTGTTGCTTGTCCAAGACCTTGGTTGATCACAATTTTTTTCAACTTAGGCACTTGCATCACTGTAGTGTAGTTGAATTCTTTCACGAGAGCGGGAACAATGCGCTCTGTATAGTCTTTACTAAGAGTTGTAGCCATTATTTAATCTCCTCTCCTGATTTTTTAGAATAACGAACTGTCTCTCCCTTCTCGTTCTTACGCAATCCTACGCGTGTGGGCTTGCCACTCTTTGGATCCAAAAGGCTGAGATTTGAGATGTGTACAGGCGCTTCCATTTTAACAATACCGCCTTGGGGGTGTTTTGCGCTGGGTTTAGTGCTCTTAGACACTACATTGACACCTTCTACGATGGCACGTTGTTTGCTCACAAGTACTGAGAGAACACGACCTTGCTTGCCACGGTCTTCACCGCTAAGCACGTAAACTGTATCACCCTTTTTAATATGTAATTTTGTCATTACTTAATTCTTTCTATGGGTTATAGTACTTCGGGCGCAAGTGAAACAATCTTCATGTTGGTAGCACGAAGCTCACGGGCAACGGGGCCGAAGATACGTGTACCACGAAGTTCTCCTGCATTGTTCAATAACACACACGCATTGTCGTCAAAGCGGATATATGAACCATCGGGACGGCGCACTTCCTTCTTTGTGCGTACAACAACTGCTTTAGATACAGTACCTTTCTTTACGTCAGATGAGGGAATTACGCTCTTTACGGTAACAACGATAATATCTCCTACTGATGCGTAACGACGACCTGTACCACCTAATACACGGATGCAAAGTGCTTCTTTTGCTCCGCTGTTATCTGCTACGGTTAAACGGCTTTCAGTCTGTATCATAATTACTTAACTTTTTCGATTATTTCTACTAATCTCCATCTTTTTGTCTTGCTCAGGGGACGAGTTTCCATCAGCTTCACTGTATCGCCAACGCTGCACTCATTCTTTTCATCATGAGCATGGTATTTCTTTGTCTTGTTGACAAACTTACCATAAATGGGGTGTTTTTCTTTCCACTTGATTGTAACAGTGATTGTCTTATCACCCTTGTTGCTCGATACAACCCCAATACGTTCTTTTCTTAAATTTCTTTTTTCCATTGTTCTTGGGATTATTTAATATTTAGTTCACGCTGACGCAACTCAGTCTTAACGCGTGCAATCATTTTACGGTCCTGTGTAATCTTTGCAGGATTGTCCAATGGAGAGATTGAGTGATTGATCTTCTGTTGAAGATAAGCTTTCTCCATTTCTTCAAGACGATCCTTGAGATCTTGAGTGCTAAGCTCTTTGATTTCTTCTTTCTTCATAATCTTTCAGTATTACACATTTTGACTTGGATCATAATCACGACGTACTACAAATTTTGTAGTAACGGGAAGTTTTTGTGCTGCCAAACGCAATGCTTCTTTTGCAATTTCGTAGCTAACACCTTCAACTTCGATGAGCATGCGACCGGGAGTTACAGGCGCTACGAATCCTTCGGGAGCACCTTTACCTTTACCCATACGCACTTCGGCTGGTTTCTTTGTGATAGGCTTATCGGGGAAAATGCGAATCCAGATTTGTCCTTGACGTTGCATATAACGTGTCACAGCAACACGAGCAGCTTCAATTTGACGACCTGTAATCCATTTTGATTCCAAAGTCTTTATACCAAAAGAACCGAATGCCAACTGATTGCCGCGTTGTGCTTGGCCTTTCATACGGCCTTTTTGCTGGCGGCGAAATTTGGTTTTCTTAGGTTGTAACATTGTTCTTGTTCAATTCAGGGGTTTAACGATTGTTTTTTTGTTTGCGGAAACCGCCACGACGAGGTGCGTTGTTGTTTGATCCACGACCTTCTTTTGCTGATGTAGTGAAAGAAGGAGCAAGATCACGTTTTCCGTAAACTTCACCACGACAAATCCATACCTTTACACCAATCACACCAACTTTAGTGTGAGCTTCTACAAGTGCGTAGTCGATGTCGGCACGAAGTGTGTGAAGTGGAGTACGGCCTTCTTTAAACATTTCAGAGCGTGCCATTTCAGCGCCGTTAAGACGACCACTGATTTGGATCTTGATACCCTCTGCACCAGCACGCATTGAAGATGCAATAGCCATCTTAACTGCACGACGGTAAGCAATTTTACCTTCGATTTGACGTGCTACTGTGCTTCCTACGATTTGTGCGTCTAATTCAGGACGTTTAACCTCGAAAATGTTGATTTGTACATCTTTGTCTGTGATCTTCTTGAGCTCTTCTTTGAGTTTATCTACTTCTTGACCACCTTTACCGATGATAAGTCCGGGACGTGATGTGCAAACTGTGATTGTTATCAATTTGAGCGTACGTTCGATAACGATACGCGAAACGCTTGACTTGGCAAGACGGACATTGAGATACTTGCGAATCTTAGAGTCTTCGAGAATGGTATCTCCGTATTTCTTTCCGCCATACCAGTTAGAATCCCAACCTCTGATGACTCCCAAGCGATTGCTTATAGGATTAACTTTTTGACCCATAGTCTATTATGCTTCGTTTTTAGCGTTATTAATTGTATCTACAAACAATGTAACGTGATTTGAACGTTTACGTATTCTGTAACCTCTTCCTTGAGGAGCTGTGCGAAGGCGCTTCAACATTGGAGCACAATCTACGAAGATAGTGCTAACGTATAATTCACCGTTTTCAGCTTTTTTCTCGTTTTTAGCTTCCCAGTTGGCAATTGCTGAACGGAGAAGTTTTTCAACTTTAGCTGCAGCTTCCTTATTAGAGAATTTGAGGATACCCAACGCACGGAACACTTCTTTACCGCGCACCATGTCTGCGACAAGGCGCATTTTGCGGGGAGAAGAGGGCACGTTTTTCAACTTGGCAAATGCCTGAGTTTTGCGGGCTTCCTTCTTTAAATCGGCTGATTGTCTTTTTCTTACACCCATTGTATTTTAATTCTTTTTTTTATCAAAATTATTTATATCCAGGGCCCTAATTATTTTTTCTTGTTGCCGCCGTGACCACGGAAGTTACGAGTGGGTGCAAATTCACCCAATTTGTGACCTACCATGTTCTCTGTAACGTAAACAGGAATAAATTTATTACCATTGTGCACTGCGAAAGTGTGTCCTACAAAGTCGGGAGAAATCATTGAAGCACGGCTCCAAGTTTTGATAACGGCTTTCTTGCCTGATTCTTCCATTGCAGCAACTTTCTTTTCGAGCTTAACGCTGATAAATGGGCCTTTTTTTAATGAACGACTCATAGTTGTTACTTAATTAATCAGATTACTTCTTTCTTCTTTCAATAATGTACTTTGAAGAATGTTTCTTCGGAGCACGAGTCTTAAGACCCTTAGCGTATAGACCCTTACGTGAACGTGGATGTCCTCCTGATGCGCGGCCTTCACCACCACCCATTGGGTGATCTACTGGGTTCATTACCACACCACGGTTGCGAGGACGACGGCCCAACCAACGTGAGCGACCTGCTTTTCCTGAACGTTCAAGAGAGTGTTCACTGTTTCCTACTACACCTACAGTAGCTTTGCATGCTGCAAGCACTTTGCGTGTTTCACCTGAAGGTAATTTGATAATCGCATAATTTCCCTCGCGAGAGACCAATTGAGCGAAAGTACCGGCTGAACGAGCCATGAATGCTCCTTGTCCAGGACGCAACTCGATGTTGTGGATTACAGTACCTACAGGAATGTTGCTCAATGGAAGAGCATTACCTACTTCAGGTGCTGCATCGGGTCCGCTGACAACTGTTGCGCCAACTTTCAAGCCGTTGGGTGCAATTATGTAAGCTTTAGCACCGTCAACGTAGTAAAGCAATGCAATGCGAGCTGAACGGTTGGGATCATACTCGATTGATTTTACTACTGCGGGAACTCCATCTTTGTTTCTCTTAAAGTCAATGATACGGTATTTACGCTTGTGTCCACCACCAAGGTAACGAGTGGTGAGGTGGCCTTCGGCGTTACGTCCGCCTGAAGACTTTTTACCGACTGTAAGAGATTTCTCTGGCGTGGTAGCAGTGATTGTACCTTTGAACACGCCAATGACTTTGTGACGTTGACCGGGAGTTACGGGTTTTAATTTTCTTACTGCCATGTTTTATTAAATGTTGCTATAAAAGTCAATTGTTTGACCATCTGCTACTGTGATGAATGCTTTCTTGTAGGCTACTGTTTTACCTTTAAGCAATCCACTCTTTGTGTAGCGAGATTTGTTTTTTCCTCTCACAACAAGTGTGTTGACATTAACCACTTTCACGTCATATAGTTTCTCAACCAATGACTTGATTTGATACTTATTAGCATCAAGAGAAACACGGAAAGTGTAGCGATTAAGCTTTTCTGTGAGCTTAGTAGCTTTTTCTGTAACGATGGGTTGAATCATTATGTCCATTGTCTATCCTGATGTTATTAAAGATTATTAATGACTTCAAGGCTACTTTCCGTGAGGACAATAGCTTTGTTGTTGAGTAATGCATAAGTGTTTACATCCGAAGCTGTGATGATTTGAGCGTTCGGAATATTTCGAGCAGACAAAAATACATTTTTATTTTGACCTGCTAAAACCAAAAGCATCTTTTTGCCGTCAACTTTAATATTTTTAGTAAAGTTTACGAAATCTTTAGTTTTAGGTGCTTCAAAATTGAAATCTTCCACCACGATAATCTGATTATCCTGAGCCTTGAATGTCAATGCCGATTTACGTGCAAGAGATTTAAGTTTTTTGTTAAGCTTGAAACGATAGTCACGAGGACGAGGACCAAACACACGACCACCACCTACAAGAACAGGTGAGTTGATGTCACCGATACGGCTACCACCACCTCCTTTTTGTTTGTGGAGCTTGCGAGTTGAACCAGAAACCTCGCTTCTTTCTTTTGATTTGTGAGTACCTTGACGTTGGTTGGCCAAGTATTGCTTTACATCGAGATATACGGCATGCTCGTTAGCTTCGATGGCAAACACTTCGTCGTTGAGCTGAGCTTTGCGACCAGTGTCTTCTCCTTTAATGTTATATATTGCGAGTTCCATATTACTTCTCAATTATTACGATTGAACCTTTACTTCCGGGCACTGAACCCTTGATCATCATAAGATTGTGTTCGGCAATAACCTTCAACACTTGGAGGTTTTGCACGGTTACACGTTGGTTGCCGGTCTGTCCAGCCATACGCATTCCTTTGAATACTTTAGCGGGATAAGAACATGCTCCGATTGAACCGGGAGCACGAAGGCGGTTGTGTTGACCGTGAGTTGTTTGACCCACACCACCGAAACCGTGACGTTTTACAACACCTTGATAACCTTTACCTTTTGAAGTACCCACAACGTCAACAAAATCCATTTCTTGGAACATGTCAACGGTGATTGTGTCACCAAGTTTGTACTCGCCTTCAAATCCTTTGAACTCGGCCAAGTGTCTCTTGGGTGTTACTCCTGCTTTTTTGAAGTGACCTGCCATAGGCTTTGTTGTGTGCTTGTCTTTCTTGTCTTGGAAGCCAAGTTGCAACGCTTCGTAGCCGTCTTTTTCAATGTTTTTTACTTGAGTAACTACACAAGGACCTACTTCGATAACAGTGCACGGTGTATTTTTACCGTCGGCACTGAATACGGATGTCATTCCGATTTTTTTTCCTAATAATCCTGGCATTTCTCTAATTTTTTAATTGTTTGATTACACCTTGATTTCAACTTCTACACCGCTGGGAAGTTCAAGCTTCATGAGCGCATCAACTGTTTTTGCAGTTGAATTGTAGATGTCAATAAGACGTTTGAACGATGAAAGTTGGAACTGTTCGCGTGATTTTTTGTTCACGAATGTTGAACGGTTCACAGTGAAGATACGTTTGTGAGTGGGTAGGGGTATAGGACCGCTGATTACCGCACCTGTAGCCTTCACAGTCTTAACAATCTTTTCAGCCGACTTGTCAACCAAGTTGTGATCGTAAGATTTTAATTTGATTCTGATTTTTTGGCTCATATTATTTTGTAATAAATATTATTTCAATAAGTCAACTCGGCCTTGGCATTCTGTCAAGACTTGTTTTGCAATTGATGTGCTCACTTCGGCATAGTGAGAGAATGTCATTGTTGAAGTAGCACGACCTGATGTGATTGTACGCAATGCTGTAACATAACCAAACATTTCAGCAAGCGGAGTTTTAGCTTTAACCACACGAGCACCGCTACGGCTTGTTTCCATACCCTCAACTTGTCCACGACGTTTGTTAAGGTCAGAGATAACATCACCCATGCTTTCTTCGGGTGTTACAACTTCAATCTTCATGATAGGTTCAAGAAGTACTGGGCCTGCCTTTTCACATGCTTTCTTGAATGCTTGGATAGCACAAAGTTCAAATGAAAGTTGGTCAGAGTCAACTGGGTGGAACGAACCATCGATCACTGTCACTTTGAGTTGTTCAACAGGATATCCTGCAAGCACACCATTCTTCATTGCTGTAGTGAAACCTTTTTGGATTGATGGGATAAATTCTTTAGGAATGTTACCACCTTTAACCTCATCAACAAATTGAAGATTTCCTTCAAAGCCTTCATCTACTGGCTCAACACGTACGATGATATCAGCAAATTTACCGCGACCACCGGTTTGTTTCTTGAACACTTCACGAAGTTCTACAGCTTGAGTGATAGTTTCTTTGTATGTTACTTGAGGACGGCCTTGGTTACATTCTACCTTAAACTCACGACGAAGACGGTCGATAATGATATCAAGGTGAAGCTCACCCATACCAGAAATCACTGTTTGGCCTGTTTCTTCATTTGTTTGAACACGGAATGTTGGGTCTTCCTCAGCCAATTTTTGAAGACCTACACCAAGTTTGTCAAGGTCTTTTTGAGTCTTAGGCTCTACTGCGATACCAATCACTGGATCGGGGAATTCCATTGCTTCAAGCACGATTGGAGCTTCTTCAGCACAAAGAGTATCACCTGTGCGGATATCTTTGAAACCTACACCTGCACCGATATCACCACAACCAATCATTTCTTTGGCATTTTGTTTGTTTGAGTGCATTTGGAACAAGCGTGATACACGTTCTTTCTTACCTGAACGAGAGTTGAAGATATAAGAACCGGCTACCATGTCGCCTGAATATACACGGAAGAAGCAAAGACGTCCTACGTATGGGTCAGTTGCGATCTTGAACGCAAGAGCACACATAGGAGCATCGCTTGATGGCTCGCGAGTAATCACTTCATCGGGATTGCCTACTGCATGACCTTCGATTGCACCACCATCGGTAGGACAAGGAAGATACGCACAAACGTTGTTCAAAAGACATTGTACGCCTTTGTTTTTGAATGAGCTACCGCAAGTCATAGGAACGAGTTCCAATGCGAGAGTTGCTTTACGTATTGCAGCACGAATTTCATCTTCTGTGATAGTTGAAGGATCATCAAAATATTTTTCCATCAACACGTCATCAAATTCAGCTACTTTTTCAAGCATTTTATCGCGCCATTCTTCAGCCTCATCTTGAAGATTTGCAGGAATGTCTTCTATTACATAATCAGCACCTTGTTTTTCATCGGGCCAATAGTATGCCTTCATTGTTACAAGGTCAATGATACCTTTGAATGTTTCTTCTGCTCCGATAGGAATTTGAATTGGGCAAGGATTTGCTCCAAGAACGTCTTTCATTTGACGCACTACTTCAAAGAAGTTAGCACCTGAACGGTCCATCTTGTTAACGTATCCGATACGAGGTACGTTATATTTGTCAGCTTGGCGCCAAACAGTTTCAGACTGAGGTTCAACACCACCTACGGCACAATATGTTGCAACAGCACCGTCAAGCACACGCAATGAACGTTCTACTTCCACAGTGAAGTCAACGTGTCCCGGAGTGTCGATTAGGTTGATTTTATACTGCTCATTGTTATATTTCCAGAATGCAGTAGTAGCAGCTGAAGTGATAGTGATACCACGTTCTTGCTCTTGCTCCATCCAGTCCATAGTAGCAGCACCATCATGAACCTCACCGATTTTGTGAGTAAGACCGGTATAGAAAAGAATACGCTCTGATGTTGTTGTTTTACCAGCATCAATGTGAGCCATAATACCGATGTTACGGGTATATTTTAATAATTCGTCTGATTTAGCCATTTTTCTGATGTTTTATCAATGAGAACTGGAATTAGAAACGGAAGTGTGCAAATGCGCGGTTTGCTTCTGCCATCTTGTGCATATCTTCTTTACGTTTGAATGCACCACCTTGTTGATTGTATGCATCAACAATTTCGGCTGCCAATTTATCGGCCATTGTTTTACCACCACGTTTGCGAGAATAGATAATGAGGTTCTTCATTGATATTGACTCCTTACGGTCGGGACGTATTTCTGTAGGAACTTGGAATGTTGCACCACCTACGCGACGTGATTTAACCTCTACCTGGGGAGTGATATTTTCGAGCGCTGCTTTCCAGATTTCGAGCGCCGATTTTTCTTCGTTAGGCAATTTTGACTTCACAGTCTCGAGAGCACTATAAAATATAGTATAAGCAATGTTCTTTTTGCCATCATACATCAAGTGATTGACAAATTTAGACACTCTCACGTCATTGAAAACGGGATCAGGTAATACTACCCGTTTTTTGGGTTTTGCTTTACGCATAGTTTTTCTGTAATTTTTGTTTTTGTTTGCTGGTTGCTTTCATCACTTCAACGACATTCTCTAATGTCATTTACTCAACCGAAAATAGCTTTCCAATAATCAAAAACGAGTTTATAACTTGTTTTTATCTCTTTGCTGATTTCTACTTAGGTAACGAATTATTTTTTACCTTTTGCAGCGGGTGCAGCTCCCGGTTTTGGACGTTTTGCTCCATATTTTGAGCGACGTTGTGTACGATCTTTCACACCGCTTGTATCAAGTGTTCCACGTACAATGTGATAACGCACACCTGGAAGGTCTTTTACACGACCACCGCGCACAAGCACGATTGAGTGTTCTTGAAGATTGTGACCTTCTCCTGGAATGTAAGAGTTCACCTCTTTACCATTAGTCAATCTCACACGAGCTACTTTACGCATAGCTGAGTTAGGTTTCTTGGGAGTTGTTGTGTACACACGAACACACACGCCACGACGTTGGGGGCATGAATCAAGTGCTGGTGACTTACTTTTGTCCTCAAGAGCTACACGTCCTTTTCTTACTAATTGCTGAATTGTAGGCATCTTAGTTCTTGTTTTGTTACTTTAATTTTTTATTCTCTATATTGTTTACTTTCTTTTCACACACATTCAAAGCACCAACTATCGCCCTGTCTTTCAACAGATTAGCGATAATATGGCACTTCTATAGTCCGAAAAACGTTGCAAAATTAATAACTAATTTCCTAATAACCAAATATTTTTTACTCTTATTTTTACATTATTTTTACTCCTCTTCAAAAACCCGCAACTGCTACTCTCTTTTTTGTCGATTTCACAACTGCCACAGTTTTTTAATATTATTTAGGAAATATAATCCTCGCTCTCCCCTACGATGTTTTCTATCGCACACGCCTCAGCCGGCTATTTTCTCACAATTCGGGCCAAGTAATCATAGTGCTCCCCTTCAGCCATCAATTCGGCTTTAAATCCATTCTTGCAAGCATAGTTTGAAAGCGTTTCAAAATCGACATAAAGCCAATCAAACGATGCCCCTTTCATATTTTTATACTGCATCATAAAATCCACCTCCCCATAATAGTCTCCGTTCAAATCAATATCTACCGATCCATCTTCATTTTCATATAGATATATCAAATCACTGGAGTCAATCAATAGCTGTCCGCCATCGGCAAGCAGTTCATCTATGCGGGCAAAGAATGTGGTCATATTACTCAATCGGCCTATGATACCGGTGCCGTTCATCAGCATGAGAATCGTATCAAATTTTTCGGCCAACTCTTTGTCATACAAATTTATAAGACGCGCATCTGCTACGCCACGTTTTTTCATCACATCAACCGATCGCGGCGATATTTCCACGGCCGTAACAATCAGGCCTTTTTCCTGCAGAGCCAACGAGTGGCAGCCACTACCCGCGCCCACATCAAGCACCCTGCCTCGCGCGAGAGCTATTGCTGTGCGCTCTACCTCGGGCATCTCATCTAACGTGCGAAACAACTCCTCAACAGGCATCTCGTCCTCATCAAACATCGACGAAAACACCCTCAATCGACCGGCCACGCCATTGCGATAATAATCGGCAATCGCCCACCCCATTGGGTCTTTTTGCTCTTCAAGAATCATTGTTACACATTATTATATTATAGATTACATATCAAATGCCTCAATTTCGCTCAATGGCAGTCCCTGTCGATCTTTTTCCGACAATAGCAACTCTGTTGCCGGCAACAACCAATCGATTCCGAGCGCCGGGTCATCAAATCGCAATGTCGCCTCGGCCGTCGGGGCATATTCATTATCCACCTTATACTGAAATTGAGCCTCCTCGCTTAGCACCACGAAGCCATGGGCCATTCCGCGCGGAACAAACAATTGTCGGCCATTCTCCTGACTGAGTTCAACGGCCACATGTCGCCCAAATGTCGCCGAATTGCGACGCAAATCCACTACCACATCAAGCACCTTGCCACGCGACACCCTCACAAGCTTTGCCTGCGACTTATCGCCTCGCTGAAAATGCAATCCGCGCAACACTCCGTAGCTCGACAACGACTCATTGTCCTGAATAAATTCCACTTCACCCACTACGCCACGAAACTCCGATTGTTTGTAGCTTTCCATAAAATAACCTCGGGCATCGCCATAGCGTTGGGGCTCGATTATCCACACTCCTTTTATATTCTGTTCAATAAAGTTCATAATTAGGGGAATATTATTCGCGACAAATTTACTAAATTTGCGCCAATATTTATGCCAAACATTTCTTAACAATGAAAAATATAATACTTTTTGACGACAAAACGACTCGCGACAATCTTCTGCCTCTAACTTTCACTCGCCCCACTGCGTTGCTGAGATTTGGCATTTCCACCATACAAGAAAAGTGGATGAGAGCAATCCCGGGTGCCTACTCATTCCTTACCATTGATTATTTGCGAGCAAAATACCCCGTCAATATCACCCCCGACAATATTTTCATTGCCGGGCATATTTGCCCTAACGAATCGCTCATTGGGGCTATAAACAACCTCAGTCAAGGCGAAGCCATCATCGACGCCAAAGGAAACATTCTCGCGGCTCGTGGCTCTATCGAGGATTTCAACAATCGCGCCTCGCTCCATGCAACAAGCATCGAGCAGTCGCCATTGGCTATCAATATGCTTTACGACATTTTCGTTCTCAACGATACTGCCCTTCTCCAGGATTTCGCCGCAATCACTGCCGGCCGCAAAAGCCAACCGCTCAGCAACACCAACACCGTGGTGGGCAACCCTCTCTTTGCCGACGGAACGCCAAAAATCTTCATTGAAGAAGGCGCCACTGTCGAAGCAGCCATTCTCAACGTAAACAAAGGTCCCATTTACATCGGCAAAGACGCCGAAATAATGGAAGGATCATGCATTCGTGGCCCATTTGCATTGTGCGAAAGCGCCGTCGTAAACATGGGCGCTCGCATCTACGGAGCAACCACAATTGGACCTCACTGCAAGGTTGGTGGCGAAGTTAATAACGTGGTCATGATCGGATACTCCAACAAGGCACACGATGGATTCCTCGGGAACGCCGTTATTGGCGAATGGTGCAACCTCGGTGGCGGCACCACGGCTTCAAACCTCAAAAACGACTACACCGAAATCAAACTATGGAACTACCCGGCCCACCGATTCCTACGCACCGGATTGCAATTCTGCGGACTCATCATGGGCGACCACTCCAAAGCCGGTGTCAACTGCATGTTCAACACTGCAACCGTCGTAGGCGTAGGCGTCAACATTCACGGCTCTGGATTCCCTCGCAACTTTGTCGCATCGTTCAGCGAAGGTAGCTCTGCCGGGTTCACCGACGTTTCGTTGAACAAGTTCTTCGACATTGCCCATCGAATGATGGCTCGTCGCAATATCGAGCTCACCGACATCGACCAACAAATCTTCCAAGCAATCTACAACATTGCCGACACCTATAAATAACTTTACCATCTTTTCTCTCCCACATGGTTAACGATAGCGAAACATTCAAACCGGTAACGCCACAGTTGGATATGAGCGAGTCTTATGCCGACCCCGTTTTGTTGCGCGAAACAACCACTGCGCGACTTTACCGCGTCAGCAAAGCAGGAAAATATTTCATCATAAAGACAGCAAAGGACTCCTCCGGAATGAGCCTCGCTATGCTCAAGCGTGAATACGAAATGTCGGTCTCGCTCAACCATTACCACATTCCATTTTTCTTCACCTACGAGCCATCATCGCCCGTAGGGCCGGGAATCGTCATGGAATATATCGACGGACGCAACCTCAACGAATTCCTCAACGAAAACCCATCGCTCGACAGCCGCCGTCGCGCGTTCAGCCAGATTCTTGACGTCGTAGCCTACATTCACAAAAACGGAATCATTCACAACGATCTGAAACCCGAGAACATTCTCATCTCACGCATCAACAACGACGTGAAGCTTCTCGACTTCGGACTCAGCGACAACGACGCACACTATCTCGCCCACACGCTCGGATGCACGCCCACCTATGCCTCGCCCGAACTTTTGAATCAAGGCGACATCGACGCTCGCAGCGACATCTACTCCTTAGGCCGCATCATGCAGCGCATCTTCGGCACAAAACGTTATGCATCAGTCTCCAACCGATGCATTGCCACCGACCGCAACAATCGCTACAACAACGTCGACCAACTAAAAACCCATTGGCTCAAACGCCAAAAAACACCCGGCCGAATTTTGCTCGCAACGACCATTATTGCCATTTTATCGCTGACATTTTACCTGGGCCGACAACTAACCTCATCGACCAAGCAACAGCTGACTGAGAGCTACAACGCACTACGCGACTCGCTCTCGGCGGCCAACCATCAAACCCGACTCTACAAATCACAAATCGACTCGATAAAACATGCGCAAGATCAAGAAAACGCAGCCATTCAACGCCGCACTGCAATGCGCGACTCTATATGCAACGCATTTGACACAGCATTAAAACACATCTACGACAAAGCAGTTCCCATCGTCAAAAACGAACGGTTTAGTGATTTTGCACACAATAAAGCACTCGAAACATTTTATAACCCCATGTGGGAACTTCAAAAACAATACAACTTCAGCCGGCAACATGACGCCGAAATGACAAGCCACATCACCTCCCACACAAACCTCGTCGGCAATGAATATTACACAAAAATGACCGACCTCATCGACTCCATGCCCAAAGTCTCCGACATCACCGATGAAAACGAGAAATACCACTACCTCCAACTCTTAAAACACAACCGCCCCTACACACCCTATCACCAATAGAAACAACCTCAAAAGACAACAAAAGACATTTCTACATATCAAAAACAAGTTCTACCTTTGTACTCAGCGACATGAAGCCTGAAAAAGAATCCACGACAACAAACTCTCCTCAAGGAGAAAGCCGTCAAAGAGCGTAACACAAAAGCGACAGTCCACAAAAAAAAATGATATAGTTGCTTGCATTCAAAAAAAATTTCATACATTTGCAATTGACATATCATACTAACACGAAAAAGTGTTTAACTTGACTCCTTGATAGTGAACCTAGGAAATTCATTCAGACAGGAAAGGTAAGTTAAACACCCACCGTGGTATCCGAGTCATACTGACATCGTCATGACCCTGATATACATCGTGTGGGCTGTTGCTTATTTCCCTGTCGCGGCATTCCTAGGGCCTACTATCAGAAATAAGTTAGCGGGCTCACACTTTTTATGTATATGTACTAACCCAAACAAAAAACACACCACCCCGAGCCCCGGCGGTTATACCTAAACGCCATGGCAACAACAACAACAAAATACGGCAACTACACAATCGCCATTGAAGAAAGCGGGACGGTAAAAGTATCGCTCAACGGCTCGGAATGCATAAACACAAAAGCCGCTCTGCGTGACATCGCAGAAAAAGCAGGCCTCACCATTGACGAAAAATGGAACACTCGCCAAGCCGGCAAGAAAATTGTGGAATGGATTAATCTACCTTATAGCGATATGAGTACAGAAATTTTGAAAACTATGAAGTTGATTGCCGAAGATATCATCGAGGAAAATTCTGAGAATGTCTTCACCTACAATCAGCAGCGAGCCATGATTAATCGCATTTTTCAAATAGAGAAATATGATATAGCTTCTATAATGTTGAGATTAACAGTAATCGACTCTCTATATTCAACCAATGCTGCTTATAGTTACTTCTCAATTGAAGAAATGGCTCACAAGATTTACGCATTGGGGAACGAAGAGCAAGCCAAAAAGTATTTCAATTCACTGATAACACAAAACGATTCAGAAAATTTATTTAACGAAAAATACGGCATTCGTAAAAATCTTGAGGAAGGTAGCAAACAGGCATCTCTTATGTCTAAGTATGCTTATTACCAGTTGCTTCAAGACACCAAGAAATATCCGCTTGGTTTTCCCATATATGACAGCCTTGCAATAAAAATGTACCCTATCGTGTGCAACGCATTGAATATAAAATCAAGTTCAAAAAATAAAATCACAATTCCCGCAGATAAAGACATAGATACGCCTAATATTTGTGATTATATTAATGCATTGGACATAATACGCAAAGAGTTATTTAGACAAGACACCCACCTATTTTATAATTTGCAACAGTTTGACATTCTCGATGCATATTTATGGCGTATGGGCAAAATTGATGAAGGGAACTTCTCTCTGTTGCTCAGTAAAGATGACTACGAAAAATTTGTCACTAATTTAGGATTAGGCCATTCCAAATATAACAATGATTTCAATGCACTTGTGCAGAAGGAAATTAAGAATAGGAGTACTAATGAAATCGTCACTGGCTTGTCTAATAGCGAGTATATTTCAGCTCTTATTGAACATTGGAAATTGATAACAGGACTCAAAAATTCTCCTCAAACAATAAGCATATTACTAACATAAAAAATTAAACGTATGGCATTAAAACGAACAGCTGACGGCACAGTCGATTTACGCACTAAAGAAGGTAAAGCGATTGCCGCTCGCATGGCTAAAGCCAGAAAAGCAGCAGCAAAAAAAGCAAAATCATCAGTTAAAAAAACTTCTGATGGAACAGTAGATAAACGCACCAAAGAAGGCAAAGCCATTGCCGCACGCATGGCTAAAGCTCGTGCATCAAAAAACAGTTTAAAAAGTCGCATAAAACGTTTATTCTCATAAAAATCCGAATTATGAATACAAAATTGACAAATATCGCTCAAATTATAGCATCTGTAATTTGGGCTGATGGAGAATATGATGAAGCTGAAAAAGTTGCTACTGAAGAAATTGCCGATGCTCTTGAATATGATGTAGCACAATTCAACGAAGCCATTAGCGCTGAAATCGCAAAAATAAAAGACCTCTCAGAAGAAGAAGTCGCTGATTATATTATCAAGGCATGTGAAGGTGTGGAAGAAGAAGAAACTGAAATCGTTTTTGAAGCAGTACTTCAAATGATTATCAGTGACAATGTTCTCGCATCGGCCGAAGTGAGCACCGCTCTTGCAATTGCCGAAGCACTCGACATCGAACAAGAAACTGCAGTATTGCTTCTCGCTGACCTCATTAAGTCAGAGCCAGAACTTGAAATCGAATTCTAATCAATCTATTTTTCAACTTTTAAATTTTAAATATTATGGCAGAATTTAAATTAGATGGTCGTATGAAAGTTAAGACCTTAAAAGACACTTTCAAGAAAACATTTGGTGCATCTTTGCGCGTGTACAAAAGCGCAACATGCAAAGGTGCATTTGCCGATGACAATGCTACTCTCGCATCTATTCGTGCTGAAGGAGCAAAAGGCGGTGAAATTGTTGTGAAAGGTAACATGCAAGTTGGCAACTTTGAAAAGAAGGTGGCCGAACTCTACGGAATTGGTGTTCAGGTAGCAACTCCTGATGATTCAAAACTCGCCGACAATAGCATCACTCTTGCAGCGGCAGGAAAATAAAATCTTGGCATGGAGCCGTGCCTAAATTTTATTCGTGACACGGCTTCATTGCTATTTTGCTATTAAAACGGACAATATTATCTTTAATACAACTACTGAAATATGGTAAATAAAGTAAGGGTTTATGGCAAAGCGCAAAATCGCACTGCATTAGGAATCATGCACGCCTATATGGTGATGTATCCTCAATCTACTATTGACGATTTGAAAAAAGCTTTCCCTAATTCTTTAAATCCCGACAAAGGTACTGACGAAATATTTATTTTTGCTGAAGAAAAAGGCACTACTGCCAATTGGGACGGATATTTCAAAAGCGAAGAGGAAGTTCTTAATATGGGCGATGGCAAAAAAGTCGCAGTTGTAAAAATGTGGACTAAGCCAAGCTTTGAACGTGTAGTTGAACAAGCCAAATTATATGGCATTGAAATAGCTCAATTTGAAGCAGCCGATAAAGGTGGGAAAAAGGGTGGATTCAGATTAGAATATCTTAATGGATGGATTCCGCCTACTCCTGTTCAAAAGAAAAGCAAAATGTGGTTGTGGATACTTCTTGCCGCATTATTAATTGGGGCTATTGTTGCGCTATTATTCATGAATAACGAGCCGAAAGTTCAAATTATCGAAAAAGAAAAAATCGTCACTATTGTTGATACTGTTTATGTTCAACAACTTGAAGAAATCGAAAAGAACTTCAATGCAGCTAAATTTTCTCAAGGCAAAGTAGATTTGACCGACGAAGCAAAATTTGTATTGCATGATTTGGCCAAATTATTGGAAAAGAATCCAGATTTGAAACTTCGCATTGTTGGACACACTTCAGCAGAAGGTGATCCTGCATTTAATCAAAAACTTTCTGAAGGACGTGCTAAAGCTGCCGTTGATTTCCTTGTCGGAAGAGGCATTTCGGCCGACCGCCTAGTGAGCGAAGGTAAAGGTTCGTCTGAACCTCTTGATGAAAATAATCAAGAAATTAATCGTCGCACTGAATTTATTGTGATTGAATAATAATAGTTTCACAAAACAAAGGGACTGTGCTAAAATTATAGCACAGTCCCTCTTAAAAAATTTCTATTTCTAGAGCATCGAAAAGGAATTTGACACAGTATTTGGACTTTATTGCCAAGTATGTTATACTGCAAAAGATGGTCAGAGATATTACACTTCGGGCAGCTCTGATGAAATGACTCTATCAGCTTTTAATGCCTTGTGTGAGAAAAACGATTGTAAAAAAGGAGTCTGGAAATAATTCATTGATTAATTATGAGCAAAGAATATTATAAAAAACAGATTATTGACATTCGCGCAGCGATTGAAAAAGAAAAAGAAGCAAAAAAGCGCGATAATGAAAGTTATGCACGTCTAATAAAAGGGGCATCTTCACCATCGTCAAAAGCATCCTACCGCAAAAGTAAGATTGACAAAGCTGCATCTCACGACCGTCAAATAGAGTCGTTGAAACGTAGATTGGAAAGCGCCAAAGAATCATTAAAACGTGAAAAAAAATAAAGGCCAATATGATTGATTTTGGGGCAATAATATTTCTCGCAGGGACCATACTTGCGGTGTGGTCCATGCTGAAAGGTGGATATAAAAGCATCAGTCACAAACTGGGGCAAATAATCTTGTGCATGCTCATGATCATTATTGGGGGCATACTCATGATAGTTGATTACTACATAATTCAAGAGCATACATCGTTTGTCACCAACGCAATTCTTTAGTAAATTATGGCAGTTCTTTGTTATATCATAAACATCTTAGCTCCATTCACCAATGCATTGGGGCTATTTGGATTACTGTTGGCTTGTAGTAGAAGCCAATGGAGCGTTTTGTATATCGCAATACCATTTGCAATCATTGGCCTTATTTTTGGAATATTAGCCTACAGTAGGGACATTCCTCCCCGTTGGTTCTGGTCGCGCTCGGCAAACGAAATATTTTCATTCTCAGTAACTGCAGTGTTGGGCTACGCTATAACATTTGCGGCCTATCCCCTCGCTTGGTACATCGCTTCTGATTTCATCTCACTAATCAGCTAAGTGCAATTGTTCTTTTTATCACGCATTACAGATTGCATTTAATTGCAATCGCGATATATCAGGCGCATTCATACATATTCTCATCAACGATATAATTGTATCAACTCACGATAAATGCAATTAAATTGGTTTAAAATACTCTTAAAAATTGAATGGTTTTATGGGATTTTTTGACATAAAAAAGAAATTTGACGAAGTGGCGCAAAAAGCCAAAGATGATTTTGAGGAAACAAAAAAAGCATTGGCTACCACTACCTCTGACATTATAGACTCTACATCTGCAAAAATAAATGAGATTGCAGAAAGTGACACTTTCACAGCAATCAAAGGAAAAACTTCCGATATCGTTAACCAAACTTCCCAAAAAACGTCCAATCTCATCAACGAAGCAATGAGTGGGTGTATTGCTTTTACTGCTAACGTAGAGGACGCTTCAAATAGTATTCTAAGCTCAATTAGCGATAAGGCTGGTAAATTGTGGGAGAATGAGAATCTACAACAAATAATCAAGACCATAGAAGAACAAGCGTCGGCTGTAGGTGAAAAATCCCAAGAATTCTATACATCTTTAATTGAAAGTATTCAAGAAATTTGGGAATCAGAAAAAATCGTTGAAGCCCGTAAATCAATGGAAAAATTTGCTGGAGCCATTGGCTCCACTGCCGAAGATATATGGAACAGCGAGACAATGAATAAGATTGGCGAAGGCTCTAAAACTACCCTTAAAGTCATTTCCGGAATGAGAGCGATTGAAGATCGCAAAAATTCAATTAAAACAAGGGAAGATGCCGACAAACTAAGAGACGAAATTAACTCAACAAATAATGCAATACGCGATGATTTAAATGAAACGTTGACTGAGTTTGGCAAATTACGTATAGAATCTTTACAAAAAACCGTAAAAGTATTCCTCAACTACTTGAGCCAATTAAAACAAAGATCAAAAGGGAAAGAATATGAATTCCTTTCTGATATAGATTTCAAACTCCCTGAACTGAAAGAGCTTAAACAGATAGATATGAGCGTATCGGAAGCCGGTCAAGTACTTGCCATCGGAGGTGGGTTTGCGGCATTGGCTCTCATTGGCACTCCGGCATTAGTATTTAATGCCGTGACGGCTATAGGAACTGCAAGCACAGGTGCTGCCATTTCTGGATTGTCTGGTGCTGCTGCTTCAAATGCCATTTTAGCATGGTTGGGTGGTGGCGCAATTGCATCGGGAGGAGGTGGCGTAGCTGCCGGTACTATAGTTATGGGTGCAATTACATCTTTAGCCGTTGTTGGCGTTGCTGTTATTGCAATCGGTACATTATCTTCGGCTTATTATGCACGCAAATATACCGAAGCTACAGAATATCTCGCTGAAACTCAAAAATGGGCCGAAGAAGTTAAGGCCGGATGGATTGTTATTGGGGCTTTAAAAAAACGAGTTTTTGAATTAATTAATTTAACTCAAGAATTAGAGACAAAGACAACTTCAGAGTTAAATAAACTTGGAGAGCTTATTCCAATTTTTGACAATACCAATATGACTCATGTGAAACAATTTCAACAATGCGCCATTTTAGTTAAATCCATGAGTGAAATATCACAGATATCTTTGTTGGATGAATGTGGGAACATTGATGAAAATTCAAGTTTAGAAATAGAAACGAAAACAAAAAAACTACTAAATCACAATTTATAAATAGATTATGCGAAAATTTTTAGACTCCGTCAAAAAAGGCGTTGAATTCGTTCAAGAGAGCAAAGACCTAATAGAGGAAGCTGCAGAGACTTTAGCTACATTAAAGGAAGAACTCGATGAGGCTAAAGATTCAATCATGGCTATCAAAGACATGGCCACTTCCATGTTCAATAATGACGATGATACCAAAACGGAACAAAACAAAGAGCAAAATGACGTACCATTAATTGCGCCAAAACAAAAAGGCAATGGCACAACTGAACCAACCCAAAACAAACTTGAAAAGCTTCCAAATAACAATTCATAAATATGAATCTAAAAAAGCTATTAAAATCCGCTAAAAAAGGCGTTGAATTCGTTCAAGAGAGCAAAGAACTAATAGAGGAAGCTGCAGAGACTTTAGCTACATTAAAGGAAGAACTCGATGAGGCCAAAGATTCTATCATGGCTATCAAAGACATGGCCACTTCCATGTTCAATAATGACGATGATACCAAAACGGAACAAAACAAAGAGCAAAATGACGTGCCATTAATTGCGCCAAAACAAAAAGGCAATGGCACAACAAAACCCACACCCAAACATGCCGATGCCCCTGTTATTGCGGAGGCTAAAGCAGAAGATAAATCTGTAGCTGTGGCCACCTCAACAAAACATGCCGAGGCACCCGTTATTGCGGAGGCTAAAGCAGAAGATAAATCTGCAACTGTGACCACCACACCCAAACATGCCGAGGCTCCCGTTATTGCGGAGGCTAAAGCAGAAGGTAAATCTGTAGCTGTGGCCTCCACAACAAAACAAGCCGATGCCCCTGTTATTGCGGAGGCTAAAGCAGAAGATAAATCTGTAGCTGTGGCCACCTCAACAAAACATGCCGAGGCACCCATTATTGCGGAGGCTAAAGCAGAAGATAAATCTGTAGCTGTGGCCACCCCAACAAAACATGCCGAGGTTGTTGAAGTAATAGAAGTTTGCAATTCCACTGATTCAAAAAAAGAGGATACTTTTTTTGAAGACACGGTAGGGTTATTGGGAGATACTGTCTCTAATACCAATCCACAGAATCCCACCGAAGTAGTGGCTGCTTTATCAGTCTTAGCTCAAGCCGCACAAGAAACGACCAAATATGTACTAGAACAAGAAGTAAAGCGTGAAGAAATTAGAGCAAAAAAAGAAGTCGCTATACATCAGATTAATGCTATTAGTGAAGGCGTAAAATTGTATTTGGAGAAAACATTTGATGAGCGAAGTGCTATTTTTTCAAAACAATTTGAATGCATTGATGAAGCATTAAAAAAAGGGGACAATGAACTTTTAGCAATAACATTAAATAACATTAATTCACTCGCTACGTCAAGCCCATTCAAAAATCTTGCTGACATAAATTCTGTCCAGCACGCTTTAGGCAATGGCGACACTGAATGGGATATATAATCACAACTCAAATAATAACTAATAAATAATCGACAATGAAAGCAATTATTAATTTTAGCGAATTAGTTTCTTATGTTAAGAAAAACTTCAATATTGAAGTTGGATTGAAGAGTGTTTACCAAAATTCCATTATGGTAAGTTACGACCCTGGCATGTTTGCTCCAACAATCAATATCCAGGTAAATGTTGACTCTATGGAGGATGGTACGATTTGTTTGTCTTATGAATGTGCAAAGGTATTATCTCTTGTTATTTCTGGAGCTCTCAATTATTTAAGAGATAAGTTACCTCATGAAATTGAATTTGACACATCTAAACAAACTGTTACAGTTTACCTCAAACGATTCAAAGAACTTCAAGAGGTGTTGCAATACCTAACTTTGTCTGATATTAGTTTTGGAGACCGAACAATCGAATTAACTGTTAAACTTAAATAATTATCACACAACAAAAAGCCAATACGACTAGCGTGCTAGTCGTATTTTGCTATAATTATAGTGACGAAAATATGATACGATTAAAACAATTCAAGCAAGAACTTGCTAAGGTATTTGATGATAACTTAAACACCTCGCAGTGGCACAATTATGTAGATTATTTTATCATTGGGCTTATTTTGTTAAGCACCATTCAAGTGTTTGTGTCAACATTTGATTTGCCACAAGATTGGGAATCGGTGATGCATTATATTGACGTGATTACATTGCTGATTTTTACGGTAGAGGTTTCGTTACGCATTTGGACAGCCGACATTATCAACCCTCGTTATAAAGGAGTGTGGGGCAGGGTTAAGACTTGATATTGCAGTGAAAAAAGACGGCATATTTTATCCCTAACCATTTAGTTCTCAAAGTTATTAAATCAACCGACAAATCAATCAATAAAAAAATAGTAAAACTACATCTATAGATATGAAGTCAAGCATTATCGATGTGCCTCGTAAGCACACTCAAGAAGACCTTTTTGGCATCCAAGTATACCAAGACGCGCTCATTAAATATATACGTTTAACCGACACGCCCATCACTATTGCTCTTCAAGGCGAATGGGGTAGCGGAAAAACTTCTCTGATGAATTTATTGCGTTATAATTTATGTGAAATCGACAATGCACCATATTTCCCAATATGGATTAATACTTGGCAGTTCTCGCTAATGAAAACTCCCTCCCAAGCAATTATTTCAATATTGGAAGGCATTATAAATCAAATAGGATCTCTTAATCCAAATACTCAGAAATGGGAAGATAGCAAAAAAAAGATTGGCGGACTTTTCAAAAAAATGGCGTCAGTGAGCACAAAGGTGGCTGCTAGTGCAGTGGGCATTGATGGAGGTGTTGTTGATGAACTTTTCTCTTCTGAAAATGGGGAGGTTTCAGATATAATGCAACTAAAAGAAGAAATCACAAAATTAATTGAAGATGCCCTCATTCGCGACAATACAAAAAGTGGATTCACTTTTTATATTGATGACCTAGACCGCATTGACCCGCCGGTTGCAGTTGAAATTTTAGAACTCCTCAAAAATATTTTTGACCTTGAAAAATGTGTATTCATTTTAGCTATAGACTATGATGTTGTCATAAAAGGGCTTAGGCCTAAATTTGGAGAACTTACGGATGCAAATGAACGTGAATTTCGTTCGTTTTTTGACAAAATAATTCAACTTCCGTTCTCAATGCCAGTAGCGTCTTACAATGTTGACACATTCTTGGTTGATGCTTTACGCAAAATTGAATTTTTTGATGAAGCAGAACTCAATGATCCATCTCTTGCTGAAACACTTTCTGAAATAACCCGACTATCTGTAGGGAGCAACCCTCGCTCACTCAAACGATTGACCAACACTCTTGCTCTAATTTCAATTATTAATGAAATGCAGAATGTTGAAGCTTCAGCTTCTCAAGAGCGGGTGAGCAAAATACTAAACTATTCAATGGTGTGTATGCAAATTGCATATCCTTATATCTATAATCAACTTACTGAAGCTCCTAATTTCAAAAGTTGGAACGAAAAAATTGCATCAAAACTCAAACTACGTCCGCTCACCGATGTGGAACGTGAAACATTAGATGCAACCGAAGAGTTTGACGAAGATTGGGAAAAAGTCGTGTATCGCATGTGCCAAAAAGAAACTTATTTAAGCAATCGAGCGTTTAGCGTTTCCTCTCTTTTCAATAAAATTGCAGAATTAGTCAACGACGACTCACAATTGGGTGATATTGTTGCCGCCGTACTCGAGCTTTCAGCTGTAACTAATCTTAAGGCATTTGATGGGCCAATAAAGAAACCTGGTGCTCGCAATCGCGACAATTCATCATATCGTTTCAATGGCACAACATATTCTAAAAAGACTGAGTTTGTTCACGCTGTAGTAAATCATTACCTTTCAGAACACCCTGGCACTACTCATCAACAACTCAAAGATGCATTCTCATACAAGAAGAATATGAATACAGTATTTTTGAGCTACGACGAATATTTGGACATCCTTGCCGAAAAGGGAGTAGTTGGTTTCTTTGGTCGCACTCCCGATGTACCTACTATCCAATTAGCCGACAAAAAAATTGTTATTTCAACAAACTGGCCTACCTATGTAAATGGGAAGCCAAGCGATTTTGCAAAATTGCTAGAAGTGTTGCGCACCAAAATTGGCTATAAAATAGAGAATTGCTAATAAGTTTAAATTTCAATAATTCTAATATATCTATTTCAAAAAATGGAAAATCAGATTAATAAAAGTCAACTAAACGATTTAACTCCAGTATTTTTCCCTTGTTATTTGATTGCGATAGGGATAATTATCATATCAGGAATTGACATTTTTGGAGCTGCATTTCTTGAAAGTGCACCGTGGAAACAGAATGTATTATTTAGTGTTCTTCTTTTATTTGGGATGCTACCTCCTAATGCCAGAAATTCAAAACCCACATGGATGATTATTGGCTACACAATTGCATTCTTTATGTTTGGAGGAGCGAATATTGTGGGTACCGTGGGAATCGTTTTGGGTCTAATGAAAGTAGCATTCCCTATTCTAATTATTTATCAAGCGTTTAGATTGTGGTTTTACATAAAGGACTACAACAAATGGATTATGTTATTACCAATCATTTCATTGACACTTGTTTTCTTTCTATTGCCAATAAAAGATGAGAATATCGCTCAAAGTGTCATTAATGTTGTTACTGAACTTAATACCGATAACTTAAGTAGCGACCATGGTTTTCATATTTTATTAGGTGCTACTGGCATCATTACAGGTATTTCTGAATTTATAATTGCTAAAAAAACTATATCTTAATATGTTTTCATTTCAATTGTCAAAACTGACATTTATCGGTTGCATAGTTGTTGTATTATTGATATTTCTAAACATAATCATTTCAGCAATATTATCTGTTTTGAGTTATATTTTGGGTGGCATTATTGTTCTTGGATTAGCTTTTATTGTCTTCATTCCTGAAAAAAAATGGATAAATGGAGCAGTTAAAGCTCAAGAAATTAGTTTAAAAATAGAGGATAAAATAATGAAGGTTATCACTCGCATGTCAAAAGTAAAGCCCAGCAAAGTTGCGTCTACGATTGACCATTTATCCGATAGACTTGAACAAATGAAATAGTCCCAATTTCATAAAAAAACATCTCATTTCAAGCAAGAACTTGCTAAGGTATTTGATGATGACTTAAACACCTCGCAGTGGCACAATTATGTTGATTATTTTATCGTTGGGCTTATTTTGTTAAGCACCATTCAAGTGTTTGTGTCAACATTTGATTTGTCTTTTGTTTTCCTCCTAAAGCCTAATTTGCGGGGGCTTGCTCAGCCTACGCCGAGGTCGGTGTTGTTGAGCAGGACCTCTACGCCGGGAAGGGCCTTGAGGGAGGGATATACTTCTCGGCTGAACCAACGTGCCAATTCCCTATCGCATTTCACTGCGGTGGAATTGTCACAGAACACGTTCACGCTGAAATATTCAAAATTCTGCCGGGCGGTTTCAATGTCGCTCAATATGCGACTGCGCGACTCTCCTTCGGTGCAACATAGCAAACAAACGCCATGGAAATATTGTGCTATATCTTGGGCTGTTACCGTTGAGGGAATGCCTTTACACCATTGCCTACGCAACTCTCCATCAAATGTCTCAACTCCGCATCTAAATTTCACTTTGGCCGGAGAAAAACGTGCCGCAAAATCGGCCAATTGATGTCTATACATCCAGTGTGCCTCAAACCACAATGTCGTTATCTTGCATTCCTTGACTATTCGGACTATCATCTGTAAGGTATCCTCATCAAGTTCCATCGCCGAGCCTGAATTTATCACGTCAAGTGTGCCATACACCCCGGTCACTCGGCTCAGCACCTCTCGGTTGACCTCTACCATGTTCTCGCTCACATCATTGTGATAATCGCAAAACACGCATTTGCGCCAGCGACAGCCTTGACCTTGCAACAGCACAAACTCGCGGGGCAACTTGGTGTGAATCACCGAATATCGCTCTGAAACCTCCACAATATCAACTCATTAATTTGCGACGTATGATTTTTATTGCCACATAGGCCATAGGCGTTCCAAACACAGCCTCTATAAGCAACTTAACACAATATTGCAACACTATCATCGCAAGCAGGTCATGGGTTGAGACAACTCCGAGGAACGCAATGAGCACAAATGGCAATGTATCAAAGGCATACCCTATCACCGAACTACCAATCGTGCGCAACCACAACCATCTGCCTCGCGTCTTGATCTTGATGCGCTCCATGAACCACGCATTTGATAGCTCGCCACACAAAAATCCCACAAGCGACCCTAACACTATGCGAGGAACATAATTAAACACCGTATTATAGGCTTGGGCCGATGCGTCAAGATAATCGGGCGAGGGCAACCATACGCCTATCTGAGTACACACTACCAACAACACGTTGCACATAAACGTCAGCCATATGATTTTGCGCGACGTGCGATAGCCCCAAATCTCGGTGAGCACATCGCCAAGCATATAAGCAAACGGGAACGTGATAGTTCCTGAGTCAAAGTAAAAAAGATCGGCAATGCCTATCACTTTTACCGCCATAATGTTAGATACTAAATACAGAGTCACAAACAATGCAGTGACCACCATCAATGGAGTGCCATTGATTTTTCGGTTTTTGAAAGGGTTTTCCGATACCTTGTCCATAATGTCTTGAATTTTGTCGCAAAGTTAGCACAATTTTTCCTAACTACGACAACTCATGATTCTTCTATAAATCTATTTTCTTTTTGCGGTTACGTTGAGTAAACTTCTTTTTGAAATTAATCACAGCCATGTACCACGAGCGCATCTTGGTGAACAATGCCGATGGTGCAACGTTCATATCGGTCAACAACGGATCGACAAACGTAGTCAACGCCACTTCCTCGCCAAACTGCTCGGGATACAACACAATGAGATTGTTGCGTGAAAAATAACGTTGTAGGAACGAGGGCATCGAATCCATGTCGGCCGTAAACGACACCGACGTACGACGTGCGCTCACCACCACAAACAGGTCATCATCATGTATGCGATTGGCCAGCAACACAAAGTCGTCCCACTCCTCGACATCACGAAACTCGTTACGTATCTGATAGCGTTCCTTATACAACACTCCCCTTATGAGAGGCTGCGTATCAGGGTGACAACAAAATATTACCTTACACCCTATCTCTCGAGCAATATTACCAACCATCATCACCCATTTGCGGAATCCCGTCTCATACTGCGCTTTTGGAGGCACCGACACCACAATGCGTGTAATCGTATTCACAGGAATAAAGCAACGCGATATCACAAGCATCTTATTGGTTGACTTGAGTAGATGGTCTATCTTTGAGCCAAAGAAACTATCTATAACGGTTGACTTTCGGTGCATACCAAGTATCACCTCAGTGATATCTCGTTCCTCTATCACATTGAGAATTCCCGCAGCGGTACTCATGTCATAACGCTCAATGGGAGTTACCACTGCATCAACACTCGCTCCCGATTGTTGCGCAATGTCAAGTGAATTTCGGCCCAATGCTCGTGAACTCGGAGTGTTGTCATTGCGCACATGTAACGCATATAAATTCGTCACGCCCACTGCATCACGAGCAAACAATGCCAACTCTACCAACGATTGCACCGTAATGGGATTGGCCACAGGTATGAGGACATTTGAGACCTTGCGTCGTGGAGCTTTTTCCTCAGGTCTATCTCCCTCAAGCATCTTAATCTTGATGCGCGCGGCAGCTCCCGAAGTCACGATTGGAGCAATTGCACAAGTGACCAATATCATCAACACCGTACCATTAAGCACCGTTTCACTCATCATACGATGGCCATCGGGCATCACCATGTTATAACCAATCGTCACTACAGCCAAAGCCACCGCCGTATGAGCCGTCGAAAGCCCAAAGAGCACCTTACGTTCCTCGGCCTGCATACGATATATTTTTTGAGCAAGCCACGCCGCAAGCCATTTGCTCACGATGGCTACCACAATCATGTTCAATGCCACATAAATCGTGGCAAGATTAGCTATTACCTTCACATTTATCATCATTCCCACACCAATAAGGAAGTATGGGATAAACAACGCATTTCCAACAAACTCGATTCGGCTCATCAACGATGACGTGTTGGGCACATACCGATTCAACACAAGCCCGGCAAAGAATGCTCCAAGAACAGCCTCCAACCCTATGACCTGAGCAAACCATGACGCCAAAAACACCATAGCCATCACATAGACATATTGTGTCACCCTATCACTGAAATTCTTAAAGAACCATCGGGTCAAGCGCGGATAAACATATAATATAACTACACAATATACCGCCAACTCACCCAATAGGCGCAACAAATCAAACAGAGCAAACTCGCCCGTGCGATGAATGTTCACAGCTGCCGCAAGCACAAGCAACGAACCGATCACAGCGATTATCGTCCCGACAATCGCAATGAGAACCGCCGTATTTTTGGTGATTCCTAAACGTGCAACGACAGGATAAGCAATAAGAGTGTGCGACGCATACATCGAAGCCAACAACACCGACGTGAGCAAATCCATGTGAAGCAAATAGATACTTGCCAACGTTCCTATTACCATCGGCAGCACAAACGTGAGCACCCCAAAAATCATACCACGCCGCAAATTCAGTCGCAAATGATACATATCAATCTCGATACCGGCAAGGAACATCAAATACAACAATCCCACCTGGCCAAAGATATCAAAACTCGAATCGTCGGCAAGGATATTAAATCCATAAGGGCCCACTACAACGCCCGCAACAATCAATCCTATAATGTGGGGAATCTTGAACCGATTAAGTAACACCGGAGCCAACAAAATGATTGCCAGCACGATAAAGAATATCAGCACCGGATTCGTAACCAAAGGTGTCGCCGCGACAATTAACATATAATCAGTTCAATTTATGGTTTTAGACTTTTATCTCCACAAAGTTAGAAAAAATAAATGCATTACACAAACCACACACTAATTACCATGCTTGATTGCCACTTTTTCAAAACACAATATTCATCTCGGCACAACTCCCATCAACTACCATATTCAATAAATATTATACATGGCTTCCAAATAATCTTTATATCGATTTTTTGCATAGTCGCGCCATATGTCGCAATTATTGATTACTGCCCTGCCCCTACTTGTTTGGATCAAATTATCCACTATATATTGATACTGAAAAAACTCATAACGATATTCTGCCTCTATTTCCTTATTGGTAAATAGTTTAAATGCTTGTTCTATCATCTTCTCACTCTTCTCTATCATTTCCTCGACTCCGGGATATTCTTCGGGATAGAACATAACGAAATCTTCATATCTCGTTAAAGCCCAACAAAAATCTACTGAATTTCGCATTCCCACTGCACATCTTATCATTGCTGCCGCACGTCTATTTGGGTCTGATGCGGTCTTATAGATGCGTGTAAGTTCAGCCATTTCCGAAGCAAAACGCAACTTATAGTCCAATCTGTCATCAATATACGAGTTTCTCGATTTAAAATCATAGTTAAATGGATTTCGTTTCATATAATTACCCGAGGACCACACGTTGGTAGTATATTGAAATTCCGATGATACTTTCTCTAAACATGCCACAGCCTTGTCATACTCACATGCTCTAAGATACCTCGTTCCGAGCAACTCATTCCAATAATCGGCATTGGTATAACCTCGCGACAACAAAAATCGCGACATTACATCTTTGGGGTTATCCAATTCTGCGACAAATTGCTCCAATGACGACAACGACATCGTATCGGCACATTCAAATGCCAGGGTTGCATAATCTATGGGATTTCTCCAGTAATAATAATCCGGTCTAAAATGCTCCAATCCGGCGATATTAAACGCCCTATAATCGGCATAGGCCAATAGTTGCAATGCTTTGACGGGTTTGTTGGCACTCATAGCCTTAGGCACCACATATTTTATTAATATTTTGCGCATTGCGTCATTCCAATAATAGTTTGATGCACTCACATGATAACCATAATAGCCTGATTCACACAATCGAGTTTTCACTTCCGTCGTCATATTGCCGGAAAGTTCATTATCTACACATTGCAAATCACTGAGCAAGCGTTGTTCATAGTCACGCGTATAGCCGGATTGCTGCGCATCTATATACATGTGCAACATTCTCAGATAGGGATAATATTCTCGTTTCGACTTCTGGCACCCTTGTCTGATAAACTCCTTGGCCTCACTATATCGCGACAAGAATCCACAACACGTTGCCGCTGTATAATACCACGGACCCATGTTTTCAGTACGGCGTTCTTTAATCACTCGTTTCGACAATTCAAGAAGACGCTCACTATCTCTGAGCGTTTGCCCCGTTTCTGGTTCATAGGGATTGTCACCCTGACTCAAATCGGTAAGCTCGACATACAATTTTGAAGCAAAATATGGCGAATTTGGATTAATACCATAAAGATATTCTATTCTATCTATCCGATCACCTTCAATTAGTGAAAACAATTTATCCTCTTCGTTATATTTGGCATATAATACTAAAGCATCGGCAATGCGACCTTCATGTTCCAATGCTTGCGCAACGATCAACTCTATCTGCTTCATGAACGCATTGTTCCTTATATCCTTGCGCAATTCGTTCCATCGTGCAATACATTCCTCATATCGACCAAGGCTCATTAATGCTCTCATTTCTTGGAGCAACCAACGATATAAAGGCACACTCCCCCCTTCTGAAATTTCTTGCCGACAAGTAGCCACTACATTTTCTAACTCCGACATATACTCGTCACCCGGCACCGGATAGTACCATTCATCATCATTTATCTTGAACCGAGTCTCCTCACATCTCTTGGCCACACACAAAAATTCCAACATGGAGTATGAATTATATCTACTTTTCACAAGATCAAGAACATACTCATTAATCTCCCCACAGCCCGATGTATCATTTGATTCAAGCGCTTTGAGCAATTTTTCCACCTTGCTTAATGGATATTTATACACCAACTCGGCCACCATCGAATCGGGGTATTCACAATAGGTATCTTCTTTCCACAATTCAATATTTACGCGACTAAATTGCTCATCGATAGGCACCTCAACCGGTCCGGGTTGATACATCTGGCACCACTCGGCTGTTTGAGAAGGGTGATAACTTGGTCCACCACACGCATAATTATTAATAGCGCACTGCAACATCAGTGCTATTACGATATATCTCAAGTATTTCATTTTCGGCATATTTTGAAAGATTTTTAGAATCAAGATGATAAAGGATTGTTGACCCACTGGTCACTGCTGCATCTATAGCTTGTTTCACTCGTTTCAACTCTTCGATTGACGATTGTTCCACTTTAATTTTATAACCCGGCTTCAACAACACCTCATCGCTTTTACGATAATGGCGTGATATTACCTCATATAGGTTTGGGCCTATGGGTTTATACAACTTCTTGTCGCTCCAATCCATGTTGTACATGATGCCGGCAAACTCATTCCTTTCGTTATACAACAAGCTCCATTCAAATGCCGGATAGGCAACATCAAGGGGCAAATCATAATCAACGTCTCTCAGATAGGGCTTGATATTGTTCAAGTCTATAATCGAATTTTTGGTGTTGATATTGCGGAAATTACCTGTGTTATACACCATCAGCACTCCTCGACCTACCGGCGGCACACTCTGTCGCAATTGGTGCAAACGTATTGTCGCACTTAATTCTATTGAATCGGGCAATGCATTCTGCATTCTTCTACACAATTGATCGAAATTATTGCGTGTACTTTTTGTCCAATCACAATCGACTTGCACCTCCCTCACGGTGTTTATCCCATGGGCCTTGCACATCAACATTACTCGCTTTACGATTTTCTGCGCAATAAGATCAATATTTTCGGCAAGAAGCTCCGACTCCGACTCTCCCGTATATTTACTCTGAGCCCTCTTATCTATATCAAGCACATTATTCAACACATATACCGTAGGAACTATTTCAACCCCCTCCGGCACTGTATCTTTAAATGTTATTGTCGCATTGGGCGTTGACCCACTATTATCGTACTTGCTTTTTACAACATCAAAAAAGCGCACATACATGCGTTTAACATCGTTTTGAGTCAAAAACTGTTGTTCCACGGAGTCTAACTTGAATGTTGTTCTCCAATAGTAAATCCCATTTCCGTCCTTTCGGTCGGGGTATCTTGAGGAGTGGCCATCTCCCTCACCCGAACTCCAACTTGAGCCACATGCTGTCAGCAATATCAGCGACAGCACACATACCATCAACTTGTGTGTCTTTTTCATTAGATTAATAATTTTATTGTTAATTTATTTTCTTATACAAATTTACTCGTTTTTTTTAATCAACACAAAATAGCTCTCAAAAAAATTTGCACAATGAGATCTTTCCATTATAATTCCGGCGTTTTTTAAGACAGTTTCCTATCTTCGCTATCACATATTTGCTTCAGGTTTTGTGGCAACCGAAATGTTTTGCTAATTTTGTGGCTGAATTTTCAAGAAACATTCTATTAGATGAAAAAATATCTTTCTGCATTTATCGCTTTAGCTGCAATTATGGGCCTATCGGCTTGCGGCGAAAAACAATGGTCGGTTTCCGGAAACATTGACGGAGCCAAGGGTGAAAACTTAGTGCTTGAAACATCTGACAATGGTTGGTGGTATCCTATCGACACCACAACTATTGACAACAATGGTGATTTTGAGATGAGCCAAGCGCCGAAAGGCTATCCCGACATTTACCGTTTGAGCTTTAACGGCAAGAAATTATATTTCCCCATTGATAGCATCGAAAGCATTTCGGTTAAAGCCTCTGCGGCTAACTTCGACGCCGATTATAAACTATCAGGCTCAGCGGCTGCGGCGCAAATGACCGCTGTTGACTCTCTGATTAATGCCGCCGTAAGAGCCAATGGCGAAGCGGCAATCGCTACCGACTCACTCCTTAAACGCAACATTGCAAACATCATCATCGCCGACCCTGCAAGCGTCGTTTCATACTATATTATCAACAAAAAAGTGGGCAAAACATCATTATATAGTCCTCTCAACAAAGCCGACTTGCGCATCATTGGTGCTGTTGCCAACGCCTATGATGTTCAACGCCCCAACGATCCCCGCACTGGCTACCTCAAGAATCTTTTCTTAGCCAACCGACAAACTACCCCTCAAGCTGTTCAAGCCGAAAATGCCGACACAATGTATATAACTGAAACTCCAATTTTAGACCTTTCATTGAGCGACTACACCGGCAAGACTCACAGTTTGCAAGAAGTAGCGCAAAAAGGTAACGTTGTGGTGCTTAACTTCACGCTTTATGCGGCCGAACAATCTCCCGCGTTCAACGTGGAATTGGCTCGCATTTATGAAAAACGTAAAAATGCCGGTTTTGAAATTTTCCAAGTTTCAGCCGACCCCGATGAATTCCAATGGAAACAAACTGCTAAAAATCTCCCTTGGATCACAGTTTACAATCCTCCAACAACCGGTGCAGCCAACCTCATGAAATATAACATTGTAGCTCTCCCTGCTACTTTCATCATCAACCGTAAAGGTGAATTGGTTGAACGCGTCGATGATATCACCAAACTCGACTCGGCTCTGAATAAATATATGTAATATAGAAAACAACAACGAGGGCACGACATTGCGTGCCCTCGTTGTTGTTTATATACGTTTATTTTGAATTTCCTTCTCGGTCAAAATGGCGCAGGCCATATATATATCCCTCAAAAAGATATCGCACTGCCGTAAAAAACCGCGTCAAGCCTCGGCGACTACTGCGCCACGCCATCAATGGAATGCGCATCAAGGCTGTGCCTCTATACTCTATCGACAAATAGGCCCCTTGCGACATCAACACTCCGCGCGTATAAGGGCGATTGGCTGTCGTCAGGCCACAATGTTCTACTATTGTTATTGGGAAATACCGCCCTTTTAGGCCGCTCCTTAATGCCTGATACAAAAACAATTGTTCCTCTCCGGCATGAAGTATTTCCGCTCCAATGCCCCAATTGGGATTAAACCTTATATTTTCTATTGACTTGCGACGGGCTGCGATCTCAAACGATGTCACAAAATATCCCTTCGCACTTTTCTTCAAGTCAAACTCTTCGTCGGGGAACCATTTTGAATCCCCACTATGCCGAAACGTTGCAATATCAAGGTCTCCATTCTCGGCAAACACCTCTATCACATGTCTCAACCCATCAGGAGTGTAACGTAAATCATCATCGGCAAAAAGACAAATCTCGGCATCGCTTTGAGCGATTGCAACGTTGCGATTGTTGCTCAATCCCAACGTTTCGGTTGGGCACAACTTCACATCTCGACGCGCGACAAGTTCGGTCGGGACATTTGACATATCCGGTTTCTGCCATGACACCAAATACCTCACGCCCTCAACCTCCGGCAATGACATTGACGCCACTCTTTTAATTCCGTCATCGCCCAACGTACATATCAAAACATCGAGTTTCATCTTTGTAACTCTTTTAATCGTTTTTGCCAAAAATCAAGAAAACGTTGTGCTACAACGTGCGCATCATTATGTCGTCGCACAAATTCCCTGTTGGCATCAATGTTTTCTATTACTCGTTCTTTATTCAACACCAACTCCTTCAGTGACTCATATAGTCGTTCATCATCGGGCTCGGCATTCACAATCGGACGCAACTCTTTCTCGCCGATAAAATCATAATATTCCGCCTCGCCGCCTGTCACCGCTGTCAATCCTTGCGCCATTGCCAACAAGGCATTTGTCGCCGGGGTATAGGAATATAATTGATCGAGTATCACATGTGAATGACACATCAGCGACAGATACTCATCATAAGGAACATTTTCAACCACTTCAAGTACACATTCCTCGGGATACTCTTCCACTACCCTACGCGCAGCAGCAAGCAATCTATAGGTTCCTTTTTCCACTTGACGGTCGCGATGCATTCCCAAAAACAATTTCAACTTGCGTGGGACATTCCGACCCACCTCAACCTTCAAGGTTGACGTATCAATCGGAATTCCGGCATAGGCCAACCGTTCTCGCGGCACTATTCTGCGACACGACAAGTGATATTCATAAAGTGCTGTCAACACACCATCGACTTGTTCATATATATAATCGCAATGAGCCGCGATTGAAGGTTGCAACCATGAATCAAGCGACATGGGCGATTCAACCCTGTGAGGACCGGGAGCGCCATCTATCTGCCACTCATTATATCGCAACGGACTATCGTTCTCGATACACATCTTAACAAACGGTGTGTCATTGCCCATTGCTGTCATAAACACCGACCGATTTTTTCGCTTGAGAAAATCAAACAATCGGCGCACTTTTTCCGGACGCAAATCGACAAACGTGGGACTGTTTATCTGCACCACATCATAGCCCGTAAACCTGTGTGACAACAGTTGCAACTTCAGCCACAACAACAACCCGCCAATACGGCCGCCAACTTTGCGAGAAAGGTCAATATCTCGATGTGTATTAAGCCATCTTGACCCGTTTGAGGCCACCGTCACGTCATGCCCCATGCGTCTCAATGCTTCAGCCAAACAGCGGTGATAATTACTATAATCGCCTAAAAACAATATCTTCATGACTATCTACAACAATTTGGCTAAAATTGACACTCCACGTCCGCCATGCGCCACATAGCCACGCACGAAACGATAAAACATTCTACGCAATCTCTTTGGCTCTCGGCTCAACACCTCGCCGAGCAAACGCTCCGATTCATCTTCACGTTGCTCTCTACTATATAATCCGGCCAATATGCATCTCCGGGTTTCGATATATTTTATTGCGTCGGCGCGGCCTGATTGGCGCAACACCGACTCACACTTTTTCAACGATTCCTCCCACTTTTCCTTTCCCGACACATAATTTGTCCCGGTTATGGAATTTTCCTGTAAATATACATGTACATTCCACGAATTGGGCATTTTCACAACCTTTTTGGCGGCAAGCAAAAGCCTCACTCCAAGCTCATAGTCATTCCACCCCATCAGCGTCTCGTCCCATGCTCCCACTCTGCGCACCAACTCGGTCCTTGCGCACCAACACTGTGTTGCAAGTGTCGCATGAAACAAATGATTGAACAGGTGATCGCCTCGACGACATTGCTTTCTATAAACCTTCCCATCAAGGCCATGTCGTGTCGTGCCCCATTGCACGATATCGACATCTTTGTTTGATTCTATTGCCGCAACAACTTCGCCCACATGATTACTCTCCATCACATCATCTGAATCAAAAAACATCACATAGGGAGTGGAAACAATCCTCAGTCCGCTATTGCGGGCAGCACAGGCTCCGGGCTTTGACTCTTGCAATATTGTCACAAAAAAATCCGATGAAATATGCGTCTCTCGCCAATTGGTCACAACTCCCAATGTTTCATCGGTCGAGCCATTATCCACTACAACCAAGTGCAATGGGCGCAACCGCTGCGAAGCGATCGAGTCAAGTGTGCGCGTCACGATATCAGCCCTATTATAAACAGGCACCACAACCGTTATTTGCGACATTGCTTGAGTCATCTTTGCGATATTTTTTACGACAATATTGTCATTGATACTACTTCTCCTCTTTGGGCAACACCCTCAATGTTGTCAAGCCACTACGCTGCCCCACCACATATCTCGCATTCTCGTCGGGCGTTCCATTCTCCGATGCTCGTTGAAACAAGTCCATATATAGCTCTCGCCCCTTCTGCATCTGCAAACACGAGAATCTGTCTCCGGGTTGAATTGTCGAATTTTCGGTTTCCTCGGCTACAAATCTATTCTCGCCCAAATATCTGACAACACACAATCTGTCGGGCTGCCAACCTATTTGCAAGCGTGTGCCAACCGGCAAATTCCCTACCATCAACACGTCGCCCGTAAACAGCTCACTCTCAGCATGTGCTTCGCGATGTAAATGGTCAACAAATTCACTCCAATCGGCCGACCCTATTAATTGAGACAACACTGTCAAAGTGCGATCGCTCACCGTATCATATCCTCGTGTGGAATACCCCCACACGCGTTCCAAGGTCGATTCCGACACATGTTCGTTCAACCGAGTCTCTATCTCTGACGTCAAACGCAAAAAATCGGAATGTACCTTTGGTTTAAATCCCACCTCGCGTTCAACCTGTTCACGCAAAGCCACTATCTGAGGTATATCTGTTTTGTAATTCATATTAACTACAAAAATAACTACTTAATTTGATTTTACCAACAGCTATACATCACAATCTTCGTTCTTTAGCCTCACACAACGGCCTCTTAAGCAAAAACAACACTTTTAGTTTTGACTTTTCATCGGAAAATGCTATTTTTGTCGTTTAGAACTCCTATTAATTATGGCTGAAGAAGTAGAAATCACAAACGACGAATTGTCAAAACCCGCAATCGGGTCTGACTCATATACCGAAGATGAAATCACAACCCTCACGTGGAACGAACACATTCGCCGACGCCCGGGTATGTACATCGGAAAACTTGGCGACGGAACATCAAGCGACGACGGCATCTATGTGCTTCTAAAAGAGGTACTCGACAATGCCATCGACGAGTATATGATGGGCTATGGAAAACAAGTATCGATTGACATTAATGAGCAATCGGTACAAGTTAGAGACTTCGGACGTGGCATTCCGTTGGAAAAAGTGGTTGACGTTGCTTCAAAGATGAACACCGGGGCTAAATACGACTCTAAAGCATTTAAAAAGTCGGTTGGTCTTAACGGTGTAGGTATCAAGGCTGTAAATGCTCTTTCTACTGAATTCTACATTGAAAGCGTTCGTGACGGACAATGCAAACAAGCCCACTTCAGCCGTGGAGAGATTATAAGCGAAAGCGACATTATCCCCTCAGACGAGCCCAATGGCACTTTGGTGCGATTCACGCCCGACGCCGAGATTTTCCGTGGCTACAAATATCTTGAAGAGTTCATTATCCCCTTGCTAAAAAACTACACTTTCCTAAACACCGGCTTAGCCATCTATCTCAACGGAAAGCGTTTTTACTCGCGCAACGGCTTGATGGATTTGCTCAAAGAAAATCTCACTGCCGAAGTTCTTTATCCCATCATTCACCTTAAAGGCGATGACATTGAGGTGGTAATAACCCACACCAATCAATACGGCGAGGAATACTACTCGTTTGTAAACGGTCAGCACACCACCCAAGGAGGAACCCACCTCATGGCGTTTAAAGAAGCTACCGCTCGCACTATAAAAGACCACTTCGGACGAAACTTTGAATACTCCGACATTCGCAATGGTATCGTGGCCGCGATTGCCGTAAAGGTAGAAGAGCCGGTATTTGAATCGCAAACAAAAACTCGACTCGGCTCGCGCGACATGGGTCCCGAAGGTCCCACTGTGGCCAAATTCATTGGCGATTTCCTTAAAAAAGAACTCGATAACTATCTCCACAAAGAGCTTGACGTCGCTGAGATTATCCTCAAGAAAATACAAGCAAGCGAGAAAGAGCGCAAGGCTATGGCCGGCATCACAAAACAAGCGCGTGAGAAAGCCAAAAAGGTTAACCTTCACAATCGCAAACTGCTTGATTGCCGCGTTCATCTCAACGACCCGAAAGGTGACGAGAATCTCAAAAATGCTTCTTCGATTTTCATCACCGAGGGCGACTCTGCATCAGGCTCCATCACAAAAATCAGAGACGTTGCCACCCAGGCCGTTTTCTCACTCAGAGGTAAACCGCTAAACACCTACGACCTAACCCAAAAGGTAGTGTACGAAAACGACGAATTCAACCTGCTTCAAGCGGCACTAAACATTGAAGATGGCCTTGATGGATTGCGCTACAACAAAGTGATTATTGCCACCGATGCCGATAACGATGGCATGCACATTCGTTTGCTCATGCTCACTTTCTTCCTCCAATTTTTCCCCGACCTCATAAAAAAAGGGCACGTTTATGTTCTGCAAACACCATTGTTCCGTGTTCGCAACAAGAAAACGGCCAAACGTGTTGGCGTGAGAAAAAATGGAGCCGGAATTGAAGAAACCTACTATTGCTACACCGACGAAGAACGCATTGCCGCCATTGAAAAATTGGGAGCAAATGCCGAAATCACTCGATTTAAAGGTCTTGGAGAAATATCGCCCGAGGAGTTCCGCAACTTCATTGGACCCGATATGCGTGCCGACAAAGTAACTCTTCGCAAAGAAGATGCCGTTGACGAATTGCTTGAATTCTACATGGGCAAAAACACTCCATTGCGCCAAAACTTTATTATTGACAATCTTGTTGTAGAAGATGATACAGAACTCATGTAACAACAAACGCATAGCCCTATATCCGGGAACTTTTGACCCTTTTACCACAGGGCACCTCTCTATCGTTGAAAGAGGTTTGGCTTTATTTGATGAAATTGTCATTGCTGTTGGCATTAACGATTCAAAACGATGCTACCAACCAACGGCCGAGAGAGTTGAACACATCAAACGGGTAATGAAAGATTATCCCCAAGTGAGGGTAATTGCCTATGATTCGCTCACCGTTGAAGCGGCTAAGCAAGAAGGGGCTAACTTTATATTGCGTGGCGTGCGCACAGTTGCCGACTATGAATATGAGAGAAACCTCGCCTATGCCAACCGCAACATCTCTGGCATTGAAACGGTTTTACTCTACACGCTTCCCGAGTTGTCCTACATTAGTTCGACAATGGTAAGAGATCTTCAACGACACGGATATGACGTATCTCCATACGTTCCCGACGAGAAATAATCCTCCTCAACCTCCGCGCCGCGACATTTCTCTGTCCCACACAAAATAAAGTTCCCTTTAATAACGGATAAAACACTACCAAAAATGAAAAAACTCATCGTTTCACTCATAGCCATCACCTCTGCATTCTACATGATGGCACTAACTTTTTCGCCCAATCAAAAACTACGATATGCCGAGGGAATTATTGAGAGTTACTACGTTGACACCGTCGATACCAACAAAATCGTTGACGAGGCAATCATTGCAATGCTCAAGACTCTCGACCCTCATTCGAGCTACTCAAGCCCCGAAGAGACCAAAGAGCTCACCGAGCCTCTCGAAGGAAATTTCAGTGGAATTGGCATTCAATTCAACATGCTCAACGACACCTTGTATGTCATTGAAACCATCTCTGGCGGGCCATCTGAGCGAGTAGGCATTCGTGCCGGCGACCGCATCATTATGGCCAACGACACCATTATCGCCGGTGTCAAAATGAAAAACAACGACATCATTAAAAAACTTCGAGGGCCAAAAGGCTCTATCGTGAACGTTTCGGTCGTTCGACGTGGCGAAGCTCAACCCATCGAGTTCTCTATCACTCGCGACAACATTCCGCTTTTCAGCGTCGATGCCGCCTACATGGCAACTCCCACAATCGGATACATTCGCATTGCTCGATTTGCCAAGGACACATTCCAAGAAGTGGCCGAAGCAATGGACAAATTAAGCGATCAGGGAATGAAAGACCTCATCATTGACGTTGAAAACAATGGAGGCGGCTACATGGGTACAGCCATTGAAATTTCATCGCTATTCCTCAACAACAACGAGCTCATCGTTTACACCCAGGGAGATAAATCGCCCTACCACGAGTTCCGCACCCTACCCATCAAAAACAAGTTCTCGGGAAAGGTGGTTATAATGGCAAACCAATATTCGGCATCGGCAAGCGAAATTCTCGCAGGTGCCATGCAGGACAACGACCGCGGATTGGTTGTGGGACGACGCACCTTTGGAAAAGGTCTCGTTCAACGCCCGTTCCCATTCCCCGACGGGTCAATGATACGCCTCACCGTCTCTCGCTACTACACTCCGTCAGGGCGAAGCATTCAACGCCCCTATGAGAAAGGCGAGTCTGAAGACTACTACGACGACATGCGCCGACGCTACGATTCGGGTGAGTTCTCAAGCGCCGACAGCATTCACTTTGCCGACTCGTTGATGCACACAACCCTACGCAATCATCGCAAGGTGTATGGCGGTGGAGGAATCATGCCCGACCTCTTTGTGCCCATCGACACGGCTTTCTATAGCGATTACTATCGCGACCTTGTTGCCAAGGGCGCAATAAACCAGCATGCTATTGACTACGTCGATAAAAACCGCAAACAACTGCTCAAAGAGTACAAATCGGAGACTGCTTTTATCAATAATTTCATCGTTGACGACGACCTCATGAACTCATTGGTTCAACAAGGCGAAAAACTCGGCGTGAAATACAACGAAGAGCAATTCCTCACAAGCAAAGAATACATCAGAACAATCATTAAAGCGCTCCTGGCTCGTGACCTATTCCTCTCAAGTAGCTACTACCGAGTGGCAAACTCGCTTAACCCCACATACCACGAAGCCATCAAACTCATCAACGACAACAATCGTTACAACACCCTCCTTGGCAATTAAACGCCATGTAAGGCTACGCACGTTTTCCTCACAAAAACTACTTAGCCAAATCATATTCTACCATTTCATCAATAAAGAAAACGAAATGTTTTCGCAAACGGAATTGTTAACAAACCTTTTGCGACAATTTCGAAAATTGCCAAACGATTGAGAATAAGCACAATCATAAACTTCACTACTTAAATTTTAATATTCTAAATTGTCGCAAATGCCACAATTTAACATTTTATTAAATTTTCTTGCGAAAATCGCATTTTTCACACATTGATAAATGACTGATAATGAGCTAATATTTATACTCGATTTTATCACAATTGTCGCAAAAGACTATTTATGAAAACAATGCTCAATCTCTTGCGAAGATTTTTAAGACATTAAACCACTGATATTCAGCCACATCTCAAATTTCACACATCAAAAACACTTGTTTTTGAAAATAAAAATTAGTAGATTTGCGACAATTTGTTGAAAACAGCAACTAAAGCGCTGGTATTCATAGGGGAATTTCATCTATGGAGAAAGCAACAAGAAAAGTCAAAACTCTGGGAATCAGATTGATTCCCCTATACACTGCGTTAGCGGTACTGAGACATGGCCAGATAGCGTTTATTTGTGTTATATTTTGATTCCCCTATACACTGCGTTAGCGGTACTGAGACATTTTTTTCCATATTTTTTTGTTTTAAATAATGATTCCCCTATACACTGCGTTAGCGGTACTGAGACCAAAAATAGACATAACAATGACACTTGACGTTTTTGATTCCCCTATATACTGCGTTAGCGGTACTGAGACTTCCACCATTGACCTTTATGTTTTAATACTGCCGATTCCCCTATATACTGCGTTAGCGGTACTGACGGCTCGGTAGATATTTATTGTGGGAGACGTGCGAAGCACGAGACGCAACGCGTATAAATAACCGCGTGGTTGAGGGCAAAGCCCGAAACCTCCGGATAGCGAACACCACCCACTCCCACACCGGCGTCTGAAAGACGCGAATTGACCTTTTTTTTTTGGGGGGGGGAAACAGACAAATCCTCTACGAATACATTTCAAAGGATAGCAGTACTAAAACAGAGCACCACCCGAAATTATTCCAACACAAAACAAAAACCGCGATCCAATCATCTTGGACCGCGGTTATATTTTAATAGGGACTTATTTTACTTTTTTCCTTTGCGTTTTTGTTGCTCACGCAACATTGCCTGTTGTTGGCGTTGTGCTTCTTCGAGACGTGCCATAAAACCGCTCTTCTTGCGTGGTTTCTTGGCATTTTCTTTCATTTGGGCTCTCACTTTTTCTTCATCTACAACAAGACGGAACACGTAGGTTTGAATAATAGTGATGAGCAATGACAAGAAATAATAGTAGCTCAATCCCGACGCATAGTCGTTAAAGAAGAAGAGGAACATCACAGGCATCAAATACATCATCAACTTCATGCCGGGCATTGTGTTTGCCTGCATTTGATTTTGCATATTGATGCGTGTATAAATAATGTTGGTTACAGTCATCACCAAACAGAAGATGCTCAAGTGAGTACCCAACAATGGCACGTCAAATCCCAATGGGATTATAGCATCGGGGGCCGACAAGTCTTTTGCCCACAAGAACGACTCTCCTCTCAACTCTATGCATGAGGGGAAGAACGTAAACATCGCAATGAGAATAGGCATCTGCAGCAACATGGGCAAGCAACCTGAGAACGGACTTGCTCCGGCTTTGCTATACAATTCCATTGTCTTTTGTTGACGAGTCATTGCGTTTTCTTGACCGGGGTATTTGTCATTTATCTCCTTGATTTCGGGAGAGAGCACTCTCATCTTGGCTTGTGACATATAGCTCTTATAGGTCAATGGGAAGAGTATCAACTTAATGAGCAATGTCAATATCAAGATTATGATTCCATAGTTGCTTATGAATCCGCCCAAGAATGTAAATACCGGGATTATTATCAACGTATTTATCCATCTGAACAAGGCCCAGCCAAGTGGCACAAGACGTGTTAGTTCCAAATCTTCGCCGGGAATGAGTTCTTCTTCAAGATCGCTCAACAACGGATATAGATTAGGTCCGAGGTACATGTCAAACGATGCTGCCACAGGCGCTGCCGACGAGTAATCGATTGTTGCATCGGCAGTGAGCGACTTCAAATATTTATCTCCAACCGCTGTATCTTTCAAATCGCGAGAGTCAAGTTTTGCTCCGGTGAAATTTTCTTTGGCAATGAGCACCGATGAGAAGAACTGATTCTTAAACGCAATCCATTTTATTTGCGAGTTAACATCTTCCGATTCATCGCCTTGGGCCGACAAGTCTTCAACATCATCTCCGGCATATTTATAATAGATTGCACTATTGCGTTCCTCAAATGTCTTACCCTCTTCATGACGGCTCATCTGTTGATACCAATGCACGTCGATTGTTGATGTGCTGGTTGGAATTATATTTTGCATTCCATTTTGCACCACATCAATTTTCACCACATAGCTATCGGCAGGAAGCGTGTAACGTATTCCAAACGATGCTCCTGAGGCAAAGTCAAGCGACATCAACACCGATGAATCGCTCTCCACGATCGGTTTGAAATACAAGTCGCGAGTTTCCAAGCGCTGATTGATTGTTGTCAAAGTAAAATTAAAGTCACTGTGAGCATCATCAAAGAGCACTACATTGGCACTGTCATACGACAAATATTGTTTCAACTCTGCACGGGCAATTTTCCCTCCTTTTGTATTGAGATTCAATGCGATAAGGTCATTTTCAAGTGTCAAGTCTGAAGCTGCACCCGTAAGAAAACGAGCAAACTCTTGATATCGGCCATATTGCGACACAACATCTTTGAGAGCTTTAACGGCCATTGATGCCACACGTGGCTCGTATGATGCCAAGTCGCCCGACAACACTTGTGCAACAGCGACAGTTGTATCATTCACCGCAATTTTTCCTGAAACGGCTCCTCCTTCAAGGCGCAATTCCACCGTTCCATTCGAAAGAGTATATACCTCGGGGTTTTGAGCATCAGCCTCTCCATATTGTTTGATTGTTGGAGTAATGAGTGCCTCCTCGGTAGGTGTGAGCGAGTCAACTATCAACACATTTTGTTGCTCAGCTTGTTCGTTAGCCTGCTGTTGGGCTGCAAGTTGCTCGGCGGCTTCTTGACGACGGCGTTCAAGTTCCTCGGCCGATGGCTGGTTGAGCCACATAAAGCCTAGGATTACTCCTCCCATCAACAGAAGACCGAGTAGCGTGTTTTTGTCCATTATTCAGTAGGAAATTGAATATTATTATTGATTAATACTGCTTTTATTTTGTTTCGCTATATTCCACCGCGGCCTTCACAAAGTCAATAAAGAGTGGGTGGGGATTGAGTACTGTACTTGAATATTCGGGGTGATATTGAACCCCCAAGAACCAACGTTTGCCGGGAATTTCAACCACTTCTACCAAGTCGGTATCGGGATTGATTCCTACACAGGCCATGCCATTCTCTTCCAAACGTTTGCGATAATCGTTGTTCAAGTCAAAACGATGGCGATGACGCTCGCTCACAAGTGTCTTACCATAGGCTTTTGCGGCCAATGAGTTAGCGGCAATTTGACAATCATATGAGCCCAAGCGCATTGATCCGCCCATGGTTGAAATTGTTTTTTGTTCCTCCATCAAGTCTATCACATTGTCGGGAGTTGTGGGATTCATCTCGGTGCTATTAGCCTCGGGCAATGAAAGCACGTTGCGAGCAAATTCTATCACCATGCTCTGCATACCAAGACAGATTCCGAAGGTGGGAACATCGTTTTCACGACACCATTTGATGGCGCTGAATTTTCCTTCTACACCACGTTGTCCAAATCCGGGAGCAATGAGCACTCCGTCTAATCCGGCAAGCACTTCGCCTACATTTGAATCGTTGAGTTTTTCTGATTGTATAAACTTCAAATCAAGTTTGCGATCGTTATAGATTGCCGATTGCAATAGTGCTTCGTTGATTGACTTATAGGCATCGGGCAATTCTACATATTTTCCCACCAAACCAATGTGCACTTGCTTTTCAGCGGCATTCATCTTATGCAAGAATTGCATCCATTGAGTCATATCGGGTTCGCCCTCAAATGAAGTGCGGGTCTTGCGCAAAACAATTTCGTCAAAGTGTTGCTCATGCATCTTGATGGGCACTTCATAAATAGTGGGCACGTCAATTGATTGTATCACTGCATCGGGGGCAACGTTACAGAACAATGCAATTTTGCGACGCATCTCAACAGGAATATTTTGCTCCGTACGCAACACAAGCACATCGGGCTGAATACCAAGCTCCTGCAATTTCTTTACTGAGTGTTGAGTAGGTTTAGTCTTAAGCTCTTTTGCGGCTGAAACATAAGGCACATAAGTCAAATGCACACATGCGCAGTTGTCGCCAAGTTCCCAGCGCAATTGGCGCACGCTTTCAAGATAGGGCAACGACTCGATATCGCCCACTGTACCACCAATTTCGGTGATTACAAAGTCAAACTTACCGGTATTACCGAGTAATTTTATATTGCGCTTAATCTCATCGGTGATGTGAGGAATTACCTGAACAGTCTTGCCCAAATAATCGCCTCGACGTTCTTTGTTTATCACACTTTGATAAATGCGTCCCGATGTTATATTATTGGCACGTGTAGTCTGAATATTAGTAAATCGCTCATAGTGACCGAGGTCCAAGTCGGCCTCATGACCATCAACTGTTACGTAACATTCGCCATGCTCATAGGGGTTGAGCGTTCCTGGGTCAATGTTGATATACGGGTCAAACTTCTGGATTGTTACTTTAAATCCACGAGCTTTCAAAAGGCATGCTAATGATGAAGATATAATGCCTTTACCGAGGGAGGAAACAACACCTCCTGTTACAAATATATACTTTGTTTCCACGTTGTGATAGTATAAAGTTTATGAAAGTACAAAAGTACAAATTATTCTTGATACATTATCACCATCTCCCTCAAAAAATATTGCGTTATTCAGCTTTACAATGCCAATGGTTTCTTTTTACCCTCCACGATGTTAATATAACTTAATTTTAGTGTCAATTCATATATTTTCCGACCACAAAATCGTATTTTTACAACCCAAATCCATGATTAAACAATTTCTAAAATATTAACCCCCATGAAAAAAATCTACTCTTTAATTGCATTTGTCGCTTTGATGTTATGCTCTTCGGCCTACATTTCAGCTAATGTATTGAACATCAATGGCGTTGACCAACAAGTTGACACAATCATTCCTAAACATCAAGTTGGACCCGGAACAACCTATGCTTTCTATCACTGCCCAAACCGCCCTTTGACCATACACGTGCTTGAGATTGACCTCACCAACCCCTATGTACAGATGGAAGTGTGTGATGGCGGACAAAAGTCGGTAGCAACCGAAACACCGTCAAGCATGTATGCTCGCAACGATGCTCCGGGACACGACATGGTTGCCGTGTTCAATGGCGACTTTTTCCACACCTCTTCTACCGACGCCACCGCTACCGGCATGTCTCGCATGGGACTCATCAGCAACGGCGAGTGTATCCTCAACCCCGTCGGATACCCAATGTTTGTCCTTTCCGATGAGCGCGTTGCATACACCGAACTTCTATACTTCAACGCAACGCTTTCTACTGCAACATCTTCCACTCGCATTCACACTCTCAACTCTCATGCATTGGAATTTGACGCTGCCGATGATAGCGAGCGCATGATTCTTTACACAAATGCCTACGGCACAAAAACCAATAACACTTCGGCCGGAACTTCTATCGTGATTGCGCCAAAAGAAGGCGACGCATTTGACTTTGCCGACAATTGCACTATTTCTTGCATCGTTGAGTCTTCGGTTGACAATGCAGCATCTTCTACAATTCCCACAGGCAAAGCCATTCTCTACGGAACCGGCAGCAATGCCACGTTCCTCAAGACTTTGGCCGTTGGTGATGAATGCACTATCAACATCTCAAACACAATGCCCGCTCAAGCTGCTGTGAAAAACATCAAAGAAGCGCTTGGTGGTAGCGGACACTTCATCATTCAAAATGGCGAAGTGGTAATCTCGGGCAACCCCGACATTCACCCTCGCACTTTCATGGGAATATCTCAAGACCGCACAAAAGTTTATTCAGTAGTAGTTGATGGTCGTTGGGCCGGCTCGGCTGGTGTTACTCTCGACGACGAAGGTCGCATTCTCAAATGGCTCGGTGCTTGGAACGGCATCAATCTCGATGGCGGTGGTTCATCGGGAATGGTTGTCAATAGCGAATACAAAAACCACGCTTCTGATGGTACTGAACGCGCCGTCGGTAACGGTATGCTTGTTTTCTCAAGCGCTCCCGTTGACGACAACATCGCTCAAATTGCTTTCGAAGCACGCCAATACAACGTCCCCATTACCGCACGCTTCAAACCTGCAATATATGGCTACAACCAATATGGCGTTCTCAAATCTAAAGACCTTGAAGGCGTAAAACTCTCTTGCGATCCTCAAGTGGGTTCATTCAACGACAACAACGAGTTCATTGCCGCCGAAACCATTCAAAGCGGATACATCTACGCCGAATATAATGGCATCACAACCAAACAAGCGGTAAACACAATCCTTTCTCCTCTCTCGCTCATATATGATAAATACATCGTTGACGACCGTCGCGGCTACCCAATACAAATGAACGCTCAAATCGGAAACTTCACCTATGGCGTTGATGCCGCAAGCGTTAATTGGGCAATTTCCGACGAATCGGTATGCTCTATCAACGACGGCAAAGTCACCGGTATCAAAAACGGCGAAGCTCAACTCACAGGTGCTTCAACCAATTTCTCTGGAATTGTAAACATCGTTGTTGAAATTCCTGAAAAAGACATGATTTCTTTGTTCCCGGCATTCACCGACACTACTTGGACTCTCAAACAAACAGGAGGAAAAGGCATCACAGCCACTCAATACAAAGAAGGTGTCAAACTCAACTATACCGGTAATGCTGTGACTCGCGGAGCCTACATAAGCATGGAAGCCGATAGCATTAAAACCTACAGTCTTCCCTATGGTTTGCGCTTGGAAATCAACCCCGGAGAAGCTCCCATCACAAAGATTTCGGTGATTATGGAAAATGCGCTTGGCGAACGCGCAACTGCAATTCTTGCCAACTCTGCGCTGACCCCCAACCAAACTCAATCAATCTTCTATCAATTGAACAACGATTGGGACACCGACAACAACGCAATCTACCCTATCAAGATTTCAAGAATCAGATTTGACATGGGTAAATCCAACAAAGATACCGCCTACGAAATTCAACTCTCTAAGTTCGAACAACTATATGGCGACCCGGTTGGTATTGAAAGCGTTTCTACCGACAACGTTGCCGCTCAAATATTCCCCAACCCCGTTAACTCTGGAGCTCCGGTAAATGTAATCGTTGACGGTCCTGCTGTTGTTTACATCTATAGCCTCAGCGGAAACTTAATGCAACAAGCAACCCTCCACGGGGCGGCTACCATCGACACTGCAATGCTCCCTGCCGGTATGTACATTGTAAAAATCGACTCTGAAGGCACAACTGCCACAGCCAAACTCATCGTCAAATAACACGTTTCGCATATCACTAAGACCTAAACAAACCTCAAAAAACTACGGATGCAAATATATAAGTAAAGCACAAAAATAAAGCATCTTCCAATGATGCATTGCGAATAGACAAGACAATGGCGTATAAAGAAACTACATAGTTTACTATATACGCCATTGTTTTGTATTGGGTTATAAAAACCACACTAACCCATCTTACCTGTAAGGTAAGCTTTAGTACGTTCGTCCGAGGGATTAGAAAACATCGTAGCAGTGTCGCCATACTCTACCAACTCACCGAGATACATGAACATTGACTTCGAGGATATTCGCATCGCCTGTCCCATATTGTGAGTAACAATCAAGATGGTCACCTCATTTTGAAGTTCCTGCATCAGTTCCTCGATATGAGCTGTCGCGATAGGGTCAAGCGCAGAGGTAGGCTCGTCCATCAGCAATACATCGGGTTTCATTGCCAATGCACGTGCAATACACAAACGCTGTTGTTGGCCGCCAGAGAGAAATGTACCCTTTTTATTCAACACATCATTTACCTCATCCCACAGCGCAACACTCTTCAGGCAACGTTCAACCGTTTCATCTTTTTCGGTTTTCGACAATCGAATACCATTTAGCACATAACCCGAAAGCACATTATCGTAGATGCTCATCGTGGGGAAGGGTGCTGGACGCTGAAAGACCATACCCACACGGCGCCGCACATCAATAGGCTCCATTGAGAGAATGTTTTCGCCATTAAGTAGTATCTCACCATCAACACGTATATTGGGATATAAATTGTGCATCAGGTTTACGGCTCTCAAGAGCGTTGATTTTCCACAACCCGAGGGCCCCATTATGGCTGTTATCGTATTTTTATCAATGGCTGCAGATACATATTTTACGGCCATCGTCTGCTTGGTATAGGATACACAAGTCTTATTAAATTCAAGTATGGGTGGTGTTACTGATTCCATTTCTTTGCAAGATATTTAGCTGTAAGATTCAATGTAAGAACAAATAATAACAAGAAGAGAGATGCTCCCCATATCAATTCCTGTAGGTTGGGGTCATTGAAGAACTCCCATATAAGCAAAGGTACTGCCGAGATGGGTTTGTCAATTGTAAAGCGAATGAATGAGCATCCGAGGGCGGTAAACATAAGTGGAGCTGTTTCACCAATAACGCGCGAGATAGCCAACAGAACACCGGTAAAGATTCCTCCGAAAGCAGCAGGGAGCTGCACTTTCAACATTACGCGGGCGCGATTCCCTCCAAGTGCCAACCCGGCCTCTTTGAGTGATGCCGGCAGAATTTTTAAAGTCTCCTCGGTAGAGCGAATAATAAGTGGCAGCATCATAATAACGAGAGCTACACTACCGGCAATAGCCGAGTAACCTTTCATCGGAACAACTACCCAAATATAAACGACAATACCAATTATTACCGATGGTGTTCCTTGTAGTAGGTCGGTAAGATAACTCACCATTTGAGCAAATCTATTTTTGGGATTCTCCGCCAAAAATGCGCCACAAAGAATGCCGATGGGCACAGCCACAACTACAGCCATACCGAGCATTATCATCGTGCCGATAATGCCATTTGCAATACCCCCAGGTATTGAATTGCCTGCCTCAATAGCCACCATCGCCTTATATGCCGTAGGTGTTGGCTCAGTAAAAAACGTCCACGAAAGTTGGTCATAACCACGCAGAAACACCTCGCCCAAAATGGCAAACAGAGGAACAGCCGTAAGGGTCGCTAATATACACACAGCCCACAGCAACGCGTTATCCTTTGCCAAACGATTCCTAATTTTCCTTTTATCCATAGTTATGCTATTCTTGCGCGTTTAATCATTATTTTACCTATTAAATTGATAAATGCTGTTATAAGGAATAGTATCAAACCGATGGCAATAAGAGAAGAAAGTCTCAAATCATCTGCCTCGCCGAATTGGTTAGCGATAATTGATGCCATTGAATTACCTGTTGATGTAATTGACTCGGGGATATTATTCGTATTACCTATAAGCATTGTAACAGTCATTGTCTCACCCAAAGCACGGCCAATAGCCAATATATATGAGGAGAATATACCCGAACCTGCAACAGGGAATACCACCTTGCGAATAACCTCGGCTCGAGTTGCGCCTAAGCTATATGCTCCCTCTTTTAGGTCGTTAGGCACCATCTTAATAAACTCGGCACTAAGTGAAGCTGCGTAGGGTACAATCATAATTGCCAACACCAACGAAGCAGTCAATACTCCCGAACCTTGCGGCGAGATATTGAGAGCCATTATGAATGGTCGTAGCGTGTAGAAGCCCCACAAACCATAGATAATTGAAGGGATACCTGCCAACAAATCCGTTACAGTACTTAATATAGCTGCAATCTTTGTTCCTTTGAAGTACTCGCCAACGAACAATGCAACAGGCAGTGAGAAAGGGATGCAGAAGATTAGTGCAAAAAGCGTAGTCATTAGTGTACCCGTGATAAAGGGCAACGCTCCATATTGCTCTGCACCATCGGTGTAGCTCCACTCCTTGGATGTGAGGAATTTGAAGAATCCGAAGTGTTCGAAAGCATCGTATGCGTCAGTGACGAGAGCATAAACGATACCCCCGCACACTAACGGCATTACCAATGCTACCACAAACAATAGAACTTTGTAGAACTTATCGCTCATAGCGTTTTCTTATTGCAGTATTGAGACTCCGTCATAAGTAACAGCATTCAAATTTATTAGGCTCAACTCCTTTGCTTTAGCTGGTAGCGGAGCATAATGCACTTCGGACGTAATGTGTTGCGCTTCATCAGAGAGAATATATTTCAAGAGGTCAAGGGTCGCCACAGCCTGCTCTTTTGTGCGATCAGAGTAGTTCTGTTCCTTGTAAATAATCATCCAAGTAAAGGTTGAGATGGGATATGCTCCAATCGCATCTGAATTTGTGATGGAGCAACGTGTATCCGCTGGAATTTCGCCTGACGCTGCCGCCGAGATAGAAGCCGATGAAGGCAACACAAATTCCCCTTGCTGATTTTGCACTCGTGCGTAAGGAATCTTTTGTGCAAAGGCATATTCCGAACCCACATAACCAATGGAATTCTTGGTCTGCTTGATGACACCAGCCACACCGGGGTTACCTTTTGCCGCCTGACCCGAAGGGAAATTGACCGACTTTCCAGCACCGAAATTGGACGCCCACATAGGGCTAACTTTTGTCAGATAGTCTGTGAATACGAAAGTTGTACCCGAACCATCTGAACGGAAAACCGGGATGATAGCTTCTGCCGGAAGAGTCACATCTGGGTTAAGTGCTGCCAGACGCTCATCGTTCCACGTCTTGATATTGCCGGCAAAGATGTCTGCTATAACCTCGCCTGAGAGGTTGAGCTCGCTTATACCGTCAAGGTTGTATGCCAGAACCACAGCTCCCATACAGGTTGGGATATGTACCACTGAAGCCATATCCGACATTTCTTTATCTGAAAGAAACGCATCACTACCCGCAAAATCTACAATCTTGTCACGCAAATTGCGTACACCGCCACCAGAACCAATGCCACCATAAGCGACTTGGTCTCCACTTACAAGGCCAAACTGTTCAAAGACTACATTGTAGAAAGGAAGTGGGAATGTTGCACCTGCTCCCGAGAGTTCCTGAGGTTCACGATCTGCTTTGTTTACATTACTGCCACAAGCAACTGTCATAACTGCAAGGGCAATTGTCATAACTGACTTAAAAATATTGTTCATACTAATCTTATTATTATATGTTTATATGTTTATATTTTTTAGAATCCAAAGTAACAATTCACATAGGCATAGTAACCATTCTTAACACCATCAGCTTTAGGCATACTCATTCTAAAATTAGGGGCAATTTTTACATACTTGCCGAGCTTGAATTGCGCTCCGAGAATTGCCAAAGCCTCATCTTTTGCAATATTCCAATCATCATTTGAATAGAGGTCATCGTAGCGTGCATAGAGGTCGGCCACCTTGGATAACTTGACTGATGCAAAGATTGAATAACCATTTTGGTCTGCACCATCATTATACGAAGCATTCCACATTTGGTTATATTCTGCACCTATTGAGAATTTCTCGTGTTTATATCCCATAAATGTGGCAAGATTAACAATATCCTTTTTACCCTCTTCAACACTCTCATTCAAACCTCCATATAGGCGAATCTGGAAACCCTTTACAGGTGTTAGCGTTACACCCAATCCATAATTGAGACCATCATTTATCTGAATCTTCTTGTAACCCTCACCATTTACAATAATTACATCTGAAGAAATCCAGTCTGCAAACTTATATGCCACTGAAACACCTAAATCGGCACTGCTACCAAACTTGTACTCATCTTGGAACGACTTCATAATATAGCGATAGCCCCAGAATTTCTCTTGGAAATTGAACTGCGTGGTTGAGATAAGACCTCCGTTGAGCGTCAAGGATCCATTTTTCCAGGATACCATTGCATTTTTGATGTAGGCAATACGCTGATAATCATCAACACTTGAGGACTTGCCAATATCCATTACAGCCTTTGCCGTGAGGCCCTTACCAAAGTTATATTCGTAACCCAAATAGCTACGCTCCATCTCAAAACCTCGGTCATCATTCTCTACTCCAAAACCTGTGTGGAAATTCCCAAACACCTGAACAATCGCTTTACCTTTTGGTTCCTCCGTGTTGGTTTCCAACGCCTGTGCTGTGACACCAATGCAGGCTAAAACACCTGCCATAATAAATTTCAACTTCATTTTTCTGTTTTATTAAATTTGACAATGCAAAAGTATCAGCAATACATTTCATAAATGTTTCAAAAAAATTAGACTTTTGTGAAATACTGAAAGAGAGCAAAATATTACATTTTCATTAAATCTTATTTCAAGCATTTCGCCTTTCACCGGAACGTTGTAATTTTGCACAAAAATGATTTATATGGTATATGGCAACAAATCGTATATTGATAGTAGATGATGAGGAAACTCTATGTGAAGTGTTGAAACTCAACCTTGAGAATGAAGGATATGACGTGGACTTAGCATTCAATGCAGAGCAGGCGTTGACTCTTGACCTAAAAAAGTATTCATTGATTCTTTTAGATATTATGATGGGAGAGATTAGTGGTATAAAAATGGCTAAGATGCTAAAATCAGATGTTAAAACGGCCGACATTCCCATTATATTCTGCACAGCACGCGACACTGAGGACGATATGATTATGGGACTAAACCTCGGCGCCGATGATTATATTATGAAGCCATATACTGTTCGTAATGTAATAGCTCGTGTCAAGAGCGTTCTACGCCGAACAACCGGCCATATAAACATTAACAGCACCACGACCCGGAAGCCAAATCACTTAGTAGTCGATGGTCTGTGTCTTGACTTGGAGTTTAAACGTTGCACGGTCGATGGCGAGGAGGTTAGGTTGACTCGAAAAGAGTTTGAATTGCTTGCCCACTTGATTCAACATCGTGGAAAAATCTGTTCAAGAGAGCAAATCTTAAACAAAGTTTGGAGCCATGAAGTAGTCGTACTTGACCGCACCATAGATGTAAATATCACACGCTTGCGATCCAAGATTGGGGCATACGGCTCCTATATTGTAACCCGTTCAGGTTTTGGCTATGGCTTCCGAGATTAAAATGTCGTTTCACAAACGATTGTTCCTAATGTTGCTCACATTTTCGTGGGCAATTGTTCTATGCTTCATTGGTTTTCAATATTTCAGAGAGAAGGAATATAAATCAGAGTTCTTGAATGCTCAACTCCAGCAATACAACCGCCATCTTCTAAACGCTGTGGAGGAAGGTCTGCCTTATGAGGATTACATTGCCTCCCACGACAAGCCGTTTGATGGACTGCGAATATCTATTATAGCTCTCTCTGGCGCTGTGGTTTTCGACAATACCATATTGCTCGATTCACTCGACAACCACCGTAATCGGCCCGAAGTGGCTGATGCTTTGGCAAAGGGTGAAGGATATAACATCGGCCGACAATCGACAAGCGATGGACGAGAATATTTCTATTCTGCAACACGTGGCGAGAGAGTCGTGATCCGCACTGCCATTCCATATTCAAACGCTCTGCAAGACCTGCTCGAAGCTGACTGGTCGTTTCTTGTGGTAATGATTTCTATAAGCTTAGCAATGAGCATTTTGGCACATTTCACCACTCGCCGGCTCGGTAAAGACATAGAGCGTGTCAATCGCTACGAGGCACAGCAAGAACAAAACCGCCTAAAACGGCAACTCACAAACAATATTAACCACGAGCTGAAAACACCCGTAGCATCTATTCAAGTTTGCCTTGAAACATTGTTGTCAGGTATTGCGTTGAGTGAAGAGAAACAACAAGAACTCATTGAGCGATGCTATATGCACAATGAACGCCTACGCCGACTGCTTAACGATGTGTCGCTGATTACCCGAATGGAGGATGGAAGCAGTCTTATCAACCGAGAAAAGGTTGTAATCAACGAGATAATAGATGAGGTCGCCGAGGGACTAGAGATGATGCCCGACGAGGAACGACTGACACTACATACGGATTTTAGCGATACGGTTATCATTGATGGCAACCCATCATTGATTGGTTCTATTTTCAGCAACTTGACAGAAAATGTCATAGCATACTCCGAGGGTAAAAATATCTACATCTCACTGCTTGAAAACTCTGAAAAAGCGTGCCATATTAGCTTTGAAGATGATGGCAAAGGTGTTGAACCGGAACATCTACAACACCTCTTCGAGCGATTCTATCGTGTGGACAAAGGTCGCTCCCGGCAAAAAGGTGGCACTGGTCTTGGTCTTGCAATCGTAAAACACGCCGTTCAGTTTCACGGTGGCACCATAACTGTTACCAATCGCCCAAATGGTGGATTAAGGTTTGATTTCACCCTATGCAAACACTACATTCCCTAAGTAGTAGCGTCGGTGTTTTGTTTTTTTCACTTCTCGTTCAGGTCACAATCGCATTGATTGTTGCTTCAGCTCTCGCAACTGCCACCACACCATAGCCAACGACACAACAGTTGCACACACGTCCGACGTTGGGAACGAGGCCCACACGCCATTCAGTCCCATAAATCCTGGGAAAATGAGCAAAAATGGTATCAAAAATATAACTTGGCGTACCAAGCTCAAGAATATCGATTTACCAGCCGCTCCGATTGATTGAAACAATGTAGTTGCCACTATTTGGAAACCTACAAACCAGAATGTGAGCATCGCAATCGACAAGCCATTTGACGTTGCCTTGATGAGGGCTTCGTCTTCGGTAAACATCATTGCTATATACTCGGGAAAGAATTGACCAAAAGCCCAACCAACGGTCGTCACAATCGAGCCGGCAACTACCGCAAGCCAAAATGTGCGAGTGAGACGATGCAACTTTCCGGCGCCATAATTATATCCGATGATAGGTTGCATTCCTTGACATATCCCCACCACAATCGTTGTCAACAACGATGTGTAGGTTATAAAAATACCCACTGCGGCAACAGCAGTGTCGCCTCCATACTTGTACAACGTACTGTTTATTATCCCATTTATGGCACAACCAGCCGCATTCACAAAACATGGAGCAGCCCCAATGGCCACGATCGACATTACAATAGGCCATCGCAAACGATAAATTCCACCAACAAATCGCAACACACTCTTGCGCGAGAAGAAATGAGACATCACAAAGGCCATTGATATAGTCATGGCTATATCTGTTGCTATCGCAGCCCCTTTAATTCCCATGTCCAAGACAAATATAAACAATGGAGCCAAGACCAAATTACTTCCCGCGCCGATAAACATCGAAATCATAGCCTTCACCGGATAACCCGATGCACGCATGATACTGTTAAAACTAAATGTCAGATTCATCACAAGCATTCCCGGCAAGATATACAACATAAAATCTCTTGCATAGGGCAATGAGGTGGGACTTGCGCCAAATACCAACAATATTTCATCAATAAACACTGCAAATAGCGTGAGATACACTATTGCATTGACAAGCAACAACACTAACGTATTTCCAAGCACAAGCTCAGCGCCACGATGATCGCCGGCTCCCAACATGATTGACACACGGGCACTTGCTCCGGCTCCTATCAGCACTCCGATTGCAGCCGAAAGGTTCATCACCGGAAATGTGATTGCCAACCCGGCTATTGCATCGGCGCCAACACCGCGCCCTATAAAAATGCGGTCGATCACATTATATAATTGCATCACCACCATAGCCACCACTGCAGGAACACTATATTCCCACAACAATCGACCTACTGAACGTGTTGCCAACTCATTGAGTTTATTTTCCTTTGCCTTTTCCACCTTTTAAAACCTACTTAAACACAGCTCTTTACAACAGTTTCTGAATCCTGATTTACCCAATGTTCAACTGTCTATTTCAAATAAAGCGAGAGTCCGCTTGGACCCCCGCTCCTACTTTCTTAATTACGAAGAAATTTTTTATTGTGCTTGAGCAGCCGAAGCTTTGGCACGCTCAATATATTTCTCTACATTAAATCCATAAGTTGCACAATATGCAGGATATTCACTCTTGATTTTTTCATATACGGCAGCTTCTTTTTCATAATTCTTAAGCTCACGATATACATTAGCTTGTTTAATCATGAACAATGGAGTGTAAAATTCATTATCGCCCGATGTTGCAATCGCTTCTTCAAATGCGGCAATCGCTTCTTCATAGCGGTCAAGATTCACGAGGCAGTCTCCCTTTAGTGAATAGCTCGCTGCACCAACAACCTCTTCTGATGGTGAATATTTTTCAACGTAGTTCAATGCTTGTTCATAATCGCCTTTCTTGTACAACAAAATTGCGGCTTCGAGCGATGCACGATTTCCTGCGTCATATCCTTCATTGTCAGCAACTGATTTATACATGTCAAGGGCGATAGAATCATTGCCTTGCATCAATTCCAAATCGGCTTGACCTATTGCTGTATTTGCGGCTTCAGCTCCGGCTTTACGCATGTTCACTACTGCCATCACTACTATTGCCACTACCACAATCGCCAATACTGCCAACAAGATGGGCTTCTTATTGTTGATTACTTTTTCCTCAACCACACTGTTGAGTGTCTCATTGAGTTCGTCAATTGATGTACGAGTCTCGGTTTGTTTTTCTTTTGCCATTGTTATGTCTTATTTTCTGATTTTCAATTAATACATTATTTGGAACTTTCCATTCCGAACTGCAAAATTAATAGTTATTCCTCATTTATAAAAATTTTTAGCCACCAATTTCCTCCACACAACCAATTTTAGCACTAAATAAGGCTCCTGAATCATGCCTTTGAATTTATTTTCTTATAAAATAAACATCGTTGAGGATCGATATTGAATCTTGTCAACTCTCAAAAAATACCTGTTACGGCGAACCATCAAAATTATTTTTTTGTTGCAAATTAAACCCTAATAGACTATATTTGCGTTATTATTCCAAAGCACTATTAAGTATATATTTATGAAAAAGATTCAATTGAATTTGGAATTCACTCATGCCACATACGACGAACTTGATTCTCAACATCAAGCTCTGATTGACGCTGCAAGAGAGGCCAACACTCGTTCTTATGCCCCTTACAGCCACTTCAACGTGGGCGCTGCAATACTGCTCGATAATGGCGAGGTCATAACCGGCGCCAATCAGGAAAATGTTGCTTACCCCTCCGGCACCTGTGCCGAGCGATCGGCGTGTTTCTATGCCCATGCTCAATTTCCCGACGTCCGATTCAAAGCAATTGCCATTGCCGCACGTGGCACCGACGGCAATGAGGTTGCGGACCCGATAGCCCCTTGTGGTGCGTGCCGACAAGCGCTGCTCGAATATGAAACCCTCGCCCAATCGCCGGTTGAGGTCATTCTTGTCGGGAACAAAAATATATTGATAATTCCATCGGTAAAAGATCTTCTGCCATTGGCATTTGCTCATTTTGAATAATTTTTCTCCGCTTTTAAATTTTATGGACAACATGAAGAACTTTGTGATAACAATCGGACGCCAATTTGGCAGTGGCGGGCGCGAACTTGGTCAACTATTAGCAGCCAAACTTGGTATTGCCTATTACGACAAACAATTATTGTGCAAAGCAGCCGAACAAGCCGGAGTGAGCACCGACTTCGTTGAACGTAGCGACGAGCGTTTCCCCTCGTTTTTAGGCGGCTTTTTCTCGTTCAACCATGGATATAGCGCAATTGCTTGCTATCAAGGAGTTTCTTCGGCAATCAGCGATGAAAACATCTACAAAGCTCAAAGCGATGCCATCAAAACCATTGCCGAGCGTGAGTCGTGTGTCATTGTGGGGCGCAGTGCCGACTATGTGCTTCGCGACCACCCTCGTTGCATCAACATTTTCGTTCATGCCCCAATCGAAGCTCGCATCGAGCGCATCATGAAACGCGGAGACTGCTCTTCAGCACACGAAGCCCGTAGCCGGGCCGAAAAGACCAACAAGCTACGAGCCCATTACTACAATTTCTATACTCCCAAAACATGGGGCGATGCCGCAAGCTACGACCTATCGATCGACTCTTCGCTCATGCCCATGAACGACATCGTCGAAGTTATTGCCGAATATGTCAAACGACGATTTAGTTGACCGACTCGGCTGATGCCGATTTATCTTTGGGCGCATCAAGCAACCACATTTCCATAAATCGATTCACAGCATAGGCTATCAACGAAATCCCGGTAACAAGCACTACCATCGATTCGATTGCTTTCACATCAGTGGCCAATATCACTATGCCGGCAATCACCATCAACGTAGGCAACAAAAACAGCCACCACAACGGCTTCACATTGTCATGGCCCACAACAAGCATGATCACATCATACAGTCCGGCAACAATAAGCATCACCGCAAATAAATAAACCACCACACCTATCAACATTTCAGGATTGAGCATCATCAGCACACCAAGACCTATCCCGCCAAGGCTCACCACCACTCCCTGAGTCATCAAGGCCCGGTCCTTAAACTTCCACTCCTTGTGTCGCTCTCGCAAAAGCATCACAATATTCGTCACACTGGGAACGATAAACGCAATCCCCATCGCAACAATCAACACCGAAAGAATATCGCGTCGATGAAACACAATGAGCAACACTCCGGCCAAAATCATCAGCAAATTGCTCCAAACCACATTTTTTGACTTCATAGCATTAACCTAAAAATTAAACAATAGTACATTTCTCATATATATACTATTACAACCCAATCCCCAAAAAAGTTTTAAACCCTCGCAACGACAACTCTTGACGTAGCTTTTTAGGTGGATAAGTGTCGATTTGTAACAGTTATTATATCCCGGCAAAATCGTGCAAAGCACGTTTCACTCATCAAAATCATCTACTGAGCCACGATATACCAACACTTCACGGCACTTTTACGTCATCAGCTTTTTCTTTTTTGTGGCGGTGGGATATTTGACTCTCAGCTTTTTTATGTAATTTTGTGAAAACAATATTATCAATCCATTTATCATGAATACATTTAGCAAACTCATCAGAAAAGCTACATTAGCCCTTGCAATTGCATCGGTTGCTTTTTCGGCATCGGCCCAAGAACAAGAAAAGCCTCTAAAATATGTTGACGCCCAAGAGCTTCGCATCATCAACAAAGGGTGGGACAACACCCTCAGAAAATACACTCGCATTCCGGCCTACCTCAAGGACAGCGTACGCCCCGACCTTTGGGAACGCGCGCAATGCAGTTCGGGTATCGCGGTGAGATTTGCTACCGACTCGCGTCGCGTGGGAGTTAAATACCAACTCCTTTGGAACACTCATTTGCTCCACATGGCCGACACCGGTTTGAAAGGCACCGACCTTTACATTCTTGAAGGCGACTCGGTGTGGCGACATGTGAACACCAACCGTCCGAATGCCAACAAAGAGACTAAGATGTGCGAAAAAATCTATGTTGAAAATCTCGACCCCGGCATGAAAGAGTTCATGATATATATGCCTCTATATGACGGTGTTGAAGACCTTTGGGTGGCAGTTGACAGCGGTGCGACAATCACTCCGGGCAACAACGACATCATTCGCCACGACAAGAAAATCGTGGCCTACGGCACAAGCATTCTACAAGGAGGTTGTGCTTCTCGCAGCGGTATGGCGGCCACAAACATCATCAGCCGCGAGCTCAACTGCGAAGTGGTCAATATCGGCATCAGCGGCGAAGGTAAAATGGACTACTGCATGGCTCGGGCGATGGCACAAATTCCCGATGCCGATCTATTCCTCATCGACCCCATTCCCAACTGTACCGAAATGATGTGTGACACTCTCACCTACGATTTCGTCAACATCTTGCGCAAAGCTCGCCCCGACGTACCCATCGTTATGGTCGAAGGTCCCATCTACCCCTACGCCCGCTACGACTCTTTCTTCCGTGACTATCTCCCCCGCAAAAACGCCGCGTTCCGTCGCAACTACGAGAAACTAATGGCCGAAAATCCCAACAATCTTTACTACGTCGATTGCATCAACCTTGATGGGGTTGAAGACGATGGCACGGTTGATGGCATACACCTAACCGACCTCGGTTTTAAATATTATGCCCAAAAACTCATTCCGGTATTGCGCCCTCTCATTAAATAACATCACAGCCTCATGGATTCCAGCTTTGATCTTGACGAACTTTATTATACTGCCATCGATCTGCTCGAGGAGCTTATTCACACCCCTTCCATAAGCCGCGAAGAAAACGATGCGGCCGACCTCATTGAGCAGTTTTTCGTCCACAACAACATCACTCCTCATCGACATGGCAACAACGTGTGGGCCATCGCCAATGGTTACGACTCAACGCGTCCCACCCTGTTGCTCAACTCCCACATCGACACCGTAAAACCGGTAGAGGGGTGGACTCGACACCCTTTCAACGCCGAAGTTGATGAAAAGCTACGACTCTATGGATTAGGGAGCAACGACGCCGGTGCATCGCTCGTTTCGCTGATTGTTTCGTTCCTTTATCTCTCGCAACGACCACAACCCTACAATTTGGTGATGCTGGCCTCATGCGAAGAAGAGGTCAGCGGCAAAAATGGCATCGAATCGGTAATACCCCTGCTACCCCACATCGACGTAGCCATTGTCGGAGAACCCACCGATATGCAACCGGCCATTGCCGAAAAAGGCCTAATGGTGCTCGACGGGACAATAGCCGGAGTGTCGGGTCATGCGGCTCGCAACGAGGGCATCAATGCCATTTATAATGCGTTGCCAATCATCGAGACTCTGAAATCACTCACTTTTGAGCGCACTTCGCCCACTCTCGGACCGGTAAAAATTTCTGTCACTCAAATTCATGCCGGAACTCAACACAATGTGGTACCCGATTGTTGCTCGATTGTTGTTGATGTGCGCACAACCGACGCCTACTCCAATTCCGAGACATTAGAACTCATCACCAAGGCGGTGCCTCAATGCAAACTCGTGCCACGTTCCACTCGTCTGAATCCATCATCGATTTCGCCCAACCACCCCATCATCAAGCGCATGGTTTTAATGGGGGCAACACCCTTTGGTTCGCCCACTTTAAGCGACCAAGCTCTCATGCCGTGGCAATCGGTCAAACTCGGCCCGGGAAGCTCCTCTCGCTCTCACACAGCCAACGAGTTTATCTACTTTGACGAAGTACGATCGGCTATAGAAACCTACATCAAACTCCTCGACGGCCTCAACATTTAATCGGTGGCAATTCTCTGAATATGGGCTCAAAAAAATAAGGGTAGCAATATGCTCCCCTTAATAACCGAGGTTGCCGTAGCCCCACGATTTCCCGAACTTAATCGGTTGCTGCTCGAAGGTATCTTGACTTGCGCCCAACGTGCCCTAAGAACGATACAAAGTTAACAAATAACTTCCATTTATACGACAATCGGTTAAAATTGTCGCCATTCAAGTATAATCTCAAAGACTTTTCCCTTCCACTGAAAAAACGGTTGCATCTGTGACTATTTTTTCAGTGGGATTTTTTTACGTGACAGTCGTTATTCAGTGCGGATAACGCGCGACCTTGTTACAAATACTGCAAAAATCGTGCGAAGCACACAAAAATAACCACGCAGTTGGAAAAAGTGGATTAAGGTAAAACGGATATAGCTGATAAACGTGCGAAGCACTGGAAAGCAACGCGTATGAATAACCGAGGGTAGAGCGAAGCGATACCCCCGGAAAGCCGACCCCACTACTTTCAAAGTCTGTAAAGACGAGGAAATCAGAGAATTACCATCTCAGAATTTCCCTAAGATTGGTTAATTCACGCCCTTCTATTATATTTGCCTTACAGACGCTGGTGTAGGAGATAGCGCTCGCTATCCGGAGGTTTCGGGCTTTGCCCTCAACCACGCGGTTATTTTTGTGCGCTACGCTTACCCGTGCTTCGCACGGCTCCCAACGATATCTATCTCTCATTATCACAAACTTAAAGCGGACGAGCCAAAATTTGCATTTTGACCTGCCCGCTTCGCTTTAAATTTTATTTCTTGTGTCGGTGGGGTTATTTCACTTCCCAAGTTTCGCCGGCAAGAATCATGTCGCGCAATGAGCCGAAACCTTTCTTTGCTTTCACTTCGGCTACTTGTTTGTCTATTTCCTCATTATAGGTGAGCGCCTCAACATCGCGTATCACACCCACAGCCAATGGCAGCTCTTTGCCGTCCATCATGGCCAATTGTTGATGCAAGAAATTTGACTGACAATGAGCATCATGCACCAATACATCGTCAATTGTGTATCCGTCCTTACCGATTTCAACAGCCTTTAGCAAAAATCCATCTTGCACGAGGCCCTTCTCTCCATCTTTGCCAAACACCATTTTTTCGCCATGGCGCAAATGTATAGTGCGGTCGGCGCGATACTCTTTGTCGGTTATGCAATTATGAATACCATTGTTGAATATCACACAATTCTGCAAAATCTCAACAACCGATGCTCCCTTGTGTTGAGCAGCTGCAACCATCACTTCTTGAGTAGTTGCAAGCTCCACATCAATGCTGCGCGCAAAGAAGTTTCCACGAGCGCCAAACACGAGTTCGGCCGGGATAAACGGATCTTCAGTTGTGCCATAGGGCGATGATTTTGACACAAAGCCACGATCACTTGTAGGAGAATATTGACCTTTTGTCAAACCATAGATTTTATTGTTGAGCAATAGCATATTGATGTCGATATTGCGTCGCACGGCGTGAATAAAATGGTTTCCACCGATTGCGAGGCCGTCGCCATCACCCGAGATTTGCCACACGGTCATTTCGGGATTGGCAACCTTAAATCCGGTTGCAATCGCAGCTGCACGACCATGGATAGTGTGGAATCCATAGGTGTTCATATAATATGGCAAACGTGAGCTACAACCAATACCTGAGATAACAGCTGTCATGTGGGGAGCAACTCCCACTGTTGCCATTGCTTTGTGGAGTGAATTCAAAATGGCATGGTCGCCACAACCGGGACACCAACGCACCGATTGATCACTCTTATAATTGGCTGCTGTATATTTTACTTCTTCCATTGTTTTAGCCCTCCATTATTTTAGTTACTCCATCAATGATTTCACTCACCAAGAATGGTTGTCCCTGAACTTTATTTATACGTTCAATCTTGACACCGGGGAATTTTGCTTGTAGATAATCGGCAAACTGTCCGGTGTTCAACTCAGCAACAATCACACGTTTGTAGCGAGCAAGCACCTCTGCGGTATTTGCCGGAAGCGGGTTGATATAGCGGAAATGTGCAAATGCAACCTTCTTGCCTGCTTTACACATCTCTTCGGCAGCGGTGTAGAGATGGCCATAGGTTCCACCCCAACCAACGAGCAATGTGTCGGCATCGGCGTCACAAGCCACTTCAAGTGCTGGGATATCATTGGCGATACGTTCCACTTTTTCCTTGCGTGTATAAACCATCTTTTCATGGTTTACAGCATCGGTTGAAATTGCTCCGGTGGTGTAATCCTTTTCCAATCCGCCCAATCGGTGAGCAAAGCCTTCGGTGCCGGGAATTGCCCAATAGCGCACCTTGCTTTCTTCGTCACGCATATAGGCTTTCCATGTGCCCTTGAGTTCTTCAGGCACATAGTGGGGACGTATTTCGGGATATTCATCAGCTTCGGGCACTCGCCATGCCGATGAACCGTTACCGATAAACGCATCGGTCAACAACACAACAGGCGTCATGTGCTCAATGGCTATGCGACATGCTTCAAATGCCATTGTAAAACAGTCGGTAGGTGAGGCCGGCGCAACAACTGCAAGTGGCGACTCTCCGTTGCGACCATAAAGAGCTTGCAACAAGTCGGTTTGTTCGGTCTTTGTGGGCAATCCGGTTGATGGTCCGCCACGTTGCACATCGATCACAACAAGTGGCAATTCGGCCATCACAGCAAGACCTATACCCTCACTCTTCAATGCAAGACCGGGACCCGACGTTGATGTCACTGCAAGATTTCCTGCAAATGATGCACCGATAGCCGAACAAACTCCGGCAATTTCGTCCTCCATTTGACATGCCTTCACTCCCAAATCCTTGCGTTTGGCAAGTTCGTGAAGTATATCTGTTGCGGGGGTGATGGGATAGCTGCCCAAGAACAACGGACGGCCCGATTTTTCGCTGGCCATAATTAAGCCCCATGCGGTTGCGGTGTTACCATTTATATCGGTATATACACCGGGCATTGCGGCTTCCGACTCGATGCGATAGGTCGATACCGATGCATGTATATTGTGTCCATAATCATAACCGGCTTGTATCACCTTGGCATTGGCCTCATAGATGGCAGGTTTCTTGGCAAATTTGTTTTTCAAATGTTGCAATGCGCTCTCAAGCGGACGGTCAAACAACCAGCACACGAGTCCCAATGCAAAGATATTGCGGCACTTCAAAACCGATTTATTATCCAATCCACTTTCGGCCAAAGCTGCCTTGGTCATTGAGGTGATTGGAACTTCCACCACTTGAGCTGTGATGCCGAGTTCTTTAAATGGTTGGTCGGTTTCAAACAGGGCTTTCTTCAAGTCCGACTCCTTAAACGAGTCAATATCCACGATGATCACTCCACCGCTCTTGAGGAACTTAACATTTTGTTTCAATGCGGCCGGATTCATTGCAATTAACACGTCGGCTTGGTCACCGGGAGTGTGCACGCCGGTTCCTACACTCACTTGAAATCCCGAAACTCCACTCAACGATCCTTGTGGAGCACGTATCTCAGCCGGATAATCGGGAAATGTTGACACTTGGTTGCCTACTCCGGCCGATACATTTGTGAAGATGTTGCCGGCAAGCTGCATACCATCGCCTGAGTCGCCCGAAAATCTGACGACTACTTTGTCGAGAACTTTTACATTTGCTTTCTCCAACATAATTTTTTTGCTCTGTATATAGATAAATTTATTGTTTTATTTGCTCTACTCCTTTTGCGAGTAGGGTTTCACATGGTTAAGATTCAGCAAAGGTAACGATTATTTAATTACGTCGCCACCTTTTCTTTAAAAATATTTTTGCGGGGGTGTTGCTCATTCGGTTTTCGAGCCTCTACCCGCTTCCAATATAGGGAGATTGGTTTCGGTGGGGATATATATCACCGTTTTATCGCCAAGATTACTTTGCTGACGCACCCACAAATATTGAATATATTCGGGAGTGAGTGAGCCATTTTCAATTTTGATGGCTTCAGCCATACCCTTGGCGCGTTCTATCTCGGCCTGCGCATTGAGCTTTTCTGCTTCAAGATTGGCTTTGGCCTCCTCGATTTTTATCTTTCGGTTTTGTTCAGCCTTGGCAAATTCGGCCTTACCGTCCATCTCTTGCGACCACACATTATAATAGGGTATTCCTATACATAATCCCACAATCACCATCACAACAATGACACATACGGTCACGATAACTTTCACATTGTTATTATTCATACTTAAATTATATTTAATTAGTTTCTAAATTTCAATGCTTCACCTCTCACTGCATTATTTACCACGCCATCGCGATAGGCACATTGACCGTTCACATAGGTGGCAACTACTCTATGATGCAATGTCTCGCCCACGAGTGGAGTCCACCCACATCGGCTCAACACATCGGCATCTTTAACCTCGTAGCCTTCAACAGGTTTCACCACTACCAAGTCGGCCTTATAATGCGGTGCTATATACCCGCGCTCCTCAATTGCATACAATCGCGCCGGTTTGTGACACATATAATCAATCACCTGTTCAACCTCAAACACTCCTTGTTGCACGAGTTCAAGCATCATCAACAACGAGTATTGAACCAACGGGCCTCCCGATGCAGCCTTCAATGCACCACCCTCTTTCTCCGTCAGCAAGTGAGGAGCATGGTCGGTGGCAACAATGTCGATGCGGCCTTCTTTCAAAGCCTTGCGCAATGCTGCTCTATCGGCCGAGGTCTTTATTGCCGGATTCCACTTCACCCTACTTCCGAGTCGTGCATAAGCCTCATCGCTCCACCACAAATGATGGGCACAAACCTCGGCCGTAATGCGTTTTTCCTCGAGAGACCGGGTTGTAAGGAACTCCAATTCGGCGGCTGTTGAAATGTGAAGAATGTGAAGGCGGGCATTATGCTTTTGAGCCAACGCCACTGCTCGACGAGTTGACTCATAACAAGCCTCGCTACTGCGTATTTTCCAATGCTCTTCAACAGGCACATCTTCGCCCCATTTTTCTTGCGCAGCAGCCTTGTTGCGACGTATAATCTCCTCATCTTCAGAGTGAATAGCTATCAACGCCGGCACCTCGCCAAAGATGCGATTTAATGCCGATTCATGGTCAACGAGCATATTTCCGGTCGATGCCCCGAGGAACAATTTCACGCCCGGCACTCGGCTATAATCACACGCCAACAAAGCATCGATATTATCATTTGTGGCACCTATGAAAAACGAGTAATTGGCAACCGACACCTCGGCGCCTCGGCGATATTTTGCTTCAAGGGCTTCAAGCGTTGTGGTTTGCGGATTGGTGTTGGGCATATCCATGAACGAAGTCACACCCCCGGCTACTGCGGCAGCCGATTCGCTGGCAATATCACCCTTATGAGTCAATCCGGGATCACGAAAATGCACCTGGTCATCAATCACTCCGGGAAACAGATAGGCTCCGCCCAAATCTTCTCGTTCATCGGCTTGAGCAAGCATTTCATCGGGAACAACCCCTTCGCCCACTCGAGTGATATACTCGTTTTCAATCTCTACATATCCGGCAAAGCGACGACCGCCGGTGACGACAACCGCATTATAAAATACCTTGCGCATTTCCGTTTTTTCTGTGTTTCGTGATTATTGGTTATATCGAGGATATTTTTTGAACAAGCTGCTCCATTTCAATTTAATGACGCCAAACACAGCCTCTCCAAATATTCCGGAATTCATCTTGCTGGTGCCAAGCACGCGATTGACAAAGATGATGGGCACCTCTTTTATCTTAAAGCCATACTTATAGGCCGTAAATTTCATCTCGATTTGGAACGCATAGCCCTTAAATCTGATCTTGTCAAGGGGCAACGCCTCAAGCACTCGACGGGTGTAGCACACAAATCCGGCTGTGGTGTCTCTCACTGGCATGCCGGTCACGATTCTCACATAGGCCGATGCATAATACGACATGAGCACTCGCCCCATGGGCCAGTTCACCACGTTAACTCCGGTCACATATCGTGAACCGATCGACATATCGTTACCCTCTTTGGCACATGCTTCATACAGCGCCAACAAGTCATTGGGATTATGCGAGAAATCGGCGTCCATCTCAAACGTGTACTCATATCCATGCTTCAACGACCAGTTAAAGCCATCAATATAAGCCGTACCAAGACCGAGCTTGCCGGCACGTTGCACCAAGTGCACTCGTCCCTCATACTCTTGCTGCTTCGACTTGACAATCTCGGCAGTTCCGTCGGGCGAATTGTCATCGATAACCAACACATCAAATTGATGAGGCAATGCCATCACCGCATCGATTATATTGGCTGCATTTTCTTTCTCGTTGTACATGGGTATGATTACCACACTATCTGATTTTGCATTCATTTGAGTTATGCCTTTGTTTGTTAGATTTCTTTCCGATACGTCATTTTCCGAGAATAGCCATTCCCGTCAAACTCTTATTTCGCAAAGGTATAATATTTTTTGCAAATTGCGCTATCTATTCGGCAAATTTATTGGAACTCCTATAAATTGCCTTGCTCAATTACCGTTATATATCTCACAGGAATTTCTTGCGCGAGCCATATTCCGTTGCGGGTTTTATAAAACTCTCCTCCGTCGCGCACCATCGCTTCGGCTGACACCCCCAACAACACCGGACTGCCATGGCGAGTTCCCACCGACGTCGCCTCCTCAATCGATTCGGTCAAATGCACATATTTTCGCTTTCTCGGCTTCAACCCCTCACGGGAAATAACCTCTATGTACTTCTCGGCCGTACCATGATATAACATCGCAGGTGGATTCACCGGCTCCAAGCCCAAATCAACATCTATCGAGTGCCCATACAATGCCCTCACCATCAATCCATCTTCCGAGAATTCAAAACGACCTCTATCATCTTTCACTACAATCTGCTCCAATTCCGTCATAGTCAGTTGCAAATGCTCACACACAACATCATTCGTCACCCAAGCATTATAATTGGGATAATCGGAATGTCGCAACATATTTGCAACCCGCCTCGAATTCCGTCTAAAATCATTCATCGTAAGAAATTTTTGCCTGTTTTTCACTTTATAACCCTAAAGTTAACACATTTTCCCCATTCAGCAAAATCTCCACACGTTCTCGATCGTTACTAATACTATTTAACCATTCTATTTTTTTCATCTTATCAATACCTAAAATATCAAAAAGATTTCATACCTTTGCGAAGATAATATCTTTCAGGTGTTATCTATATAATATTGGTAGCCTAATCGTTCCGCAAATTACCACAATAGACCGAAACGGCTATTTTTTTGAAATCCTAACTTGGGCGTACTGCGTTTTAACGTAGTGCATGTCCATTGTTAGGATAGGGTGTGGTAATCCTTGCGGAACGAGTGGATAGGCACTGCGTTCTTTTTTGTGGGTATTGTCTATCTGCGACAGATTACGGCAATATTGCACTAACTTTTAATAATTTAATTATGAAAACAAAAATTTTATCTGTGATGCTTATTTTTGCATCTTGTTTGTGTTTATTATCTTGCTCAAGCGATGACAATGAGCCTTCTATTAATCTAACCCTGTCCGATGTTATAGGATTATGGAATGTTACTGAGATGACTGAAAATGGTAAAACAAACGCCATACCAAGCGGTCAGGTTACAATTGATTTGGATAACGACAATAGCTATCAAGTAAAATTCTTCAGTAACACATATATTGGTACTTATCATTTATCAGAAAACACTATTATTGGTACCACTTTAGATCCTATTACCGAAAGATTTAAATTTACCAAATTTGATGGCACTAATGCCACAATTCAATACTCAAATTCCGTTGGAGATAAATACATTTTCAAAGCAACAAAGAAAACATATGCACGCGTGTCTTTGAACTATACTTTTGCCGAAAGTGGCAACCTATCTAGAGCAACTGGCGCTGAAGTATATAATAACTTTTATGAAAATTATATTAAAACAAAAGTTCTTACACCCAAATCATACTCTCTTAAATTTACCCATAAGGAAACAGGTGCGACTGCTACCATAAATGGGCTTTGGGAGAACAAAGATATGGTTAGACTTGTAGAAGGAACATATACAGTTACAGGGTCATCTACACCTAAGCCCAAAAGTAATTCATTGGCTCCTTCTGATACAGTATTTTTGTCATTTAATGAAGATGTTATCGTTACCAAGGATATGACAAACTTAAATTTGACTGCTATTTACGATTCTTACTTACTTTTATTTGACAACACAAATTATAGTAGTATAAAATTTCGTCAGTATGCTGCAAGTGCAGGATATACTACTATAGAAAAACCTTTATATCAGACTGATGAAGTATATTGTCTTTTTATTCGTGATTTTAATTATGGCTCTTTTGGCGCACCTGTAATTATAACAAAAAGACTAGATAATCAAAATACAACCATCACCCTTAATGAGTTCCCATTTGAAAAAGGTAAATATTATTACTTTAACGACATGACTAACTCGTTTGATATTCCTCCTATGGAATCAGGTAATTAAATCTTCAACAAGAGCCGATTAATCAGTCGGCTCTTGTTTTTCTCTATTGACGTTGCGTGGGAAGATATAACTGACTCTGTCACTTTTTTGTGCGGGAATCGTGCGAAGCACGTGACGCGAAGCGAAAAAATAACCGAGGGTAGAGCGTAGCGATACCCCCGGGAAGCCAGACCTACCACCCTCGAAGTCTGTAAAGACGAGAATTAACCAGTCTTAGGAAATATAATCCCCCATGCAACATTACAAAAGAAGTTCCCTCAAAGGCACATGAGGGAACTTCTTTAAAAATATATTATAACGACTCGTTATTTGACAACTTTAGTTACATTATTGCCCACCCGTTTAATATAGAATCCCTTAACCGGATTCTTTACAATGCGACCGTGCAAGTCAAACAATTTCTCTTCGCCATTTTCTTCTCTACCATTTACTTTGAGGTCATCTATTCCTACGAACACTCCATCAAAATCTATCGTATAGTTCTTTACTGCTATATCCTCGATTCCCTTCAATGAAGGAATTTCAAAATAAGAATGGAAACTATTTAATGCGGCATCTTCTGTTGGGAAATATATAGCTTTATCAGTTCCCATGAACATAATGCTTTGGTCTCCGGCAGATGCATAAACAGGAGCATAGCTGCCTATCATATTTATTGCATCTAACTCAAATGTTTCTGAAGCAATAGTTATCGGTGCATAATTAGTAACTACAACATTTTCAAAAACAGGATCCTCAATATTTTCGCCATTATCCCATTTAACGATATATGGCTTCCCTGCTTCTATCGCAGTAATTGTCTTGAATGAAAGATAAAGCATGCCTGTTGTGCTATCAAATCCATTACGACTTGCAGTATTCAATTCCATAATTGTCGCTCCTTCAAGAGGAGTACCATTTAAATTGGCAACATCAAACGGCAAACACAATGTGGTCCAGCTATTATCCTTGTAGAATGTGCGATTGACAAGTTGAGCATTGGTCTTTTTATCTCTTGCTGCGTATGTTTCTAAAGTGACAGTGTTGTTAATATCTTCGTATAACATCAACTGTGATTTTATTACTACTTTGCGAGCATAATTTCCGTTACCATCTTCGATTGTTGCATCAACAACTTCTCCTCCAATTGGAGTTGCTATTACACAATCCACGAGAGAAATACCACCATTGAAGTCATCAACAGCTGCCGAGCCTTTGGCAGAAATCTCTACATTAGAAGAAACGATTGAGAGCGATTCGTTACCACCGATATTACCTGTCATTGGGTACATTCCATTCACCACAACATTGGTATCGAAAATTGTCAAATTTGCTCCGTTGTTTACTCCTATACCTATAGAATTGGCATTGATGGTCAATTGACCTTCACCCGTAATAACCGTATTAGCTGCAAAGTCAAACACATTAGACTCAACATTGACCTCTTGATTAATTGTAGAGTTACCTGCCACATCTATTATTAGCCCATCGACACCCTTGTTTTCCACCAATTTTACAGGTGTATTCAATGTGTAATCTCCATTAATTGTCAATATATTATAATTATTGAAACTAAACTTGCCGTCACCTAAGATGTCTTCACTATTACGGCTGGTAACTTGTGTAGATGCCACATAGAGGTCATATTCTTTACCACTAACCGTTATTTTGCAGTTATCATAACACCCATTGGCAAGAGCAGTTATATACACTTCTGCTCCAATAGGTGCATCGGGAGCAATCGTAACAACACCATCAACAACCGGAGCTATATTCTCATCGGTTGTGTGCCATTCTATTTCAGCCTTTGAGTTTGTTGGCATCAATTGTGCCACAAGCTCAATGCGATCACCGGGATCGGCTGTTATATATTTGTCACGCAAAATCACCGACTCGACATTATAATTACCATCAGTAACAGTAATTGTAAATGTACTTGTTGTTATAGGATTTCCGTTTTGTATTGGAGTATAAGTATATACGCCCGGTGTGGCATTGGTAGCATCAATATTCATCTTCTCATAGATATCGAATTTAACAATTGGAGCCGTACCCTCACCGGTAACTTCTGTTGTGACACCATAAACTGAGGCAGACAACGGACGCCTTGCGACATCTAAATTAGTCATTTTCTCGCCTGCGGCAATTGTATGACTGCAACCCGACAAATACTCAATAGGAGGGAATGTACCATCATAACTTACATTAAATTGCACAGCTCGCGTTTTGTAACCAATGCTACTATTGTATGTCTGAATACGCACCTCCAAATAGTTCTTTTCTGCAAGTGTTTTAAGATATACGGTTTCATAGTTGCTTGTTGAGTTGATTGGTATTGTACACTCTTCATCTTCATAGAATTCACCATAAGGCGAACCGGTATTGCGATTTCCTACCGTCCAATTACTTCCCGAGATGCCATACCAATTAGTAGCGTCAGAGGGCACAGGGGAAGCATCGCATCTAATAACATCTCCCACCTTACAATTCAACTCATTGTAAAATTTTTGAAAATAACCGACTGTCTTACTGATATTCAATTCGATATCTTGCAGATAAACCGATGTACCGATATATATTCTGCCTTCGGCCACACTCTCACTTGCCCAGGCCGATGTTGTTTCTTTTACACGAGTAAAAACGGTATGGTTGGAATTTGCCGTACTATTCATTTCAAAGAAACCCACTTCGCTGTCGGGTGTTACTGCATTATTCCAATCACTCTCGGTGAGCGTTGACACATCTTTAGAGTAGTTGAAAATAATATACTCTTGTGTTGTCTTGGCATTTGATACATGCACTTTATCGTTTATGTTTGTTAGCGTAGGAGCGACTGGTGAATTTGCACACAATCTTTTTGTGATCTGACGACTTGGACTATATAGATAACCTGAATATCCTGTGGCTTCAGCGCGTACTCGTAGATACTTGCCTAATTCTGATTCCTTTGGCACATATACTTTTTCGGTTGCGCCGTCAATATCTTTCCAAGTTTCGTTATTTTCACTGATTTGCCATATACAACTCAATTCATTGAGACTTATATTTCCACTGAGTGAAAAGCCCAACGATTCTCCCGGCACAGGCGTTGATGCCAATGTAATAGTGCCTGAAATAGGAGGGGTCATAATTACTACTCTTGTCTGCACTTCATTGTTTTCATCAACTACATAATGGCCATCGTTACTAATTTGTCCCTCCCATGGAGAGACGATAATAAGAGGCGATGTGATAGTTATAGCGCCATCTTCGGCATAAAGGCCGGCAGTACCTCCCTTTGCAACTACTTCACCCGATTTAATATTGAGATTTCCACGCGCTGCGATACCATAAGCCCATATACCGGAATTACCTCCTGTGGCTTTAATTAC
>JAFVPD010000031.1 GCA_017505535.1 Muribaculaceae bacterium
AAATGCGTCGTTAGCACAGTGGAAAAGAATTTTTGTGCGGTCGGGAGAAAGAGAAGTCCAGCTATATTGAGGATCCCAATCGCCATATTGACCGGCAAGAGGATCAATAACCGAGCGAACACCATTGGTGTAAACCACGATTTTAAGGTCTTCTTCAGTAACAAGAATATTGTTCAATTGACGCACAGGAGTTATTGCTCCAGAAATAGTCTTATTGAAAGATTTACCTTCAACAGCCATAGTCACTTCACCATTTTTGAAAGAAATTTGGTTAACGTGTCCAATGTTTTCAGCAACAGTATTGAGTTGCTTTGTAGCTACATTAAGAGAATAGATTGTTTGGGTAAAATTCTCTTTATCCATGCCACGAGTTAGAATTGTTTTTCCATCCTCGCTTATAACAGGATAATAACCAGCGCCTTCCATTTCAGTGAGATTTGTGTATTGTCCGCTTTTTACGTCAACAATACCAAGTCCATCATAATTTTCAGACGTTACTAATAAATTGCCGTCGGGCATAAATTTGGGATGAAAGGCTTGTTTCTGTGCTCCGGTTTTAACCTGAGTCAACTCAACAACCTCAAACTGTTGCGCATAAGATACTGTGGCAACAGTTAAGACTAAAGATAAAACTAACTTTCTCATTGTTTTTGTTATAATTATTTATGTAAATTTTTATGTTGAGATTGCAAAAGTAACAATTCTAAACTATATATATAACTAAAAGATGTTTTTTAACACAATTATACGACATTTTCCCACATTTTTAAACATAAAAAGGCCACCTTTGTCAAGGTAGCCTACTTTAATCACTCTTCCCCTAAACTTTCTCAGAGCGCGAGATTGTCTATATTACTTATAATCTTTCAATAAAACTCTTAAACGTTGACGGGCAAAGAAAATACGACTCTTCACAGTTCCCAATGGCAATCCAAGTTCATCGGCAATTTCATTGTACTTATAACCTGCAACATGCATTGAAAAAGGTATGCGATACTCATCACTAAATGAGTTAATAGCAGCATCAATATCTTTTACAGCAATCATTCCGTCGGGAGTGTCAAACCCCGAATCTTGCGGCAAATTGAGATGATATAAATCTTCGGTCTGATCAATCATCGTTGCAGCTCGCGACTCCTTTCGATAATTGTTGATAAAGATATTACGCATGATGGTAAATACCCACCCCTTAAAGTTGACATTATCGACATACTTGTCTTCATTGTCAAGCGCTCTGAGTGTTGTGTCCTGCAACAAATCTTGTGCATCGTCCCTGTTTGAAGTTAGGGTATAAGCAAAGTTCAGCAGATTGCTTTGCAACCCTAACAATTTTGCTCTAAACTTCTTTGAACTCATAGTTTTTTAGTTTTAAATTAATTTCCCGCATTGGAATTGCACACCAATCACGCCGCAAATATACTAATAATTTTAATATCAAAACAATTTTCACTGATTTTTTTCTTATTTTTTATCATAAAATTTATTTCACACCATAACTCTCTAATATACTAACAATTACAAGTAGCTGAAAAATATTACATTAATGTTACATTTTACACATTCCATTTTGTAATAATTCTGAAATCCCTTATACAAGAAAACATTCTATCCATAGACTTTCACATGCTTTTAATCATTACAGTTGATTATTCCAAGGTTTTATTGTAATTTTGCAAGTCACAATCAAGACAATGAGATGATATACAAGAGTAAACAATCATTATTAGACAAAAGATACTTACGAATGGCTCGTATATGGGCCGAGAACTCCTATTGCCAACGCCGCCAAGTGGGCGCAATAATCGTAAAAGATCAAATGATAATTTCTGATGGATTCAATGGCACCCCATCGGGATTTGAGAACATTTGTGAAGATGAGACCGGAGTAACAAAGCCCTACGTTCTTCATGCTGAAGCAAATGCTATTACCAAAGTGGCACGAAGCAACAATAGTAGCGACGGGTCAACATTATATGTCACAGCTTCGCCATGTCTTGAATGTGCAAAGCTAATAATCCAAGCAGGCATTAAACGCGTTGTATATAATGAATTGTATCGCATCACCGATGGTATTGATCTGCTAAAGCGAGCCGGCATTGAATGCATACACATACAAGATCTCGATTAAACCCAAACACACAACTACGCATGAGCGCAACACGAAAAACAAACGTATGGATTCCGTTGATTATCGCAGCCACTTTTGTTGGTGGTTTGTGGGCCGGATCATTTTTTTCTAACAAAGAGTTACCCAAAAGCAGCTACGATAAGCTCAACGCTATCTTAGGACTCATCAATCAAGAATATGTCGATGATGTAAATCTTGACAGCATCATTGAAGTGACGCTACCCGATTTACTATCAAATTTAGACCCCCACTCCACCTACATACCTGCCAAAGATATGCAATCGGTCAACGAGGAACTTGAAGGGTCGTTCAGCGGAATCGGGATTTCATTTATGATGAAAAACGACACAATATCTATTATTGAAGTCATTTCAGGAGGCCCAAGTGAAAAAGTCGGACTTATGCCAGGCGATAGAATTGTCACAGTAAATGACTCGATTGTAGCCGGCAAAGAATTATCAAATGAAAAAGTCATTTCACTATTGCGTGGCACCAAAGGGTCAAAAGTCAACCTTGGCATAAAGCGTAGCAATACGACCGAAACACTTCACTATGTTGTTACACGCGACGACATTCCGTTAACATCGGTAGATGCATCATATATAATCGCGCCCGAAATTGGATACTTGAAGATTAATAAATTTGGGAGAGAGACATATAACGAATATCTCACCAACTTAGCTCAACTTCAGAACGAGGGAGCGACAAAATACATTATTGACCTCAGAGGAAACGGAGGCGGATTCATGGAAATGGCGATACTAATGGCCAACGAATTCCTCCCGGCCAATCAGCTAATAGTGTTCACCAAAGGTCGCACAAAACGTGAAAGCATGGCTACACAAAGCGATGGCAATGGCTCGTTCCAAGAAAACGAAGTAATAATCCTTATTGATGAATATTCGGCAAGTTCGAGCGAAATTCTTGCAGGAGCCATCCAAGACAATGACCGAGGATTAATAATCGGACGTCGGTCATTTGGCAAAGGGTTGGTTCAACGCCAAACAGAATTTGCCGATAGCAGTGCACTACGTCTAACCGTGTCACGCTATCACACTCCATCGGGAAGATGCATTCAAAAAGAATATACCCCCGGCAAAGCAAGCGATTATAGCCACGAAATCATCAATCGTTATAATCACGGAGAAGCATTCAGTGCCGATAGCATCAAGCTAAACAAAGACCAAGAATTCACTACAGCCCACGGCCGTAAAGTATATGGAGGTGGAGGTATTGTTCCCGACATATTTGTACCAAACGACACTTCTGAAATATCTTCATATTACATAGCAATCGTAAATGCCGGATTATTACAAAAATTTGCTTTTGATTATTGCGATTTAAATAGAGAATCGCTCAATGAAAGTGAAAGCACAAGCGACTTGCTATCTAAACTTCCTTCTGATGAAACGCTTCTACAATCGTTTGTCAGATATGCCGCACAAAATGGTGTGCCAGCTCGATGGAGATACATAAACATCTCATATCAGCTAATCGTAAACCAGTTAAAGGCACTTATTGCCCGAGACATCTTAGGTAGTCAATCGTTCTATCACATTTATAATCTCAGAGATGAATGTGTTCAGCAAGCTATCAAAGAAATGCAAGCCGGTAATGCTAAGTTTCCAATTGTCCCAAAAGACAATCAAATTGAAGATGACCTTGTAACTGATTAAAATCAATGGACAAAGGCTCAATCAGAAAACATATTAAGCATCTAAAATCATTGCTTTCGGAAACCGAAAAGCATGAGTTTAGCAAGGCTGTTTTTTTCAAGATTGAACAACTCCCCATTTTCAAAACCGCTCAACGCGTACTTTTGTACAATTCACTTCCCGATGAGTTACCAACAAAAGACGTTATAGAACGTTGGGGATTATCAAAGCAAATTTTTTTGCCACGTGTGAATGGTTTAGAACTTGAGATTTTACCATATATCAATGGGCAATTATCGGTTGGCGCTTATAACATCGAGGAGCCGACAGGAAACGATATTTACGACATTAATGCCATTGATACAATCATCGTGCCGGCAGTTGCATTTGATCCCTCGGGCAACAGAGTGGGTCGAGGCAAAGGATACTACGACAAGCTATTAGCCCGGACCGATGCACTTAAAATTGGAGTTGTATATGATTTTCAGATTGTTGGCACTATCAATTCAGAGCCTCACGACATTAAAATGGATATTATTGTCAGTCCGCAACAAACTATCATTATTAATACTAAACTTCAAAGCATATAGCACATGGCACTAATTCAAGTACATAGCAAAATGAGTGATGTCATCACATCAACCCCCGATATTATCCCTGTAATAAATCGCTTTGGCATACTGCTTGGCACAGGAGATAAAACGATTACCGAAATTTGCGCAAGTCACAATCTTGATCCGGAATTTCTGCTATGTATCATTAACACATATATTAATGAGGAATATTTCCCCGAACGTGCATTAAAATCATTTTGCGCATCAACAATAATATCATATTTAGAAAAAACATACAAATCCTACCAACTCTTTCAGCTTCCGAACATAGAGCGTCACTTTGAGTTTCTCATAGGCCGAAGTGGGAACAACAATAATCTCGGCCTAATGAAACGATTCTTTGATGAATTGAAAACAGAGCTAATGAGTCGCATTCATAACGATATAACCACTTGGTTTCCATGTGTCAGAAATATGGAATCGGGACTTTCTCAGGAAAATGTTGACGTAGATTGCTCCACAAATATCATCGACAAGCTCAATGACCTTAAGCACATGTTCATATTGCATTTAAGCGGAGAATATGAGCCAAACCTATGCTATGGTGTGATTGCGGCAATAATCTCATTAGAGAAAGATATACGTCAAAACGATCGTATTCGCAATCGCATATTACTTCCACTTTATAAATCATTAGCACAACCCAACTAATGAGAAAAAACGATATTAATGCTTATATATTTGTTCCCGATTCAATAACAACAATAGGATTAAAATATCTATTGAGGGAATATTTTGAGATAGACGCTATAACTATCAACCAACCATTGGACAATGATAGTTTTTGCGACTCAAGTCAGATGTATCTGATTATTACAACCTCTCAATTATTTGCATCTAATCTTGATTTTTTCATACCTCGCCGTTCTCGCACAATAATTCTTAGCGAAGAAAACTCCGACGACACTTTTATAATCAACATTCATTGCGACGAAAGCACAATTATAGATAAAATTGAGCGAATCATAGCCTCTATCAACATTCCCACTGAAAGCATGCGTCAAAGTTCACTCACTCAAAGGGAAATTGATGTACTACGACTCATTGCAAAGGGATATATCAACAAAGAAATTGCCGAAAAGCTCAATATAAGTTTCAACACCGTGTTATCACACCGAAAAAACATCACCACAAAATTGGGGATAAAGAGCGCTTCAGGATTAGGATTTTATGCCATTATGAACGGCTACATTTCTGAATCGGACCTAACAAATAGCCTTGCATAGGACTTGGCAAAATCGTGCATCAATATAGCCTTTGGCGATCTTCAACGCAAGAATTTTATGAATCAAAAAAATGTTAATCATTTCATTATTCTGAGGCTAAGCGCTAAATTTGTAAGTTAATTGACATGTGAACTGATAAAGAAATGATTTCAATACAAAATCTCTCAGTAGAATTTAGTGCAAAATCACTGTTTGACAACATTAACTATGTTATCAACAAAAAAGATCGCATAGCTTTAGTTGGTAAAAACGGAGCGGGCAAATCAACCATGCTCAAGATCATAGCCGGTCTTCAAAAACCCACTTCGGGCAGCGTATCTATTCCATCAGACATCACAATTGGCTACCTACCTCAACAGATGGTTTTGAGCGACTCTCTCACAGTTGTCGAGGAAGTTCGCAAAGCCTTTTCCCACATAAAAGAAATCCAAGAGCAAATCAACGAAATCAACCACCAACTCCAATCGCGCGAGGATTATGAGAGTGAAGAATACCACAAACTCATAGACCAAATGACAATCCTCACCGAGCGATTATCAATGGAAGGCAGTGACAATTATGAGGCTGAAATGGAGAAGACTCTCATGGGACTCGGATTCAAACGAGAAGATTTCAATAGACCTACTGCCGAGTTTAGCGGAGGTTGGCGCATGAGAGTAGAATTAGCAAAACTACTGCTGACACACCCCGATGTTTTACTGCTTGACGAGCCCACCAACCACCTTGACATAGAGTCAATACAATGGATGGAAAATTTTTTGGCAACAAAAGCCAATGCCGTTGTCCTCGTGTCACACGACCGAGCTTTTATTGACAATGTAACCACTCGCACGATTGAAATCTCGCTTGGAAAGATTTATGACTATTCGGTAAACTATTCTAAATATGTAGTGTTGCGACAAGAACGACTTGAGCAACAAATGAGAGCCTATCAAAATCAACAAAAACAAATTCAAGACACAGAAGAGTTCATTGAACGATTTCGCTATAAAGCTACCAAATCGGTACAAGTGCAAAGTCGCATCAAACAACTTGAAAAGATTGAGCGCATAGAAGTAGATGAAGTTGACACGTCACATCTGAATCTTAAATTTCCTCCGGCTCCACGCTCCGGCGACTACCCTATTATCGCCGATAATGTTGGGAAAAGCTATGGAACACATCAGGTGTTTGACAATGCCACATTCACCATCAAACGAGGCGAGAAGGTTGCGTTTGTTGGTAAAAACGGCGAAGGGAAATCAACCCTTGTGAAATGCATAATGGGTGAAATTCCTTTTACCGGGGATTTGAAAATCGGGCACAACGTAAAGATCGGATACTTCGCCCAAAATCAAGCGCAATTACTTGATGGCGAAATCACGGTTTTTGATACTATTGACAACGTTGCCGTTGGAGATATACGCACAAAAATACGCGACATACTTGGTGCATTCATGTTTGGTGGAGATGCCATTGACAAAAAAGTAAAAGTATTGTCGGGTGGCGAAAAGACTCGTCTTGCAATGATCAGGCTATTACTTGAGCCGGTTAATCTTCTCATACTCGATGAGCCCACCAACCACCTTGACATGAAAACCAAAGACATACTCAAGCAAGCCATAAAAGACTTCAATGGCACCGCCATAATCGTGTCACACGACCGAGAATTTCTTGACGGATTAATTGAGAAAGTCTATGAATTTGGAGGAGGCAAAGTCACTGAATGCTTAGGTGGAATATATGAATTCCTTGAAAAGAAAAAAATTGCTACACTTGCCGAACTTGAGCTATCGAAATCCCCCACTACACCGACCAAGACAAAGGTTCAATCGCAGAAAGACGAAACTGAAAAACCCCGACTGAGTTACGCCGAAAAACGTGAGCGTGAAAAAGCAATTAAACGAGCCGAAAAACGAGTAAGTGAGGCCGAAAATGACATTGCTCGCATTGAATCCGAAATAGCCGAGATTGAACAAGAAATAGCCAATGGCGAGACCGGCAACAACATCTTTGACCGGCATTCGGAGAAAACCAAACAACTTGAAAATGCAATGAGTATTTGGGAACTCGCCTCAATGGAATGTGAAGATATCAAAAATAAATATATTAATTAACCCATTTAACAACACGACAAAATGAAAAAGATTTCTTATGCAGTTTTGTCTATCGCTTTTGCATCAACGATAACAATGTGCACTACAAAATCACCCAAAGGTGTTGACCGCGCCAATCTCAATGATTCGGTAGCACCACAAGAAGATTTCTACGCTTATGCGTGTGGCGGTTGGATGGAATCAAATCCATTGAAACCTGAATATTCTCGATTTGGGACATTTGACCAACTTGGAGAAAATACACGCCAACAAGTAAAGGATTTAGTAACCGGTCTTGACTCAAAAAATGCAGTAAAAGGCTCTGCCGCACAACAAATCGGCGACCTTTACGCAATGGGAATGGACAGCGTTCGCCTCAATGAGCAAGGAGCAGCACCTGTGATGAATGATTTGCAAACAATCAACTCAACCAATCGTCAAGACATCATCGATTTGATGGCTTCGATGGTGGGTATTGATGCATTCTTTGGTACCGGGGTAGATGCCGACATGATGAACTCCGACATGAATACTATGTATTGGCAACAAGGAGGTATCGGACTCGGTGACCGTGATTACTATCTTGAAGATAGCGAAAACACTTCAAAAATACGCGAAGCATACAAAACCTACATTAAAACTATCACTTCACTTGTTGGATATGATGCTGAAGCTCAACAACGAGTAGTCGATAACGTGATGCGTATTGAAACAGCATTGGCCCAAGCAGCAATGTCTCGTGAAGAACTTCGCGATCCGGCTGCAAGCTATAATCCAATGTCTCTTGACCAAATTGCAAAAGAATATCCTAACGTTGACTTGCGTCGTTATTTTGCAAAACAAGGCATCGAGAACATCGATACAGTTATAATTGGTCAACCTAAATCATTGGCAGCAGTCAACGAACTCATGGGCAACGAGACCGAAGAGGCTCTCCGCGACTATTTGACTGTTGGGTATCTCGCTTCAGCTGCAAACTATTTGAGCGACGATTTCATCAACGCCAATTTTGAATTGCGCCGTGTAATATCAGGAGTTCAACAACTTCAACCTCGATGGAAACGTGCGCTTGCAATTCCCAATGGCATGCTTGGCGAAGCTGTTGGTCAACTTTACGTTGAAAAATACTTCCCCCAATCTTCTAAAGACAAGATGCTCAAGCTTGTAGAAAACCTTAAAGTTGCATTAGGCCAACACATTGACGCCCTCACTTGGATGAGTGATTCAACTAAAGTTCAAGCTCAAGAAAAACTTGCCACATTTACTGTGAAAATCGGGTTCCCCGACAAATGGCGTGATTATTCTACCCTCACAATCGACCCCGAAAAATCATATTGGGAAAACGTTCAAGCAGCTATTAAACACAACGTTGATTTCAGTTTGGCTGATTATGGCAAACCCGTTGATAAAACACGCTGGTATATGCCTCCGCAAACAGTTAACGCCTATTATAGCCCACTCAGCAACGAAATATGCTTCCCTGCCGGAATTCTTCAAGCACCATTCTTTGATCCTGAAGCCGACGACGCCCTTAACTATGGAGCAATTGGTGTTGTGATTGGACATGAAATGACTCACGGATTTGACGACCAAGGACGCCAATTTGACAAAGAAGGTAATCTTAAGAATTGGTGGGCCGAAAGCGATGCTCAAGCATTCAACCAACTCGCTGACGTACTTGTAGCACAATTTGACAGTGTAGTTGTTCATGAAGAAACCGGCACACGTGCAAATGGCCGATTCACTCTTGGCGAAAACATTGCCGACCAAGGTGGCTTGAGAGTTGCAATGACTGCATATAAAAACTCACAAAAAGACGCACATGCCGAAATTATTGACGGATTTACCCCCGAACAACGATTCTACTTGGCATATGCCAATGTATGGGCCGGCAACATTCGCGACGAAGAAATTCTTTCACGCACCAAAACCGACCCACACTCACTTGGTCGCTGGCGCGTAAATGCAACATTACGCAATATTGAAGAATTCTTCCAAGCATTTGACATTAAAGAAGGAGACGCCATGTATCGTCCGGTAGAAGAACGAGTTATTATTTGGTAACATCTTGAATCTTTTTTTTAGAAACAGCACTTCAGTTTTCACGCTGGTAGTGCTGTTTTTTATTTCACCAGGAGGATATAAACCCCGCTCAATATAGTCCCCAATTAAATCATAGGTAAAAAAATTAAAGAAATTTTTGCGTAAAATTGCGGCAGAGTTGCATTATATCAAGAAAAGTTCGTATCTTTGCGTGCAATAAAATCTAAAGCTACATTTATATGTCGTTTATTGCAGATAGAGTAAAAATGGACGGTCTCACATTTGATGACGTCTTGTTAATTCCGGCCTATTCGGAAGTGCTTCCACGAAGCGTAGATCTCACAACAAAATTTTCTCGTAACATCACCCTTAATGTACCTTTGGTGTCAGCAGCGATGGACACAGTTACAGAGGCACAATTGGCAATTGCGATTGCTCGCGAAGGCGGTATTGGTGTAATCCACAAAAACATGCCAATCGCCGAGCAAGCTCGTCAAGTACATGCTGTAAAACGTGCTGAGAATGGTATGATTTACGATCCTGTAACCATAAAAAAAGGCAGCACAGTTAAAGATGCATTAAGCATGATGGCTGAATATCACATCGGTGGTATTCCTGTCGTTGATGATGACAATAAGCTATTGGGTATTGTAACAAATCGTGATTTGCGTTTTGAGCATGACATGACCCGTGCTATTGATGATGTAATGACATCTGAAAATTTGGTCACCACAACACAATCAACCGACCTTGAAGAAGCCGCAAAAATTCTTCAAGAGCATAAAATCGAGAAACTCCCTGTTGTCGACAGCAAAGGCCACTTGATTGGTCTTGTTACATACAAAGATATCACCAAGGCAAAAGATAAACCATTTGCATGCAAAGACTCTCGAGGACGTTTGAGAGTAGCAGCCGGTGTTGGAGTAACAGCCGACAGCATGGACCGCGTTGATGCGCTTGTAGAAGCAGGAGTTGATGCTATCGTTATCGATACAGCTCATGGTCATAGCAAGGGCGTTGTAGGTGTTCTTAGAGCAGTTAAAGAAAAATACCCTCATATAGACGTCGTTGTTGGAAACATTGCGACCGGCGATGCTGCTAAATATCTCGTAGAGAACGGAGCCGACGGAGTGAAAGTAGGTATTGGCCCGGGTTCAATCTGTACAACACGTGTAATCGCAGGTGTGGGAGTTCCTCAGCTCAGCGCAGTTTATGACGTAGCAAAAGCACTTGAAGGAACAGGAGTACCCTTGATTGCCGATGGTGGCATACGCTATTCAGGTGATATTGTAAAAGCACTCGCAGCCGGAGCCTATTCAGTTATGCTCGGTGGAATGCTTGCCGGAGTAGAAGAATCACCCGGTGACACAATTATTTACAACGGACGCAAATATAAATCATATCGTGGCATGGGTTCTCTTGAAGCAATGGAAAAAGGATCTAAAGACCGCTATTTCCAAGCCGGAGAAACCGACACCAAGAAATTAGTTCCCGAAGGCATTGCTGCCCGTGTGCCATTCAAAGGCTCACTCTATGAAGTCGTGTATCAAATGCTTGGAGGATTGCGCGCCGGCATGGGATATTGCGGTGCTCAAAACATTGACAAGTTGCACACAGCACAATTCACACGCATTACCAATGCAGGTGTGGCAGAAAGTCACCCCCACGATGTGGCTATCACAAGTGAAGCGCCCAACTATAGCTCGTCACATCAATGAGACAAATGAGGCATATCGCCCATAGCTCATAAATTATATTATAGAGATATAATAAAATCGCAAGATTTCCGTTATATCTCTATACTTTTTATTTATAAAGTCACATTAAACGAAATCATAAATAGTTTCTTAAATTTATAGACGCGATGAATAAACGATTGATGTCGGTGGCAATAATTTTAGCAACAATGCTTTCAGCCACTGCCAAAAACGATGACCCGGTGCTAATGACAATCAATGGTAAAAAAGTTCCATTGAGCGAGTTTGAGTATTTATATAACAAGAACAACAGTCAACAAGTGCAACAACAATCAATTGACGAATATGTTGACATGTTTATAACCTATAAGCTCAAAGTAGCAGATGCTGAAGCAGCCGGCATTGACAAAACCCCTGCATTTATCAAAGAATTCAATGGCTATCGCAAAGATTTGGCTACACCCTACCTACGAGACAATACTGTTGAAGATAGTCTCATTGCTAAAGCATATAGCCACATGAGCGAAGATGTTGACGTGAGTCACATCATGTTGCCATTGGGATACAACTCTCATGAAGATGATAGCATCGCCAATAAACTAAACGAAATGCGTAACCAAATTCTTAATGGCAGTGCTAAATTTGAAGACATCGCAGTACAATATTCTATTGACGGAATGGCCAAACAAAACAAAGGACACATGGGATACATTTCAGCAGGCAAATATCCTTACACCTTTGAAGATGCCGCATACGACACCAAAGTAGGTGAAATATCACCGGTGATCAAAACACCTTTTGGACATCACATTGTTAAAGTTCATGGTCGCCGCCCTGCCAAAGGTGAAGTGCATGCTCGCCACATTCTCAAATTAACTCAAGGCAAAAGCCCTGAGCAAGAAGCAATAGCAAAAGCTCAAAGTGACTCAATCTATAATCTTCTCAAAGCAGGAGCCGATTTTGTTCAACTTGCTCGCACTGAATCAGACTGTGGTTCAGCTCGTCAAGGCGGCGATTTAGGCTGGTTTGGTGGAGGTCAAATGATTCCGGAATTTGAAGAAGTGGCATTCAACCTCAAAGACGGTGAAATGTCTGCTCCTTTCAAGTCTCGCTTTGGCTATCACATCGTGTATAAAATCGAAAGCAAAGGGCTTCCCGAATTTGAAGATGCAGCAAAAAAAATTAAGGCGGCAATGAATAATGACGAGCGCAGTTCAATGGCCGATAAAGTTAAACTTGAGGCTCTTAAAGCAGAGCACAAAACTCGCCTTGACAAAAAAAATATGGCCGCAATTAAAGAAGCCATTAACTCATGCGGAGGCTATGACTCTACATTTATCAACAAATATGCTGATAGCGACATGGTATTGGGCTATGCCGGAGAGTTAACTCTTACAGTTGCTGAAGTTCTTGCAAATATGCCCGTAACAGCAAGTGTAAATGCTGAAAACGGCTATACCCTACTAAACAATACAGCCGAAAACCTCTTGGACGCAAAAACATTGGAATATGAAACTATCTGTTTGGCCGATAAACATCCCGATTTCCGCAATCTCATCAACGAATACCGCGATGGAATGCTTTTGTTTGAAATAAGCAATCAAAACGTATGGGATAAAGCATCAAAGGATAAAGAGGGACTTGAGAAATTTTTCCAAGCGAACAAGTATAAATACACATGGGACGGCCCCAAATATAAAGGTTACATAATCTTCACAGCCAACGACTCTGTAATGGCCGAAGTTGACAAATTCCTTGCGACAAAGAATATTCCCAATGACTCAATTGCAAAAGTTCTACGCACTCAATTCAAACGTGATGTTAAAGTTGACAAAGTTCTTGCATACAAAGGTGAAAATGAGATTGTAGATCACATTGCATTCAATGGTCCGGCTCCAAGCCTTAAAGGAAAATGGCTTGTATTCAAAGCATACAACGGCAAAAAGATTAGCTGGCCCGAAGAAGCTGCCGACGTAAGAGGTCCTGTGACTTCGGACTACCAAAGCATGCTTGAAAAGAATTGGGTAAAATCTCTCAAAGAAAAATACCCGGTAAAAGTCAACAAAAAAGTATTGCAGAAAGTAAAAGATAAATAATGCGTATTGATTTTCTTTAAAAATTGTCGCAAACTCCACCTTTTTTATTAATTTTGGGGAAATAAATAGCGACATAATGAAAATCATTACTCGATATATCCTTGGCATAATAGTCTTATCGTTTCTCGCATCATGCGGAAATAACGATAAAGCTACTGCTAAGGATATATTGGTTCAAGTGGGAACCGAAACTCTCTCAAGCAAAGAACTGAGAGCCAATATGCCTTTAGGATTATCATCGTCCGACAGCACAAAATTTGCCCGAGCCTATATACGTTCGTGGATAGACAGCAAATTGGTTGGCGAAATTGCAGCACGCAACATTGGCGACATTGATCGTATCGACCAATTGGTAGAAGAATATCGCAACGATTTGATAATGTGGGAATATCGTCAACGCATGTATGAAAGTCATGCCGACAAAACACTATCAAGCGACTCAATCAATGCCTATTATTTGGCGCATAAACAGGATTTTAAGACGTCAACACCATACATCAAGGGAATATATATAAAGGTTCCCGAAGACTCCCCCAATATCAACAAGCTCAAAAAATGGTATTGCTCAGGCAATGCGTCAGATATTGAACAGATTGAGAAACAGGGATTGTCGGAAGCTATTCATTATGACTATTTTATTGATCGTTGGGTTGAATGGGAACAAATAGAATCAAGAATTCCCTATGACTTTGGCAATAATGCCAATGCCTTTGTTTCCTCCCACAAAAAAGTAGAAACTACAATAGGAGGATTTACCTACCTATTATACATTTCCGACTATCTTAAATCAGGGTCAGAGATGCCGGTAGAGGTTGCAACTCAACAAATTAAAGACATACTTATCAATAAAAATCGCATAGAATATGACAAAGAACTACGCCAACAACTATATGAACAAGGAGTCAAAGATGGCGATATTAAGATTTTATGTGATTTAGAATCATGATTTATTAAGAAGAATAACGTAACTTTGTAATTTGAAACTTAAAACAACGACAGTGAAAACAAAAATACTAACATTTTGCCTTACATGTGCTGCATACGCATCAATTGCTACGGCACAAAATAACATTGCAGAAGAAGTTGCATGGGTAGTTGGTGACCAACCGATATGGAAATCAGAAATCGAGGAAATGTACCAACAAATGCAATATGAACGCACCCCCATCAAAGGCGACCCCTATTGCGTTATTCCCGAACGATTAGCCGTTGAAAAATTATACCTTCACCAAGCGGAACTTGACACTGTCGAAGTTCAAGAGGGTATGATAAACCAAGAGGTTGATTCACGTTTAAACTACTATATTACAAACCTCGGTTCAAAAGAAAAAGTAGAAGAATACTTTAACAAAACCATTCCTGAATTGCGCGAGACAATGCTTGAAAGCACTCGCAACATGCAAAAAATCAGAATGGTACAACATTCTCTCACCAAAGATATAAAGACTACTCCATCTGACGTACGCAAATATTTCAGCCAACTCCCGGCCGATAGTATTCCTTACGTGCCATTGCAAGTAGAGGTACAAATAATGACGCTGAATCCCGATATTCCACGAGAGGAAATTGATGAAGTAAAAGCTCGATTACGCGAATATTCCGATCGCATAAATCGTGGCGATGCCGACTTCTCTACACTGGCAATTCTTTATTCGGAAGATGGTAGCAGTGTATATGGTGGTGAAATCGGGTTTAAAGGTCGTAGCTCATTGGTACCAGAATATGCAGCCGTGGCATTCAACCTAAACGACCCTAAAAAGGTATCAAAAATAGTTCAAACCGAATATGGCTTCCACATCATACAATTAATTGAAAAACGAGGCGATAGAGTTAACACACGTCACATCCTATTGAAGCCAAAAGTTTCGGAAAAAGACCTTGAAGTAGCATTAACTCGCCTTGATACTGTGCGCAACGATATATTGGTCAACAAGCGCTTCACATTTGAAGAAATTGTTGAGTATATCTCTCAAGACAAGGACACTCGCAATAGCAAAGGTGTGATGATTAACGAAGAAAACAGCACAACCCGATTTGAAATGTCACACCTACCGCAAGAAATTGCCAAAGTAGTTAATGACATGCAAGTGGGAGAATTGTCTAAACCATTTATCATGAAAAATCCCAAAAGCGGCAATGAAATAGTAGCGATGGTCAAACTCACCAATCGCATAGATGCACACAAAGCCAATTTATCGGACGATTATCAAATGATAAAAGGAATGTATGAAACTACAGCCAAAGAAGAGATTATCAAAAATTGGCTTGACAAAAAAATCAAAGATACCTACGTGCGCATTGAAGATGGATGGAGCAATTGCGAATTTGAGCACAAAGGGTGGAATAAATCCAAACAATAATCGCTCTTTGCAACTATATCTCTCAAAATTAATTTCTCCTAATAGGACATGAGTAAATCTCACAATAGAAGATATTTCAATAACAGACATGGTGCAGTATTAGTTGCACTATGTCTCGTTGCTTTACTCATGCCGTCAATCTTTGCACAAATTCCATCAAGTCAAAATCGAGTAGCCCCATCAATCCCCTCGGCAAATAGATACCAACGCGACAGAGTGTTCCTTGAATTTGCCGACCAACTCGAACAACGTGAAGGTGAAGAGTTTCAAGTGCTCATCGGCAACGTGCAATTTCGCAAAGGAGACATGTTCATGTATTGCGATAGCGCCCATTTCACGCAACAAAACAATTCATTAAACGCATTTGGAAACGTGAGAATGGAACAAGGTGATTCTCTCTTTGTATATGCCGACGAACTTGATTACGATGGACAACAAGAATTGGCAATTTTATATGCCGATGAAGGTAAAAAAGTTCAGCTAATCAACAACGATGTCAAACTCGAGACCGATGTATTTAACTACGATTTAGCCATTGACCTCGGATATTATGAAGTGGGAGGAGTTCTCACCGACAAACAAAATAAACTGACATCTCTACAAGGTGAATATAGCCCATCGACCAAAGATGCAAACTTTTACCTTGATGTTCATCTCAATAGTATATCGGAGAATGACTCTCTTGACATGTACACCGACACACTTACTTACAATACCCAGACTCATATTGCTGACCTCGTGTGTTATACCGAAATATACAATAATCGTGGGACCATTCTTGCTCAAAGCGGAAGTTATAACACCGATTTAAACACTGCCGACCTATATAATCGCTCATTAGTTATCACAAACGAGGGTAACACACTCACCGGAGACACGATATACTACGACCGCAATAATGGCTATGGCGAAGTATTTGGCAACATGGTACTGACCGATACCACCCATAAATCATCGGTTCATGGCGATTATGGGTTTTATAACCAGCTCACCGATAGCGCTTTTGTGACAGGGCATGCATGTGCCAAAGAATTCTCTAAAGGAGACACATTGCATCTTCATGGCAAAACAATTCGCACATACATAGACCGAAATGATAGTACCCGAATAATGGTAGCACACCCACGCGTGAGATTCTATCGTTCCGACCTACAAGGACTCTGCGACTCATTAAGTTTCACAGAACGAGATACAATTTTGTATATGCACCACCACCCCATCGTGTGGAGCGGTCAACGCCAAATTTTTGGAAACACAATACACATTCATCTCAACGACTCAACTGTTGATTGGGCTAAACTACCCGATTTTGCGTTTGTTGCCGAACACATTGATGAAGAATTTTACAGCCAATTGAGTGGAAAAAAAATGCTCGCATTGTTCGACGACAGTCATCTTTCTCATCTTGAAGTTGACGGAAACGTACAAGTTATTTTCCTCCCAATGGAAAATGACTCAACATATAATAAATTAGCACATGTAGAAAGTAGTTTCCTGACTGCCGATTTCAAGGGCAACACCGTTGAATATATGCGATTCCAGCCCGAAACTCCCGCAAAAATGATTCCTATTTATCTCTCCAAAAAGAAAGATTTATATCTTCCACAATTCAAGTGGTATGAAAACATTCGTCCCACAAGCCCGCAAGATATATTCAATATCCCCCCTGAAATGGAACAATTATTTAATGCGCCGGAAGTTTCTACACGACGTCGCAGAACTCAATAAACGCAATTCTCTCATTATACTTAACTCTCATTCATGATTATCCTATTCAGATTATACCAATTATTTATCATGTTGCCCATTGTAATCGTGGCGACATTACTCACATCAATACTCACCATTGTTGTGTGCCTATTTGGCCATGCCGACAAATCGAGCTATTATCTTGCTAAATGGTGGGGACGCATAATATGTTGGGCGTCGCTTGTAAAGGTAACAATTAAAGGTCGTGAACACATTGATTCAAAAACTTCATACGTTTTTGTTGCCAACCATCAAGGAGCCTATGATATTTTTTCAATCTATGGATACTTGGGTCACAATTTCAAGTGGATGATGAAAAAAAGTCTTGAAAAAATTCCATTTGTGGGTTATGCCTGTCGTAGAGCCGGACAAATATTTGTTGATAATTCTTCACCAGCAGCCGTGCGTCAAACAATGGCCGATGCACACGACCGATTACAAGGGGGATTATCACTTGTAGTGTTTCCCGAGGGCACTCGAGCTCATAATGGTAAAATTCGCAACTTCAAAAAAGGGGCCTATCAACTTGCTGTCGAATTTAATCTACCGGTTGTTCCTATCACAATCTCAGGCTCTTATGAAATAATGCCCAAAGGCTCAAAACTCACCCATTGGGGCCACATTATGCTCACCATACACGAGCCAATCCCTGCACCTGCACAGGGTCATGACCTAGCACAAGTGATGGAACAATCTCGTGAAGCAATTTTATCGGCACTTCCTCAACGCTACAAATAAAACTTATAACTAACAATATTCTAAACTATACTAATATGGCAAAACCTTTCAAATATCAGGAAATGTTCCCGATGTCAAAAGACACAACCGAGTATTATCACTTGACAAGTGACTATGTTAAGGTTGAAAATTGGAACGGACATGAAATGCTTGTAATTGACCCAGAAGCGCTCACTGTATTGGCACGACAAGCTACTCACGACAATGCATTTATGTTACGTCGTGAACACAATGCTTTGGTCGCAAAAATTCTTAGCGACTCTGAAGCAAGTGAAAACGATAAATTTGTGGCACTCACAATGTTGCGTAATGCCGAAGTAGCAGCAAAAGGCCAGCTACCCTTCTGTCAGGATACCGGTACAGCAATTATTCATGGCAATAAAGGCCAAAATGTATTCACAGGGTGCAATGATGAAGAATATCTCTCAAAAGGTGTATATCAAACCTATACTGAGGACAATCTTCGCTACTCTCAAAATGCACCTCTCAACATGTATGACGAAGTAAATACAGGCTGTAACCTCCCAGCACAAATCGATCTACATGCTACTGAAGGTAGTGAATATAAATTCCTTTTTGTGGCCAAAGGTGGTGGCTCGGCCAATAAGACATATCTCTATCAAGAAACTAAAGCTCTCATCAACCCCAAAACGCTCATTCCTTTCTTGGTTGAAAAGATGAAATCGTTGGGAACAGCGGCATGTCCACCCTATCACATTGCATTTGTTATTGGTGGTACATCGGCCGAAATGAACCTCGCAACAGTAAAGAAAGCGTCAGTAAAATACTACGACAATCTCCCCACTGAAGGCAACGAACTCGGTCATGCATTCCGCGACATTGAACTTGAGCAACAACTTCTTGAAGAAACACGCAAAATAGGTCTCGGAGCACAATTTGGTGGTAAATATTTTGCTCATGACATACGCGTAATTCGTCTTCCGCGCCATGGTGCATCATGCCCTGTTGGTCTCGGTGTTTCATGTTCAGCCGACCGTAATGTTAAAGCAAAAATAAACAAAGATGGTCTATGGATTGAAAAACTCGACAGCAATCCTGGCGAACTCATTCCTGAATCATATCGCAAAGCAGGAGAAGGCGAAGTTGTCAACATTGACCTCAACCGTCCAATGAGCGAAATTCTTGAAGAACTCGGAAAATATCCGGTATCAACTCGTCTTTCATTGAAAGGTACAATCATTGTAGGCCGTGATATCGCACATGCCAAAATCAAAGAACGTCTTGATCGTGGCGAAGAAATGCCTCAATATCTCAAAGATCACCCCATCTATTATGCAGGTCCTGCTAAAACTCCCGAAGGATTACCCTCCGGTTCATTTGGACCAACAACCGCAGGTCGCATGGACTCATACGTGGATCAATTCCAAGCTGCCGGAGGCTCAATGGTAATGATTGCTAAAGGTAATCGCAGCAAACAAGTTACTGACGCATGTCACAAACATGGCGGATTCTACCTCGGTAGCATCGGTGGCCCTGCTGCAATCCTTGCCTACAACAGTATCAAGAAAATTGAGTGTCTTGAATATCCCGAACTCGGAATGGAAGCTATTTGGAAAATTGAAGTTGAAGATTTCCCCGCCTTTATTCTCGTTGACAACAAAGGCAACGACTTCTTCGTTGAAATTGCAGAAAAATGCAAATCTTGCGCTCTAAATAAATAGCATTATCATCATCTATTACAATAGCAAGCTCAGCAATCATGTTGGGCTTGCTTTTTTATTTTAACACATTAAAAACACCCTTAGATGCATGACTTAGATGCATGACTTAACTGAAGATATTAATTCAGTGAAATTAATTTGTTAAACCCACATTTTAATCGTAATTTTGCGCCTTGTTATCATCTAAATAAATCAAAATATGAAAAAAATTTTACCCCTATGCTTGGCTTGTGTGCTTTCATCGGCATCGATCTATGCACAAAATGCTCTAAACAATAATTTTTCAAAACGTCCAATTGCTAATGGCAAAACAGAATTAGTTGGCGAAAAATCAGAGCTTAAACGCGTAAGAATCACACCATTTGAAACCGAAGCGCCTCAAATGACAAACAATGAGCTCTCTCTAATTCCTACTCTTGCTGATGTTTGGGCAAGTAGCTTTAGCTGTGTTTCAGGATTTTCATATGCAACACACTTCAACGAAAATCTAACTGCACGCTTTAAAGGTAATAACGTAACCTCTTTGTTTACCGTTTTTCCCGAATGTGCGTCATCGGTTGAGATTTGGTTTAGAAAAGAAATTAATGGGGTTAATGTGTGGTCAACAACAGTTTCTAACTTAGACAGTTCAAACACAAACACCATCGTTGAAATCGGCTGTAATTACACTCTTGATGGAGATCCTTTATACGTCGGATACACCGTTACAGTTAATCCACTTGCATTCTCACCCAAAGCCCAAGTTTTCTATTCAAAAGAAGTGTCTGACACATATTCACTTCTGATTGATTTTAATACAGGCTCGGGCTGGAGCAACTACTCATCTGGCATGGGTTCTTTGTTCATCGGACTTAAGACCGATGGTGCAAATGGACTTAAGAACTACGACATTTGTTTCTCTTATCTTGATGCATCAACTCGCGCAAAAAGTGGCGAGATTGGAGTAATCAAAGGTGAAGTGACCAACTATGGCGCCTATAAAGCGACCTCATTGAATGGTAATATTGACGGAGAAGAGTGGAGCGTAGCGCTCCCCGACACGCTCGGATTCATGGAAACGGCTGAAATCACCATTGAAAAAGTAGCACAAAGCACTCCGGGACGTTATACACAAAAATATGAACTTACCAATGTTAATGGTCAACCTGACACATATGCCGACAATACTCAAAGCAATACATTTATTTCGATTGGCAATCCTTATGATCGCGTAGCTGTAATGGAAACCCTCACCGATATAGATGAAGGTTGGTGCCCGGCTGCAATTGTTGCCCACGAAGAAGCTCAAAAAGAGTTCCAAGACAAATACATTGGCATTGACGTACATGGGTACACAGGAAGTAGAGACCCATTTATGACAACTTCTTATAAACAACTTTATGACTTGGGATTTGTTTTACCTGTTTCAATTTTCAATAGAAATTACATGACATACCCCGACTATGGATATGATTATGTAAAACAATACATCAATGACGTTATTTCAACTCCATCAGAGGCACAAATAGATATTACAAGCGCACTTTCCGACGACAAAAAAACAATCGAATTGGAAGCTATTGCTACATTTGGACTCGACTGTGAAGCATCGCCCTATTCTATTGCATATGTTTTGACTGAAGACGCATTAACAGCACCTCAGGCTAATTACTTCTCAAACCAATATGCAAGCCAAACCGGATTGAAATTGAGCGACCTTCCTCTTGAATTCATTCCCCTATGGAACCAAGCAGGAACATATAATGCTACTTTCAACAATGTAGCACGTGATATTTACAATTGTTGGGGTATCGAAAATAGTCTCACCGGAAAAATCTCAAATGGTGAAGCAAAAAATCACAAACTATCTATTTCTACACCTTCAACAATTGCTAATTTTGATAAAGTTAATGTTATAGCATTGCTATTTGACAATGAAAGCGGCGAGATTGTGACTGCGGCTAAAGCTAAATTGGGAGAAACATCGGTTGGCATAGAAGACATCAACTCCGATGACGCTCAAAACGATGCACAAATCATAGTTACAGATGGTTGCATTAATGTCAACGCAAGCAACGCAATTGTTACCATCTACAACATTAACGGACAAGTTGTGGCATCGGCCAACATTGCTAACAGTGGCGCTATTTCAACTGAAGGATTAAATGGTGTTCACATCATCAAAGTTTGCACTAATAACAACACCCTCGTGAAGAAAATTATTTTATAATCAATCCATACTTCACACTAAAGCCCACGCTCGTTCTTTCAAGCGTGGGCTTTTATTTATAAAACACGACCAAACTACTATTGAATTGGGATTAGTGTATATTTAAATTTGGGGGCGTTTGAATCTCTTGATTTATCTCATAACTACTTAAAACAATATCGCATTTCTCCTGAGACTGCATTCCGACATAGCGCCAAACGAGTCCAGTGTGACTCATTTTGCATAAACCCAAAAACATATGAGATTGAGCGTCACTTTTTGCATTTTCCAACATAAATGATTTAAGGTCTGATTTATAAAAGTTCAAACTATCCATTGAATATAATTCTTCATCACAACTTACTATAAATACTATATTATTATCTTCTAATAGGCAATCCGTTATCACCATACCATCTTCAATAATCAACGGAAGTGCAGTCTTCTCGGCTTCCAAAGTCAATTGAAGCACATTTTGTAGCGCTTCATGTGGATTAAGAATATACCTTTGTCGCATAGAAATAATCTCATCAACAGAAATAGAGCATTCAAATGGTCCAAATAGCGAATCATTAATAACATATTTTAAGCCACAGCCTTCTTCTATCAACATATTTATAAATTGATCACCATTATTTTTCCCTTGAGCATTATTGATTAAACAAGCCATTAAAAATACCTCTTTCTGTTTTTCCTTGTCAAGTAGTTGCATTATATTACAAAATTCACGATTGTAACAGATATTATACATCACAAATCCATTCTCTATTGTAATAGATGTTACTGCCCCCACTCCATAGGGCAAATCTATCGGACAAAGTTGATTTGCCTTTTCAATTTGTTCAGCAAACGCGGTTTTCCCGAGGCTGAATTTATTTTGGGATAGATTACCCAACGTCAGTGCAACGACAGAAACAATGACAACTATTAATAATAACTTTTTCATCTCAACAAAAATCTGACGACTAGTTTAGATCTATTTAGTTTAGCTATAAAGCATCATCACATCATTCTCTTTTAAATTGTCCAAATGATCTAACTCTAATCTACCATTTTTATACTCCTTTATGCATAAGTGATTCTTATTCTCGGTAATTTGGGCAGAAGATAAACAACCTATATTTTCTGAAAATTCAACGAGAGTAATCTCGTCATAATATCTAAACTGACAATAGGCTTGCGGTAACTCTGTATCAATACTTGTTTTGATTACTTGCATGCGCCCCTTCTTTCGTGCAAAATCGGTCAACATATAAACTTTTACAAGAGTTGAACCGCCATATAATCCAAGACTATTATCTGCAGATTTAACAGCATTCAACCTAGGCTTATTGCTTGCTGTACTACTTTCTCTTTTTGAATATATTTTGAAAATATAGTACACACAGAAAATAGCAAATGGCAATATTATGACTAAATTTAAAGATGGGTATAAAATCTCATCCTTAAAATGCGATTCCTCACTATTAGCTAGCACATAACTCGCAATAATCAATAGCCACAAAATATACAGCAAAATTGCACTTTGACCTATTTTACTAATTGACTTAAATCGATTCTTTTTAATCGTTTGTTTTTGATTCGTCTCTCGTGTATCATTAAGGTCAACGCCACATTGCTTGCAAAATTTGGAACCATTTTCTATCTCAGTTCCACAATACTTACAATACATAATTTGTTACAAATCTACATCTTCAACTTCTGTGTTATTAAATCGCTTAGGTGTTGTGGCTGGATTTTTTGGACCATATTGATTATCTCCATCACTTGGATAACACATTAACACAAAAAGCCAAACCTGAAAAATAAGTCCTAAATAAGGTATAAACCCAAGCAATATTTTAACTAAATGCAATGCAGACCTCCCGCTATCATGTAATCGCCTTACGGTGACAGATAAAGTCGGTACAAGGTATAATATAAATAATATGCCAATTGCGAATAGTATAGATTGCTCTGGAGGACGTTGAAACTGATGCACTACCCCTGATAACAATAAGATTAGCACACTACACATTACTCCACTCAAAAACATCCATAAGTACCATAAAAAGAATTCAGAACGAGACGCTCTACCTGAAAAACATGCATACTTTTGAAAAAAACATTTTTCAGCTACATCAAATAACGTCATAATAGCAAAATTTATAAATTAAGTAATACATTCTATTTTTACAAAGTTAAATAGAAATAGATATACTTAATCATAATTAAACGTGGATAAATCAGTCACTATTATCGGATTTGACGCTCACTTCTGTTGCATCATCTCCACACTCTAATAATTCGTTAATGTAATGCGTAAAAAAATTCACGTTTAAAATGCGACAAATATGTAATAATACATCTGTATTTATGCTTTGGCGCTGAAATATGGCATATACAGTGCTTCTGTCACAAACTAATTTGCGAGCAAACCAAGACACGGAGCGTTCTTGTTTCCGCAATTCTTCTTCAATTATTTTTCCTATATGTATCATAAAAGGCGAGACTATTCTCATCTTATTTTAATCTGTGGCACCGCCAAGCGCCATGTACACAAATAAGATAGAATAGTTCACGCCTATCATGCGTGAACTAATATCCACTTATTCTTTGTGTACTAAATATTGGCGGTTTTCAGATTAAAAGAACAAGAGTATGTAGTTCTATATGTCTATTAAATTATATTTTCTTTATTTTCGTTTTGTGATTAATTTCTATTATGATGCAAAAGTAATTATTTTTCAAGAATTAATCAACATTATTGTAATATCTAAATAAATTTGGGAACTTGCCGTAGTGACATGCTTTTACTATCTTTGTATGGAATCATATTTATTTTTATGCATTACTCTTCTATACAATAACGACCAATATTAATACAGATTACCTCATAAATTTCAAACATGACGAATATTAGCAAAACTATAATTATTATAACTCTTGTTCTCTCTAATTTTGGAGCAATATATGGAGCTAAACCTTTTACCGTAATTGCTAATCCTGGGGAGGACGCTGCAACATGTATTAGACTCAATTGGCACACGCCTATTGACGGCGGTGGTAGTTGTTGTAGATTTACTACTGCCGATGACTCACTATGGATAAATGCTCAGAGAATAGAAGCTACACAAGAATTATGCTTAACATTTGACAGTATATATTCTAAGTCTCCAGGCAATAAAGATATATATGAAGATGCTCGTTTTTTGCGTAACACAGTTGAGTTAAATGGGCTTCGGCCAAACACTCATTACATTTATACCATAGACTCTGATAGCACTATCAGAGAATTTAAAACTGCACCTACATCTAATGAATGGACTGCCGGCATCATTTCAGATTTTCACGCCTATACACCTCTTCCCGACCGTGTCAAATCGGCCATGACAATGATTGACACCCTACAAAGCACGAGTAATCGGAAGATTGATTTAATGCTACACGTTGGCGATATTACAGCCTGGGGTGGAAGTTATTCATTTTGGGAAGACCTCTACAATCACGAGCCGTTCCAACGCTACTTATGGGCAGGAGTAAACGGCAACCATGATAACATGAGCCGAGGATATGCCAAACAATCAAATGATTTTTTTCGTCTCGTAAATAACTATCCTCTAAACGGATATCCCGAAGAAAAAGGAGTGTGCTATCATTTCACCTATGGCAACACCTTGTTCATAATGCTAAATAACGAGTCAATGCGTTCAGACGAGGGATTATCTCACGCACAAGAATGGGTGAGAAACGTTATAGCCCTCCACTCTTCTAAATTCATCATAGTCATGCAACACTATCAATGGTTCTTTGCAACCAATGGCAAGGCATCACAATATGATAGATGGAAGGAATTGTTTGACCAGTGTGGCGTTGATCTTGCTATCGCAGCAAACAATCATGTATATGCTCGCACAGGAACGCTTTATGACGGAGCTGAGACTGATGGGTCAATCGGGACAGTTTATATACAAACTCCATCAAGCGACAATGAACGCGGTCAAGCGCTACAAGAATGGACCGACAATAAAGATATCATTAAATATAGATGGAGCGAAGGTCCACATACTATAGGCGCAATGCTACTCAATGCCTCAGACAGCAATCTCAACTTAACACTCTACGATCGTCATGGTCACATAATTGACACCACAACAATACGTGCAAAAAGATAGGACGACTTTTTAAGGTCAAAATTCTTCCTCGGGATTGTGGCTTAGATTGTTGAGCGGTCGAAGTAAATTGCACAAAATTTGGCTCCAATAGCTATGAAAATCATCACGCACAGCAACAATGGCAAGAGGTATATATTGCTGAGGCATCTCTTTTACCATGTTGACAAAATTATATAACACTTGGAATATATCGGCCAAGCCCTCCGAGATGCTTGCAGCAATTGGAGTGTCGGAGTATTTCATATCCTCTTCAAATACTTCAAGATAAACATCATCAGGCCCCATGATGTTTTCAATGCCACGTCTCACCGACTCATAGTAATCTTCCTCAAGAGATGACTCAAGGTAAGCCTCATCTTCATCAACTACCTGCACATCAAGGTCATTTGCCGAGATGTATAATCGAGGTAATAGTCGCAACATAGATTTCACAAAACTATCGCGATCGCTTTGTTGCACATGTTCAATAGCGGCACAATATTCGTTGCAAAGGGCAATAAATGCAAGAGAATTGGTGTTGAGTACTGAAGTTTCCATAATGAGTATCTATTGGGTGAAAAGTTGGTTTGTAAGGATATACTGTGTCACACCATTAGGGAGAAAAGCTTCCATGTTTTTTCCCTCGGCAAAGCCTTCGCGAATAAACGTGCTGGAAATATTAACCGTGGGGGCTTCGATCAACTCAACCCCACTCGGGAGAGGCTCAGTTATGTGATAACCCGGGCGAGGGTATATTATGATCCCATAATCATTTATTATAGACTCAGAATCTTTCCACTTATCAAAAATGAGCCAATTATCACTCCCAATAATGAGACGGAACGAATGCTGAGGATAACGTTGCGATAGGACTTTAAGAGTGTTTATTGTATAAGATGGACGTGGCAACGAAAGTTCAATGTCGCAGACTTCGACCTTGGCCATTGAGTCAGTCGCAATTTGCAACATCGCAAGTCGATGAGCGTCATTTACAAGTATTGAAGAATCTTTGAGCGGGTTTTTTGGAGACAATAGCAACCACACTTCATCGAGCATAGTATATTGACTCAGGTAGCTTGCAAGCATGGTGTGCCCAATATGTACAGGGTTGAACGACCCGCCAAGTATTCCCACATTCTTGCCCATTACCACTACGTTTACTTATTAATAAAATTCAATATCGTTGTGCGCGTTTGATTAATGGCAATTTCAAGGTCGTCATTTACAATACGACAATCATATTGTGGAGCAAAACCTATTTCATACTGAGCCTTGCCAACACGTTCGTTAATCATTTCTTGAGAATCGGTGTTACGAGTTTCCAATCGACGACGCAATTCTTCAACCGATGGAGGCATTATAAAAATACTTATCGCCCTATCGCCATAAAGACGTTTAACATTCACACCACCTTTTACATCTATATCAAGAATCACATTATGCCCTTGATCACAGATTCGTTCTACTTCGCTCTTTAACGTACCATAGAAACGACCGGCATATACTTCTTCATATTCCACAAAAGCATCTTGTGAAATTTTTTCACGAAACTCTTGCTCGGTGAGAAAAAAGTAATTGACACCATGCACTTCTCCTTCTCGGGGTGGCCTACTGGTAGCCGATACCGAGAATTGCATATCAATATCGCCTTGCGACAATATGGCATTAATAATTGTTGATTTTCCGCACCCCGATGGAGCTGAAATTATGATAATTTTCCCTGGCATAATAACACGAATGATTACATAACGTTGAGTACTTGCTCTTTGATTTGTTCAAGCTCATCTTTCATGCGCACGACAAGTTTTTGCATTTCGGCATGATTGCTCTTTGAACCCAGAGTATTAATTTCGCGTCCCATCTCTTGGGAAATGAATCCGAGTTTTTTACCTTGTCCGTTGCCTGTATCCATTGTTTCCATAAAATAGTTTAGATGCTGAGCAAGGCGTTGTTTCTCTTCATTTACATCAAGTTTTTCAATGTAGTAAATCATTTCTTGTTCAAGTCGAGAACGGTCATAATCTATTTGTTCCAACTTTGCTAAACCATCTTCAATGCGTGCTCTGATTTTTGCAACTCGCTCAGCTTCATACTGAGGGACTTCACCCAAAAGATTGCGTATATTATCAATTCTTGCTGTAAAAAACTCTTCCAATTTCAAGCCCTCTTGTGCACGAAATTGCATTAGTCCTTCAATTGCCAAATCAACTGCTTTTATCAATGCTTCGCTTTCTTGCTCGGGGATTGTTGTTAACGACTCGGTTTTAACCGTGTCGGGGAATCTCATCAACAAACTATACCAATCAGACGGAATAGGAATATTTAATTGTTGAGCCATTTCCTCTATTTGAGTTTTATAGGCCGCCATCAATGGAATGTTTAACGAGGTTGTAGCCTCTTCTTGCAAAGATTCCACATAAACATGAAGTTCAACTTTTCCTCGTTCAAGGCGTCGAGAAACTCTATTTCGCAATTCAAGTTCCTTTTCACGATAGGCCGAAGGGAGTCGTGTTGACATATCAAGTTGCTTGCTGTTAAGCGACTTAATTTCTGCTGTAATCTTTTTATTGGGGATTTCAACAACAGCTTTACCAAACCCCGTCATAGATAAAATCATGGTTATTTCAGTTATTTTCTGCAAATTTACGCTTAAAGCGGGAAAAAGCAGTAAATTTGCACAAGAATTTTTCTACATTGCAAAAACATTCGGCATTATGGCTGTTATATTAAACATTGAAACATCAACCAACGTGTGTTCCGTTGCGGTTACCGACAACGGATTGGTACTGGAACATTTTGAAGACTTTAAAGGTCAAAATCATGCTGCATTATTGAGCGGATATATCAAGGATTGTATTGAATATCTCAAAAGCCACGACTTGAAACTTGAAGCAGTGGCAGTGAGTATTGGCCCCGGTAGTTACACCGGACTTCGTATCGGATTATCTGAAGCCAAAGGATTGGCCTATGCGCTTGACATTCCCATAATAGGTATTGACACGCTGAAATTAATGGCATGCTCTGTTATGTTCCATCATGACATAAACCCCGACGCACTATTTGTTCCAATGCTTGACGCCCGACGCATGGAGGTATATACATCGGTGCTTGACATGAGCCTCACTGAGCTCATGAGTCCTACTCCTCTCATTCTCGACGAGGACTCTTACAGTCAATTCTTAAATGATCACGAGATGATATTTTTTGGCAATGGTAGCGACAAGGCCAAAGATGTTATTAAACATTCCAATGCTCGCTTTATTTCGGGAATATATCCATTAGCGTCAGACATGCTTGCCCTCGCCGAAATGGCATTTCGCAAACAAGACTTTCTTGACCTCGCCTACTCTGTGCCGGCCTATCTAAAAGATTTCCAAGCGACAAAGCCTAAAAGCATGATTTAATGTCGCAGAAAGTAATCTTTCGCCATATAATTGACTCTCCTTGTGGCAAACTTATCCTTTCAAGCGATGAGACAAGATTATATACCTGTGATTGGGCAAATAACCCTCACCGACAACTAATTGATAGGAAATTAGCTACAATACTTAACGCCGTTTTTGTTGATGAATCGGTCGGCACAATTCAAAAAACCGAATATCAACTTAGCGAATATTTTATTGGCCGACGCAAAACATTTGATTTACCAATTGAATTTATCGGAACAGAATTTCAGAAAAGCGTTTGGGCCGAATTGTGTAATCTCAAATACGGAGAGACATCAACTTACAGCGACATTGCTTGTAGCTTAGGACTCAACAATTCAGTCAGAGCGGTAGCCAATGCCATTGCATTAAACCCGTTATCGATAATTGTTCCATGTCATCGAGTTATAGGACGCAATAACCTATTAACCGGATATGCAGGCGGGATAGAAGCGAAGAAAAAATTATTGAAAATTGAATCCTCCAACTCTCAATAAATTTTGCAAAATTTATCTCCGATTTCAGTCCTTACTTTTGTTCGTTAGACCGAAAAGTAATAATTTTGCATTCCGAAATTTGTAACAATAAAAACTCAATCATGAACAAAAATATTACCACCGACATTAAATACATAGGAGTTGATGACACGACTCTTGATCTTTTTGAAAGTCAATATATAATTCCTAATGGTATCTCATATAATTCCTACCTCATCACAGATGAAAAGGTGGCAATTATGGACACCGTAGATCTACGCAAAAGCGATGATTGGTGGGAAAATTTAGAAGAAGCTCTCGCCGGTCGCACTCCCGACTACCTAATAGTCCAACACATGGAACCCGACCACGCCGGAAACATTGTTGCGGCTCTTGAGAAATATCCCAATATCAAAATCGTAGCTTCAGCTAAAGCCATTCAAATGCTCCCACAATTTTTTGAAAATGTGGATTTTAGCAACAATACTATTACTGTTAAAGAAAACGACACTCTTTGCCTTGGCAAACACACGTTGCAATTCATGATGGCGCCAATGGTGCACTGGCCCGAAGTAATGGTGACATATGACCATACTGACAAAGTTGTTTTCTCGGCCGATGCATTTGGTAAATTTGGAGCTTTAAGCCATGACGAAGATTGGGCATGCGAAGCGCGTCGTTATTACTTTAATATTTGTGGTAAATATGGCACTCCGGTACAAACATTGTTGAAAAAAATCACAGCTTTAGATGTTAAATGCATTTGTCCTCTGCATGGTCCGGTTCTTACAGAAAACTTAGGATACTACATAGGTTTATATGACACATGGAGCAAATATGACGTTGAAACCGAAGGCGTATTTATTGCCTATGCATCTATACACGGAGGCACTGCCAATGTGGCAAAAAAAATGGTCGAAATCCTAAAAGAAAAAGGTGCTCCAAAAGTTTCAATTGCCGACCTCAGCCGCGACGATATGTCCGAAGCGGTTGAAGATGCATTCCGCATGGGAAAAATTATCCTAGCAGCGGCAAGCTATGATGGAGATGTATTCCCTCCCATGCACGATTTTTTGCATCACTTGATTCTAAAAGGATATCAACGTCGTCGCATCGGTATAATTGAAAACGGCTCTTGGGCTCCATGCGCGGGAAGAGTGATGACATCATTGATTGAAAAGATGAAAGAGATTGAACTTGTGCAACCAATGGTAACCATACGTTCACGCATGAAACAAAGTGATATCCCCGCATTAGAATCACTTGCCGACGCAATACTTGCATAAATAGCAATTGACATACTCTATAAAAACAAAAGAGCAACCAATGATTGCTCTTTTGTTTTTTATTATGAGTTATCTGGAAGGTTAAACATAACGCGCAATAGTGGTCGTGTTGTAAATGCAATCAAAATTGCTCCGATAGCATCGGCAACAAAATCACCCAAGTCACAACCTCTATGAATTAAAGAGGAGCCTTGTGCCAATTCAATAAACCCGCCCAACACAATATTTATACAACAAATCAATATCAAACGTGAGCCTGATAATCTCACATTTTTATTTCGACGCGCAACATCAAAAGCAAATGTGAATCCAACCCCGGCAAACATCACAATGTGAACTACTTTATCAAAATCCAAGAAAGGAGGCTGAATTGGGGGCAATGGTTGCGGAATGAGAGTAAAATAAAACAACACCAATAATACTATTATTGATGGTAAAAATTGAGGTAAATTTAAAATAAATCGTTTCATGACAAAGGTTTTATTCAAAATTACAACAAATTGATAAAATAATTAGGCAAATAAATAGACATTGACAACATTTTGCGTAATTTTGCAATCAAAATGAATTTGCAAATTCTATAAAATGTCTGAAAAAGCTCAATTTAAAACAAAATTAGGTCTTATTGCCGCCACAGTTGGATCGGCAGTAGGTCTTGGCAGTGTGTGGCGTTTCCCCTCTGAAGTACAATCCAATGGTGGCGCAGCTTTTCTTTTAGTCTATATTGCATGTGTGTTTATTTTAGGAATACCTGTCATGTTGGCCGAGTTTTCCATAGGTAGAGCCGGAGGGAGCGACGCAGTCGGCTCATTCCGCAACCTTGCACCCGGGAAAAAATGGTGGCTCGCCGGAGCTTTAGCTATACTAACATCTTATTTGATTCTATGCTACTATATGGTAGTAGCCGGTTGGACATTTGAATATATGTGGCAATCAATTACCGGGCATTTATACGAACCCATAGCCACAGGAGCGTCCGACCTAAGCGCACAGTTTTCGACTAGAATGAGTGAATATATCACCGATGATATAAATCCACTCATTCACACCTACATTATAATTGCGCTGAATCTTGTCATATTACTTTTTGGAGTACAAAAAGGGATTGAACGACTATCCAATATCCTAATGCCGATGCTTTTTGTGTTATTACTTGCATTCTGCTTTGTATCCCTATCTCTACCTAAAGCATCTGAAGGGGTTGAATTTTTCCTTAAGCCCGATTTTTCGGCAATAACGCCATCGGTTGTAATCAGAGCCTTAGGACAGGCATTCTTCTCACTGAGTCTCGGAATGGGCGTATTAATTACCTATGCATCATATTTTCCAAAAGACACTCGCTTGATTAAAACTTCATTCTCGGTTTCAACCAGTGTGATATTTGTAGCGTTCATGATGGGAATGATAATTTTCCCGGCGGTCACATCATTTGGGTTACAAGATCGCGCATTAAATGGTCCTACACTTGTATTTGCTACTCTTCCTCAAGTTTTTGAGCAACTCCCCTATTCTCAACTATGGTCGGCCTTATTTTTCTTGTTCTTAACAGTTGCAGCTATCACATCAACGATATCAATTGCCGAAGTTTCTATTGCATTTATGCAAGATCGTTGCCACATGTCGCGCAAGGCAGCATGTTTCACTGTTTTGCTTCCATTATTTGTTCTTAGCACAATATGCTCATTATCGCAAGGATCAATGAGTAGTGTAACAATTTGTGGAATGACAATATTTGACTTATTTGATTACGTCACAGCTAACATAATGCTTCCAATTGGCTCAATACTTTTGTGCGTGTATTTGGGTTGGGTTGCAAAAAAACAACTATTTAAAGATCAATTGACCAACAACGGCTCTTTAACCGCTCATAGTTATCGCATTGTGTTATTCATTGTGCGTTACATAGCCCCGATACTCATTGCCGGAATATTAATTTCATCGTTCATTAACAATGAATAAATCCTGGCTTAAATTCACGGCCGGTGAACGACGTGGAATGATTGCAATATTGATTATCCTTGTCGCAATTGTGTTATGCTTATATTTTACACGCTCATCATCTATTGATAGTTCTTCAATTAATAATGACTCAATTGCAACAAGTTTAAGCAAAGCTATTGCAAATGATTCTATAAACAAATCATCTACGGTCAAAAAAAAGCGAAAAAAAAGGAAAAGAAACAACATACAGAAAAACAAAACCTATCCCACTCGGGACCCACTTTCAGAACCGGTCCCGATTGAATAATAATTACGACGAAATTTATGTTACAAAACGACAATAGAGCTCAATTCTCGACTCGCTTGGGTGTTATTGCCACAACAGTTGGTTCGGCCGTAGGTCTTGGAAACATTTGGCGATTCCCTTACGAAGCAGGCACGCATGGTGGTGGAGCATTTCTCATAACATACCTATGTTTTATCTTCGCATTTGGGATTCCGATTTTGTGTGCCGAGTTTATGATTGGACGTGGCACTCATAGCAATATTTTTGGAGCATTCCGCCAACTGAGATCATCAGGGAAATGGCATTGGGTAGGTTACATTGGTATTGTTGCTTCAATCATGATTTTAAGTTTTTACTCGGTAGTAGCCGGTTGGACTTTAGAATATTTATACCAATCAATTACAGGAGCACTCAATCTCAACAGCCAGGAAGCTTACCATGCACAATTTCAACAATTCAGCACTCACCCATGGCGACCTTTATTGTGGACAATTTTATTCCTTATTGTCAATTTTGTAATCGTAATACGCGGAGTACAGAAAGGGATTGAGCGCATGTCAAACATAATGATGCCTATCCTGTTTTTGATTCTCATCATTTTCTGCGTCAACTCATTACTCATGCCCGGAGCAAAAGAAGGTCTTGAATTTCTATTCTCGCCCGATTTCTCAAAAATAGACTCATCTGTTATGGTCAGCGCAATGGGACAAGCATTCTTCTCCCTCAGCTTAGGGCTTGGCACAATGATGACCTATGCTTCATACTTCAGCAAAGAAACCCACATTGTGAAAAGTGCAACGATTACGGCATGCCTCGACACGACTGTGGCAATTTTGTCAGGAGTGATTATTTTCCCTGCAGTATTTACGTTTGGTGTATCACCAACACAAGGACCAGCATTGGTTTTTGAAGTATTGCCAAACATTTTCAACCAATTGCCCGGCGGCTCACTATGGTCAATTCTTTTCTTTTTCCTTCTTTTCATAGCATCACTATCGTCAACTATCTCAATGAGCGAAGTTTCTATTGCCTATTTCACCGAAGAAAAGAAAATGAGCAGAAATAAAGCAACAATTCTCAACACCGCGATAGCACTCATATTTGGAACACTGTGTGCGCTATCATTCAATTGCCTTGACAATATAACCATAGCAGGAATGACAATTTTCTCAATTTTCGACTATGTTTCATCAAACATATTGCTCCCTGCCGGAGGAATGTTCATCTCATTCTTTGCAGGTTGGCTACTTGATCGCTCATTTATTCACAACCAACTCACTAACAATGGCAGTGTAAAGGTAAGAGTAACAAAAGCCATCATTTTCAGTTTGAAATATGTTGCTCCCACCGGTATAATATTGGTATTCTTGTCGTCATTAAAACTTATTTAATGCCTCATAGCAAATATACATCACGTTTGGATTTGTGATAATGAGAGGAAATGGTTAAATTCGCAGTCAGAAACACCTTTATTGAATGTTTTAATAAATCCTCATGTGGAAATTTAGGCCATTTTCATTAAATATCAAAGGAGATTTGCGAGTGTTTGATCGCCCGCAAGTAATGGGCATACTCAATATAACGCCTGACTCGTTTTATGCACAATCACGTTCAACAACTGAATGTGATATAGCACTACGCATCAATACAATGATATCCCAGGGCGTTGATCTGATTGATATTGGCGCATATTCAAGCCGTCCCGGAGCTAAAGATGTGAGCCCCGATGAAGAATGCCGACGTCTTGAAATGGGCATGAGAATACTTAGAGATATTGATCCAAGCATACTTGTGTCGGTCGATACGTTTCGCGCCACCGTTGCTCGTGAAGCAGTGACCAATATGGGGGTTAATATCATAAATGACATATCTGGCGGAGATCTTGATTCAAAAATGTTTGAGACCGTTGCCGATTTAAATGTACCCTATATCGTAATGCACATGAGAGGGAACCCTTCTAATATGAATCAATTCACTCAGTACAATGACGTTACAGCTGAAGTGATTCATGCCCTATCGGAGAAAGTAAACATTCTTGCATTAATGGGAGTTTGTGACGTTATAATTGATCCCGGATTTGGGTTTAGCAAAACTACGAAGCAAAACTACGAAATGATGCGCAACATTGAAGTGTTCCATGCCCTTGAGCGACCATTGCTCGTAGGAATTTCCCGTAAATCAATGATATATAATCTGTTGGACACAACACCTCAAGAATCACTCAATGCGACATCGGTACTCAACACTATTGCCACGATGGGAGGTGCGTCGATACTACGCGTTCACGATGTGAAAGAAGCTGTCGAAACAATAAAAATCACAACTACAACATTCAACCAATATAATTCCACCCAACAATAAAGAATTATGCAACCATTTGAAATTATTGACCTCATAGACATTACACTCGTAGCTCTATTACTATACTACATCTATCGATTAATGAATGAATCAGGTACGATTAATATATTTTTCGGTGTACTTACATTCATCGCCGTATGGGTGGTTTCGTCTAAAATATTGGAGATGCAACTTATCGGAACTGTTCTTGATAAATTCATGAATATCGGGCTTTTAATCCTTGTAATCATATTTCAAGATCAAATTAAACGATTTCTGGTTGAATTGGGCTCACATCGACGATGGAATTTTCTACGCAAAATTTTCAGTCACAAATCAAAGACACCAAACACCGATAAAAGCCATGTTATGCCCATAGTATATGCATGTATGAATATGGCAAAGAGCAAAACCGGAGCTCTGATTGTTATTGAACAATCTATCAATCTTGATAGCTATGAAAATACCGGAGACATGATTGACGCCAATGTCAATTCTCGGTTAATAGAAAATATCTTTTTCAAAAACTCACCACTCCACGATGGCGCAATGATTATTTCAGGCAATCGCATTAAATCGGCAGGTTGCATACTTCCGGTGAGTCATGCTACAAACATTCCACGCTCATTGGGTCTTAGACATCGATCAGCTTTAGGCATCTCTGAGGCGACTGATGCAATAGCTATTGTTGTATCGGAGGAAACCGGGACAATCTCACTCGCCCACAAAGGAAAAATCATCTCACGCCTTTCATCAACCGATCTTGAAGAGCGTCTATCGTCATTAAATTCATAACAAAGAATGGCTTGTTGCTACATATCGGTCCTAATAGTCAGCAGAATTCCTTTTTTTTTAGTAAATTTGCACTCAATTTTTTAAAACACTAACTAAACTGAATATCCAAAATGGTACAAAAGCCATCAATTCCAAAGGGAACTCGAGATTTCTCTCCCACAGAAATGTCTCGACGTAACTATATATTTGACACAATCAGAGAAGTATTCCGTCTATATGGATTCAAACAGATAGAAACTCCTGCGATGGAGAATCTTTCAACTTTAATGGGGAAATATGGCGAAGAAGGCGACAAACTCCTTTTCAAGATTTTAAATTCAGGCGATTTCCTCAGTAAAGCAGACCACTCATTGATTGCAGCCGGAGACTGCGTGCATCTCACCCCTCAACTATGTGAAAAAGGGTTACGCTATGACCTCACTGTCCCGTTTGCAAGATATGTTGTGCAACATCGCAACGACATACAATTTCCATTTAAACGATTCCAAATCCAACCCGTATGGAGAGCCGATCGTCCACAAAAAGGACGTTATCGCGAGTTTTACCAATGCGACGCCGACATAATTGGTTCGGATTCGCTCGTGAATGAAATTGAACTCCTCCAACTTATTGACGAGGTATTTTCACGTCTCAAAATTAATATCACAATAAAACTCAATAACCGTAAAGTCCTTGCCGGAATTGCAGAACTTATTGGTGCACCTGAGAAAATCGTAGATATAACTGTCGCAATTGATAAAATTGACAAAATTGGAATTGAAAACGTCAATGCAGAGTTGCGTGAACGTGGTCTCAGCGAAGATTCAATCAACACTCTTCAACCGATTCTCGCAATTGATGGCACAATTGAACAACGCATCGAGAAATTAAGTGATATACTTCAAAATTCAGAAATAGGAGCACTCGGAGTTAAAGAACTTCAAGAGGTTGTAGCAGGAGTTGAAGCATTGGGACTAAGAGCAACTCTTGACCTTGATGTATCACTTGCTCGAGGTCTAAACTATTATACCGGAACAATCATTGAAGTAAAAGCCCAAGATGTTCAAATTGGCAGTATTACAGGCGGTGGTAGATATGACAATCTCACCGGAGTATTTGGATTGCCAAATGTTTCAGGCGTTGGAATATCATTTGGAGCCGATCGCATTTATGACGTGCTCAATGCTCTAGATTTATATCCGGCCGAAACTACTTCGGCCACAACAATAATGTTCACTAACTTTGGAGCGGCCGAAACAGCAGTTGCGATGAAAATGATTAAGCAATTGCGTGCTGCAGGAATCTCAGCTGAAATATATCCCGAAACTGCAAAAATGAAAAAACAAATGGGATATGCCGATGCACTCAATATACCATTTGTTGCAATAGTTGGCGAAAACGAAATCGCCGAGAATAAACTCATGCTGAAAGAAATGAGCACAGGTTCGCAACAATTACTCTCAATTGAAGAAACAATCAATCGCCTTAAATAGCGACTTTATCAAGTTATTCTCAATAATTAAAAAAAGTTGTATTCTTGTTAGTGAACTTGTTTTGCACTATCTTTGCGATATATTTAAATTAGAATTTAACATGAAGAAATATATTCTCAGTATTATTGTTGCAATTTTTGCTCTTTGCTCTACCAATGCAAATGCTCAATTTAGATATGGAGCAACCGCCGGAGTCTCTTTTTCTGACCTATCATTTAAGCAGGACCTCGTAGGTGTAGAAAAAATGGTAGGACCATCAGTGGGAGTTGTTGGCGAAATGATATTCCCCGGTATTGGATTTGGCATTGATTTAGGTCTTATCTATTCTCAACGTGGAGCAAAAGTCAATCTTGGAGAAAGACTAATCTGGTCAAGCCAAGGATATGGCAACGAAAAAACTTATTTACATTATATCGAAATACCATTACATCTTCGATTCAAATATACCAATTTAGCCGGATTTGAAGATTATGTTGCTCCATTTGTATTTGGCGGTCCATCATTGTCAATTCTTGTTGCCGATAACAATATTAAAGCATATGAATATGCAAGTGGCAGTTTGAATCTCACAGCCGGATTTGGTCTTGAATTGTGGCGTCGCTGGCAGATTTCGGCAAGTTATTCTTGGGGCATGACCTATGCTCTTAAAACGACACTCTTAGACAATTATAGTGCTCGTAATTACGCCTGGGACGTAAAACTCGCCTACTTTTTCTAAGCACTACTCCATTAGGGCATCATAGTTAGGTATATCCTTTATAAATTTATAGGAGTTATTGTCGTAGTCAATACTACAACAATAGTGATTTAATCCATTAGAGACAATCAAATATTGCGCTCGAAGGACCATATTATACCTCACAATTTGGTCAAACACCTGTTGCGTGATTTCAACTGATGAAGCCTTATATTCAATAATAACCAAAGGCTCTGCCATTTTACTATATACAACCGTATCACATCGGCGTCGTGTATTATTCAATGTAATTGCGACCTCATTGGCCATTAACGAAGCCGGGAAGCCCTTATACTCAACTAAATAGTTCACAAAATTCTGCCTAACCCACTCCTCGGGAGTGAGTGCAACAAATTTTTTGCGCAGTCGATCAAAAATTTTATCACCATCGGCACTTCGCATTATTTGAAATTGACAAGCTGGCAAATTTAAGTGCATTGTATCTTTTTATTTTGCTGTCGTTGATATTTTGCGTAAATTTACACAAAATATTTTTCACGACAAATATAAAAAATGGCGACACCCGGTTTTACATTGACATTTGAAGAGTTGAAATCACAACTTGCCAAAAAACAATATGCCCCTATTTATCTATTACATGGCGAAGAAGGCTACTTTATTGATGAATTGGTAAAATTATTTGAAGACATTTTACCCGTTGAGGAGCAAGCATTCAATCTATATACAATGTATGCTCCACAAGTCTCAGCCGATGACGTTATGGACGCGTGTCGTCGTTACCCTATGATGTCGGAATATCAAGTTGTTATACTCAAAGAGGCACAAGTTCCCAAAATAGACTATCTCAACAAACTACACGCCTACGCATCAAACCCATCACCTTCTACTATCTTAGTTATTTGTGCTCGTGGTGCATTGGTAAAGCCAAAAGATTTATTAGCCGAAATGAAAAAAAACAAGGGGATTGTGTTTGAGTCAAATCGAGTGAAGAGTAGTAATATGAACAACGTTATTGCAACTCTCATTAATAGTAAAGGCTTAAAAGTAGATCAGAAATCATTGTCAATGCTTAGCGACTTTATTGGCAACGATTTATCTCGCATGTACAACGAAATTGAAAAACTTGCGCTTGTGATAGAGCCTAACGGCATGATTACGCCTGAAGCAATTGAACGCAACATCGGAGTAAGTAAAGATTTCAACAACTTTGAGCTGGTCAATGCTATTGCACAAAAAGACTCTCTCAGAGTATATCGCATCATTGAATATTTCAGAGCTAATCCCAAGAACAATCCGCCATTGCTCACCGTCAGCCAATTATTCAAATTCTTTTCCAACTTGTTGTTAATTCAATTTGCAAAAGACAAAAGTGAAAAGGCTCTACTTGATGAGCTTGGATTTAAATTTCCCTGGCAATTAAACGATTACAGATTCGGCATTAGGAATTATAATGCGTTCAAAACAATTGAAATTATCAGCGCAATACGCGCCTTTGACTCAATGAGCAAAGGTGTTGATAGCCGTCAAAACGAGTTTGACCTACTTAAAACTTTAATGTTTAAGATCTTAAGCGCCGAAGGGTATATTGTCATTTAACACGAAACGAGTACCCCAAAGTTGCCATAATCGACATACTGCGTGAAGCAGAGAACGGATCTCGCTTGCTATCGGGATATATGTTTCCTAATCCATAGAATAATCGAGCCTCTAAGGAGATCGCATGACGACGTTTTATTATATATTCGGCACCAGCTCCAACTGATATCCCATAGTCAAATTTATGTTGCACCGGGAGATTTAATTGTTCGGTCATACGATTTGTTGGGAATCCGGTTAATTTTGTAGGATTTGAATAATCAAAGTTGGCCGATGTACTTTCCCCAATAAGATAGCCAAATTCCGGACCTAAATTAAAAAAAACTTTAAACTTAGAACTTCCAAAATAAATGTGAGTCAACAAGGGAATTTGGACATAGGTCAATGTGCGTGAATACTCAAAGGGCGCCTCTTCAAAATTCTCCTGCCACCCTCTTTGCTCAATATTCACTTCAGCAATAAGGCCAAAATGATTCTCTTCGGTATATTTAAACGTAACGCCTCCCATATAGCCCATTAACATAGACTGTTTAACATCGGGCGAAAATGATATTTTTGACATCGTCATACCGGCCTTTCCCCCAACAAAGATTTTTGGCACATAATGATGCTGGGCCGTAGTTGCTATTGACAAAAACGAGATTAATATCAACAATATAATTGAACGTTTCATTTTTCTTGTTTTTAGTTCTTTATTGCCACCGTCCCACCATCGGGTTGGTAATTAATTATATATATTACATTATTACAATAGCCCGCAACTCCATTTATATGTTCAAAATAAAATGAATCTTGAACTCCTTCATATTTATTTTCAGGGACAAAATTGCCATCATTTTCATAAATGGAATTTATAATATACATCATTATGTCATATCCCAATAACCCTTGTTGTGGAATCGCTTGCATCATTTTTTCACCATACCATCGTTCAAATTCTCTATCAAGTTCCTCTTTTACAGGACTTTCTACGCCATAACTAAACCGAGAATAGATTGAAGTATTCAATTTGTGCAACTTTTCTTTAATTGCACCTTGGAATGTCACCCACTCAGGATAGCCAAATAATCTGACTGAACTTGAATCGGGGCATGATTCATGAAAAGCATTTAGCATGTACATAATATCTGATAAGTCGCTACGAGAAGCCGATAACGGAACAAAAACATATGACTTAGTACTATCAAGGCGTGCAATATTTTCGGCTGTTAACACATCGTTATAGTTTATCTCTCGATATTTCCTATTTTCAGCATCTAAGCGCGATTTTAGCTGCTTCACAAATTGTGCTTTATCACTAACTTTTTCCAAATTCTTTAGAAATACAGGAGTATAATTTGCATATTCCGAGATAAAGAAGTCTATAGCCTTATCATACATTTGTTGTTGAGGAATCAACGTTTGCAAAACATTAGAGTCTGTTTCATAACAATTGTTTTTCACATCAAATGCATTAAGCAAATAGCAATCATTTTCCTTACAAAATTGAGCAATGAGATTTATTTGTTGGCTATTGTTAGGGGTAATGATTATATCCATTTGCGCCATATCATCTTGCTCGAGCAACGTTTTCACACGAGCCAAGCTATCGGCTGTGTCATAGGCCTTAATATTAATCGGAGCATTTTCAGGTGCATTATTTAGCGCGACCAACAGCCCTTTATAAAACTCTGTAAACAATTGTGCTTGGCGACCAGGTTTTGCATCATCAAGCATGAATGGCAACATTACCGCAATGTCAAGAGGACTGATTGAATCATTGGTATAAATAGAATCTATTGATTCTGCTTCTATAATTTCCTCCACGACAGCATTGACGTGGTCGATTTGTGGAGGTTTAACTCGGTTGAGGCCTCCATCAGATTCAAGATCTGCAATCAATTGTGTACGCTGAGATTTTTTGTCGGCATCATCATTATTTTGGTTTGATTCACCTTTTACAGTTGCCGTTAATTTTACAGGGATAGATAGCACATCTCCTCGTTTCACACCATCTTTTGCCGAAGGATTGTGCTTTACAAGCTCCTGAGTGGAAATGTTATATTTTCGGCATATACCATATACTGTTTCTCCACGTTTTACCTCATGGGAAATTAATTCTACCGCATCACTTGACTCTCCATCGGAAAACTCTGATACCGGGAAATATAACGTATCATAAGCCCTCACTCCATCAATAGCCGATGGGTTGAATTTTAAAATATCTTGCTTACTTAAACCTAATTTATGAGAAACTGTATATATAGTTTCCTTGGGTTGAACTTGGTAATAGTAATAATCTTTTCCTCTGATTGATTTTGTTGGCAGGTCAAGAGAATTAGCAATTGATGTAGCAATGCACACCAACAACAATATGTAACTCCAAAACCATCTTAATCTGTCCATATATAGTCGTTTTAACTTAAGAACTACAAAGTTAAGATGTTTGACTTAAATATGCAATAGGATTTGACATCAAGAGGCTTTGTTGAACAACAAATATGAAAACATTCCTATTCAAAACTATTTCAGTTATTTATACAAAAAAGGGGAATGCACTGAGAGCATTCCCCTTCCTTTCGAAACATTTTGTAATAATTTTTACTTAAGAGTTCCGGCTTCGGCTTTTTTAATCATTTCAGCATTAGCCGAGATATAAACCTCTACGCGACGATTTTGTGCACGACCGGCTTCAGTATCATTACTTGCAACATAATCAACCATAGGACGACCTTCGGCTGTGATGCGAGCACCAGTGATTCCACTATTTACCAAATATGTGCGAACAGCATCAGCACGTTCGTTAGAAACACGTTCATTTGCTGCCATAGAACCGGTATTATCGGTATATCCAAATATTTGCACATTAGTATCGGGATTATTTAGCAATGAAGCAGCAAATTTTGAGAGTGAATTTTTAGCCGATGCACTTAATACTGATTTTCCTGTTGCGAATAAAATTCCGTTATCAAATGTCATCTTAATAGCTTGCAATCCATTTTGGTCAACGGTTTCTTCAACCTTTGCACCCTCAATTGCCTCAAGCTCTTTCTGTTGCTTATCCATTTTGTTACCAATCAATGCACCTGCTCCGGCACCTACGCCTGCACCAATTGCGCTACCAATCGCAGCACCTTTGCCACCACCAATGAGAGCACCAATTCCGGCACCAACAGCAGCGCCACCGCCACCACCAATCAATGCACCTTTACCCGTATTAGTCATTGAAGCACAACCCGATGTGAGCAAAAGACAAGCTGCAAGGAGCGCAGTTCCAGTAATTTTCAAAATTTTCATGTTCAATAATTTTAGTAGTTTATTATTATTTCTGGTTTAATATACCATTTGACAAAATTAGTAATATTTTTCAACGAATAAAAAATATTTATAGCACAATTTTTATTGTATTACAATTAATGATTCAAAAATGTTTCGGTTGAATGCAAAATTTTGAGTAAGTTTGCACTCTAATTCGTAATTAAATGTCAAACGATAGAAACATCACTCACAAACGCTCGGTTCTTATGTCTCATTTAGGGGCATTACTTGTCGTTATAATGTGGGGCGTAGCCTTTATCTCAACAAAAGTTTTACTTGAGCACGGCTTTCGTCCTGCCGAGATTTATATCTATCGTTTCATATTGGCCTATCTTCTTGTGTTGGCAATATGCCATAAACGCCTTTGGTCAAACAGTCTTCGAGATGAAGTATTATTTATTGTATGCGGGTTGTGTGCCGGGAGTATTTACTTCATTGCCGAAAACACTGCAATTGAATATACTCTTGTGAGCAACGTCTCACTAATAACGTCTATATCTCCATTAATAACAACATTTTTGCTTGCTCTCATTTATAAAAATGAGCGTCCCGGACGAGGTACATATATAGGGTCTATTATTGCATTCTTGGGTGTGGCATGTGTGATTTTCAATAGTAGCTTTCTTGTAAAAATGAATCCACTGGGAGACTTGTTATCTCTCTCGGCTGCAATAAGTTGGTCGGTTTATAGTTTAGTCCTACGCAAACTCAATGCCACCTATAGCACAATGTTCATCACTCGCAAAACATTTTTCTATGGGGTTATCACTGCAATTCCATATATGTTGACCGAGCCACAAATAACTCCATTCAGCAATTTATTGGATTTAGAAGTTATTCTGCATCTCTCATTTTTAGGCATTGTCGCGTCAATGTTGGCCTATGTACTTTGGGCAATATCAGTAAAACAACTTGGAGCTATTCAAGCATCAAACTATATGTACATTACGCCCATTGTAACACTCATAGCATCAGTAATATTGCTCAATGAGCACATTACATGGATAGGTTACACCGGTTGCGCGCTCATTCTTGGTGGTATGTGGTTGGGCGACACTCTATCTCGAAAAGAAGCAAAGCTGTGATACGAGAATTTTCGCATTATCCATTTTGCGTTTACTACCCCTCCTTTAAATAATTTATCTCTTCAATTAATGCTCTGGAAATTGGGGCAGTAACTCCAATATTTTTCGACAATTCGTGCTGAGCTGCAAGTAGTGTCGAATCAACATTATTAGGCAATAGATTAAACATCAATCTTAAAGCCGTATATCTGACTAAATCATTTTCATCACCAGCAAGCTCTTGAGCTAATTCATTGGCATATTCAAGATGACGTAACAATCTATGGCACAGGACATCGGCAACTTCCGTCGTAGGAACCTCACTCACCCATTTTTTTGCATTATCTAATGTAAATTTTTCTTTGGGGTATATCATCGGAGCTAGTAGCAAACTCTCTCGTGTAGTTTTATTCTCCCATAATTGTTGCGCAAGTTGTGCATCATGTGGAGTTGTAGCCGCAATTTCAATCAGCTGAGGTATATTTAGCCCAAATATAATTTTATAATTTAGGCCTTGCCGGCGCAACAAATCGCCAAGCAAGCCATTTCTCAAAGTAAAAAACTCACGCTTCACACGTTGCATCTCATTCATTTTTGTGCCCATTTTAAATCTATATTTATTCTACAAAATTACATAAAATAATCGACCAACCCAAAATACAACCATCTTCGTTGTTGCATAATTGACTAAGAGATGCTATCTTTGTATAATAAATGAATTAAAATTACTATGAGCGACAAAGCAACATCAAGTAAAACAACACGCAAACCCATTACACGCAAAATTATTATAACGATGTGGAGTCTGTTCATTGCTATGATAATTTTCATGGGTATATTCTTCGTGATGATATATAATGGAGCCATTGGATATATGCCTCCAATTGAAGACCTAAAAAATCCGGCCGACAAGTTTGCTTCAATAGTTTACTCTTCTGACGGCAAAGAATTAGGTCGATATTTTCGTAATACCGGCAACAGAGTTTACGCCGATATTGACGACATCTCACAACACGTAATTGATGCCCTCATCGCAACAGAAGACGAGCGATTTGAGGAACACTCAGGCATTGATATGAAAGCAATGATGCGTGTTATTATAAAAACAATGATCCTACAACAAAAAAATGCCGGTGGCGGATCTACTATCACACAACAGCTTGCCAAACAATTATACTCTCCTTCATCAAGTGGTCTTTTTGATCGCGCAATGCAAAAACCAATTGAATGGATGATTGCGGTGAAACTTGAGAAGTTTTACACCAAAGAAGAGATCATAAAGATGTATCTAAACCAATTTGATTTTCTATATAATGCTGTAGGGATCAAATCGGCCGCTCATGTTTATTTTGGGAAAGACCCCAAAGACCTTACAATTGAAGAGGCTGCGACTCTCATGGGAATGGTGAAAAACCCATCATACTATAACCCGGTTAGACGCAATGAGCGTACTCGCGAACGTCGTAATGTAGTTTTGGGGCAAATGAGAAAAGCCGACTTAATAACCCAATCACAATGTGACTCACTGAAACAACTCCCACTCAAAATAGACTTTCACAAAGTTGACCATAAAGAAGGTCCGGCTCCATATTTCAGAGAGGAGCTTCGACGTATGCTCCATGCAAAGAAACCACATCTCAGTGACTACTTTGACTGGGAAAAACAAAAATATATCGACGATTCAATAGCATGGGAAAACAATCCACTATTTGGTTGGATTGAGAAAAATCCAAAATCAGATGGTTCAAAATATGATATCTATACCGATGGTCTTAAAATTTACACCACAATAGACTCTCGAATGCAACAATATGCCGAAGACGCGGTAAAAGAACATTTCAGCAAAACCCTTCAACCTCGATTCTTTCGCGAAAAACGCAACATAAAAGGTGCTCCATATACTTCCAATCGCATTGAATTGTCGGAAAAACAACTCAATGCACTCATCAAACGTGCCATTGAGCAAAGCGATCGTTATCGCGCCCTTAAAAAGGCAGGAAAGAACGACAGCGAGATTGAATTAGCTTTTAACACTCCAATTGACATGAAAGTGTTCAGTTACGAAGGCATTGTTGACACAACCATGACTCCACGTGACTCAATTCTTTACCATAAACATTTTCTTCGCACCGGGTTCATGTCAATGGATCCAAGAAACGGACATGTGAAAGCCTACGTTGGAGGCCCCAATTTCTCATTCTTCCAATATGACATGGTTGCAACAGGTCGCCGACAAATCGGCTCTACAATAAAGCCATTCCTTTACACCTATGCGATGGAAGAAGGATTTACTCCATGCGATGAAATGCTCAATGAACAACCAACAATATATGATGAACTTGGACGTCCATGGACACCTCGAAACTCATCAAAAGCACGTGTTGGAGAAATGGTTACATTGCGATGGGCTCTAACAAACTCAAATAACTGGATTTCGGCACGCATCATTGACAAATTGTCTCCGGCTACATTAGTTAGAAATATGCACAATTTCGGCATCACTAACCAAAATATCATAGCGACACCATCTCTATGTTTAGGGCCATGCGAAGTATCGGTTAAAGAAATGGTCACAGCCTATACTGCATTTGCCAATAATGGCATGAGAGTCGATCCAATGTTTGTCACATCAATCGCCGACGCCAATGGTAACACCATTTCCGAGTTCTCACCCAAACAAACAGAAGTAATCAGCGAAACGGCCTATTACAGAATATTATCAATATTGCTAAATGTTGTTGATGGCGGTACCGGTAATCGCATCAGACGAGCTCCATATAACATCACAGCTCAAACCGGAGGAAAGACCGGAACGACTAACGATAATGCCGATGGTTGGTTCATGGCTTTCACGCCTCAACTTGTCAGTGGTACTTGGGTAGGTGGCGAAGAAAGATATATCCACTTTAATGGAATGGCCGATGGTCAAGGCGCGTCAATGGCGCTTCCGATATACGGGCTTTATATGACCAAAGTATATGCCGATGAGAGTCTCCCCTATTCACAAGACGTTAAATTTAATTTCCCATCTTACATTAAGCTTTGCGACAGCGACAACTTAGGCGAAACTGTCAATGATGATAGTGCCGATTCAAGTATTGAAGGAATATTTGATTAATCATGACTCAACAGAGTGAATTTTCACTCTTGTAATACTCCTTACAACAAATAAATGGCTGAGAACTAAATCCCAGCCATTTATTATTTCACTAAAGAAATTTACTTCTACTTAAGGTTTTCGCGTACGGTTGCGAGAAATTGCTTCATTGCATCAGAGTCGCGATGTGCTACAATTTCTTGCAATTGTGACAATTTTTCCTGAATGCGTGCGAGCTGATCAGGAGTGTTTGGATTGAACAAAATTTCACTTAATAGAAAATCGTCTTCCGACATCAATCCATGTGCTATTGCCATGTGTCGCTTGAAGGTTGTACCCGGCGCATCTTGATGCTTCATTATTGCAGCAAATACGAGTGTTGATGCAAATGGGATTGACAATGAATAGGCAATTGTTTCGTCGTGTTCTTTAAAAGTGTATTCCTCAATGTGAAGGTGTAATTCACTATACAAATCTTTAAAGAAAACCTTGCCAAGGTGATCGCTTTCCTTGATGATGATTGCATTCTCACTGCTAAGATTGCTTAATGATGCAAACGTTGGTCCAAACATGGGGTGCGTGCTCACGAATGGGTGTCCACATGTTGCATAAAACTCAGGCAAACCTGTCTTAACCGATGCGATGTCGGACAAGATGCAATTTGCAGGAAGATGAGGCAACACTTTATTAAACGCATCAATAGTATATTTCACTGTTGCTGCATTAATTACCAAATCGGGGGCAAATACATCTATTTCATCAAGCGATGAAAATCGTTGTGTATTAAATGTGAAGCGTAGTCGTTGTGGGTCGGTATCATACATTGCCAATTCATGCTTGAATGACAATATGTCGCAGAAAAACGAGCCCATCTTGCCGGCTCCAATGATGAGTATTTTCATCTTAGAAGTATAATTTATCAGATTACACGATCATTGAGAATCTCAATTTGCTGACGTACCGACTCTTCATGTATAGCCGATAAAACTGAGCGCATAAAATCGCCACTCATGCCCATTTCTTGAGCAAGTTTTACACGTGATTGCATGATATCGTCATATCGTCCGGCTTGAAGCACAGGCATGCGATGTTCTTTTTTGTATTGACCAATTTCACGAGATACACGCATACGTTTGTTCAAGATTTCGAGTAATTCGTTGTCGATTGTATCAATTTGTTGGCGCAACAAGGTCAAGCTCTCGGTAGATTGAGAAGAATCGCGCAAAACAAGAGTGTTGAGAATGAAATTAAGAACATCGGGAGTGATTTGCTGGCTCTTGTCGCTCCATGCACAATCGGGATCACAGTGGCTTTCAATAATCAAACCATTGAAGCCCATATCGAGCGCTTGTTGAGCGAGTGGAGCTACAAGTTCACGTTTTCCTCCAATGTGACTTGGGTCGCAAATGATTGGCAATTCAGGTAGGCGACGACGCAATTCAATGGGAATGTGCCATTGTGGCAAATTGCGATATAGATGTTTACCATAAGCGCTAAAACCACGATGGATAGCACCGATTCGACGTATTCCAGCATTATAGATGCGTTGCATAGCTCCGATCCACAATTCAAGGTCGGGGTTCACAGGGTTTTTAATGAGTACCGGGACATCGGCTCCCGCAGCTTGTAATGCATCAGCAATTTCTTGCATAGCAAAAGGGTTGGCCGAAGTGCGAGCACCAATCCAAAGGATATCAACACCAGCGTTCAATGCTTCTTCTACATGTTGCTTAGTGGCTACTTCGGTACTGGTGTACATTCCAGTTTCTTCTTTTACTCGTTTCAACCAAGCAAGGCCCTCTACTCCAACTCCTTCAAAACCGCCTGGTTTTGTGCGAGGCTTCCATATCCCTGCACGAAATATTTTAACTCCATGGTGTGCAAGTTCTTTTGCTGTTGCCAAAACTTGTTCTTCGGTTTCAGCACTACATGGACCGGCTATAATGAGCGGTTTCTTTGGGTTTATACCTTCGAGAACTATAGGTTGTAAATCTTTCATAATTATATGTTTTTTATTGTTTTTGATTATTCATTTCTTTAATTCGCTCAAGAGCACGAAGCATATTTTCTTCTGTCGCACATAGTGATATTCTTATGTATCGATTTCCATTACTTCCGAAGATAAATCCGGGAGTAATAAATACTCTCGCTTCGTACAATATCTTATCAGCGAGCATTTCGCTTGATTGAGCATCTTCGGGAATTCGTCCCCAAAGGAATAATCCTTTCTGAGAAGGGTCAAATTCACATTTAAGTTCGGCCATTATCCGTTCGGCAACAGCACGACGTTGTGCGTAAATCTCGTTGAGCGATTTATACCAATCGGCTTCAACTTTAAGCGCTTTTGCGGCAGCCAACATCACAGGACGGAATTGGCCGGAGTCAATATTTGATTTGACTTTTAGTATCCAATTAATAAACGTGGGATTAGATGCCAACATAGCAACACGCCAACCGGCCATATTGTGAGATTTACTCAACGAATTCATTTCTATCGCAATATCCTTTGCTCCTTCTACTTGCAACAAACTCAATGGTTTGTCGTTCAGTATGAAGCTGTAAGGATTATCATGAGCTATCACAATATTATGACGGCGACCAAAATCAACTATCTTTTTAAATAATTCCAACGATGCAGATGTTCCGGTTGGCATGTGTGGATAATTGATCCACATTAATTTTATGCGATTGAGAGGTAAACGTTCTAGAGCATCAAAATCGGGCAACCAACCATTTTCCTCAGTGAGATCATATGTAAAAATTTCGGCTTGAGCAAGACGACTCACCGATGTATAGGTTGGATATCCTGGATTAGGCACCAATACTCCATCTCCTGGATTTAAAAATGCAAGAGAAATGTGCAAAATTCCCTCTTTTGAACCAATGAGAGGTTGAATTTCGGTTGCCGGATTAAGTTGAACACCATACCAACGATTATACCAATCGGCAAAAGCTTGTCGCAATTCCGGAATGCCCACATAGGGCTGATAACTATGATTTCCCGGTTTACGCGCTTCATCACACAAAGTGTCAATAACATCTTGATGAGGCATACGATCAGGTCCACCAATGCCTAAAGAGATAATATCGGCCCCTTTTGCATTAAGTTGCGCAACCTCTTTTAATTTCTTTGAGAAATAATATTCTTGTATTTCCAACACGCGCTCAGCCGGCGTGATTTGAAGTTTATCAGATTTCATAGGTACATTCTTTATATTCTCCAAGAATTCTAAAATCATTCATTAATGGACGCACTGCATCGATTGATTGCATATATCTTACAAAACTATCAAAAGTAAGATCGACATAGAATCGATACTCCCATTCACGCCCTATAATTGGGAGAGATTGTATTTTAGAAAGATTGATATCATAAAACGAGAAAATCGTCAACACCTTAGACAATGCGCCATGAGTGTGGGGAAGCGTAAAAACGATTGACGACTTGTTTATTTCGCGCTCATCGGCTTTTAGTTCAGATGCCAATAGCGGGTCGGCAACAATCAAGAAACGAGTAAAATTACGCTTATTTGTTTCTATACTCTTGGCTAAAATATTCAAGCCATAAAGGTTGGCTGCATATTCACCACACACAGCAGCATGCCCTACAAGATTTTGCTCGGCTATTTCTTTAGCACTACCGGCGGTGTCAAATTTCTCAATCATCTTGAGATTGGGGTGTCGGCGCAAAAACTGCTCACATTGCATCAATGCGATTGGGTGGGAATTGGCTTCAACCAATTGCTCAATGGTTTGACCGGGCAAAGCCGCGAGCACTTGTGAAATGCGCAATTTTTGTTCGCCTATTACTTGCAAATTACTTTGGCGCAATAGCTCATGATTCTGCAACAGACTCCCGGCAATTGTATTTTCTATTGCCACAATACCTAATAGTGAAGCATCGGTTGATAACGACTCAAACATCTCGGGGAAAGAATCACAAGGGATTATTTCAATTTCTTCGCCCTTGAAATACTCTCGAGCGGCGGCATCGTGAAAGCAACCGGCCACACCTTGAATTGTCACTCGTTTTTTCATATTCATTCAATAATAAAAAAATCCCGCTTTATACGGGATTTTATATTTGCAATTTAGTTCTTAATTCTTTACAATTTTACACACATAAAATCCCGTTTTTATTCTTTGCAAAATAAAAATAAAAGTAAAAATAATATGCGTTAAATCGAGTCATACTTTAGTTACGTTTGTAGTGCAAAAGTACACAATAGTTTTTAAATAGCAATAAAAAAACGCAGAAAAATAACATTTTTCTATCTATTGGCCTATTTATGATAAAACACCTAAAACTTGTCGGGGAGCTATAATATATAATAATGTGTAAGTCACATTATTATAAAAAAAGAAGCGCTTGCCTGGTTGCAAGCGCTTCAATAATATGCTTAATTCAAAGTGAATTATTCAGCAGCAAAGATTACAACGCGGTTCCAGTTGTTTTCGTCGTAAACTTGGTTTTCGCTACCTTCAGCAACTACTGACAAGCGATCAGCAGCGATACCATATTTGTCAACAAGGAGGTTGTAAACGTTTTGAGCACGTTTTTCAGAAAGAGTCTTGTTGTATTCTGAAGAACCAGTGTTCTTGTCAGCATAACCCTTGATAGCAACTTTAGCATCGGGATTTTCGTTCATCCATTTAGCGATGCTGTAAACGTTGATCATTTGTGAGTTACGAACTTTAGCAGAGTTCAAAGTAAATTGAACAGTTGACATCAAAGAAGTAGGTTTAACTTCAGGACATTCAGGACATTTAACTTCGGGGCAAGGAAGTTGAGCTTCTGCTGCAGCGAGACGGCTGTTGCAGTTAGCCAACGCACCGCGAAGGTCGTTAACTTGGTTGTTAAGAGCGTCGATTTGTGCAAGGTAAGTGCAAGGATCAACTGTGTTGAATTTCTTAGCACCGAAACGGAAAGTGAAACCACCAAGAGCAGTTACGTTAACGTCAACAGGGTCGCCATAAGCAGCGTTGTTGAAGTTGTCACCGTACATTTGAGCGCGACCTTCTACGAAGAAGTCAACACATTTAGCCAAACGGAAACGGAATTGAAGACCGGCAGAAACAGGAAGAGTCCAAGAGTTGCTCTTCATTTTGCCATCATTGTCTTGAACGCCTGATTGAGTGAAATCCCAGCAGAAAGTACCACCAAGACCTACGAAAGGAACGATGCTGAATACACGATCGTTGTTTACTCCAAATGAGTTAAACATATCCCACATCAAATCAAAGTTGAGGTTGGCATATTTAGCTTTAGAGTACACATTGTTATCCCAGTGGTAAGCACCACCAAGAGCGCTGAAACGGAATCCCAAGTAAGGAGACATCCATTTACCTACGCCAATGTTGTAAGCAGCAGTAATGTGAGTTTTTTCCTCACCATTTCGAAGATAGCTTTCTACGAAAGGAGCGTTGATACCAGCACCAACTTGGAGATACCAATTACCTGAAGAAAGGTCATAATAATCTTTGCACGGAGTGAGTTCAGCTACAGCTACTTCTTCTTCAACTACAACTGCCTCTTGTGCATTTACATCATTTGCTGCGAAAAGCATTCCGCCAAATGCAGCAACTGCTAAAAAGATGCTTTTTTTCATTACAGTAAAATTTAATTAAACAATTTATAGTTATTTAGTTTTCTTTTTTGCACTATTACAATACAACAACACCTAAAAAGAATATATTGTTCGCAATAATTCAAGACAAAAGTACATATTTTTATTATAATACACAAGAAATCACCATACCAAATTAACCAAAAAGTTATTTTTTCTCTACATTTGTCAAATTCCGACGACAAAAAACGTCATTTACTATTATTTTTCAATCAAAAATCAATCTTTTGGTCAATAAAAGATCTTGACCCTAATCAGTATCATTAAATCTTAGCCATAACAAAAAGCCTCAATAATATTTATTATAACAGATAAAATCCTTATTTTTGCATAATAAAACTATGCTCTAATGAATATACCTCACCGCAAATCACATAAATATAAGACTACTCGACGTTATCGTCTTTCATTTATTAATGAGAGTACTTTTAATCAAGTATGGTCGATAAAACTATCTCGAAATAAAGTAATACTTTCAATCATTGCATTGGTTCTTGCAGTAGCATGCATTGTTTCGACAATCATCGTACTCACGCCAATACGTACATTATTACCAGGCTACCTAAAAGTATCTCAACGCCAGGAAAATGCGGTTAACAGCATGCGTATCGACTCTTTGCTTACGGTTGTTAACATCAACAACTCCTATTTAAACAACATCAATGATATCTTGACCGATAAAATCGACACCGACACAATAATTCACTCAACGTCTGATAGCATTCGCATCATTCCGATTGACTCTATAATTGATGCATCAAATGCAGAAAAACAATTTGTTCAGCAATATGAAGAACAAGAGCGCTTTAACCTTTCGGTATTAGCACCTATAGCAGCCGAGGGCATGATGTTTTACTCCCCGGTGGTCGGCGCAGTCATAAATGGAGATGAGCAATCAACCACCCTTTCATTAACAGTACCGACAAGGTCTTCTATTGCATCAATCTACAACGGCTCAGTTATTGATTCATATTATACACCGGAAACGGGCAATGTGATTATAATACAACACCCTAATAATTTCATATCCAAGTATTCGGGAATTGCCGAAATATTCACTACCAAAGGCAACAAAGTAATCACAGGGCAAAAAATTGGTATTGCTAACACATCGGCCCAAAACCAACAAGTCAATATTGAACTGTGGCACAAAGGAACGCCACTCATTCCACTTGATTATATTGCATTTTAGGTTATATTAAACAATTATTTCGCGCCAACTAAATAAAATGAATTAATTTTGCAAGATATTTCCTCATCATAACAGTTGTACACGTGAATTACCTAAATAAAATAGCTCTATTGGGCTCTACCGGTTCAATAGGAACCCAAACGCTTGATATTATCGACGAATACCCCGACCTATTTAAGGCCGAGGTTCTTATTGCCGGGAATAATGTCGACAAGCTCATTGAGCAATCATTAAAATACAAGCCTACTCATGCTATCATTGCCAATGAGAGCCTCTACCCTAAACTACGCGACGCACTCGCAAATACACCAATCATTACATCTTGCGGGAGTCAAGCCATTTGCGAAGCGATGGAGCTTGAATCGGTCGATACCGTAGTAACCGCAGCAGTTGGATATAGTGGACTTGAGCCTACATTGAGAGCAATTTCAGCGGGCAAAAAAATTGCGCTTGCCAACAAAGAAACTCTTGTTGTAGCGGGGGCACTTGTAACCGAAATGCTCAAAACGTCAAAGTCATCTATAATACCTGTTGACTCTGAGCATTCGGCTATATATCAATGCCTTGTAGGGGAAGACAAAAACGCCATAAACAAACTAATCATTACCGCTTCAGGGGGGCCATTTCGCACAAAAAGCGCACAAGAATTGGAGCATGTAACCGTCACCGATGCACTACGCCACCCCAATTGGTCGATGGGAGCAAAAATCACCATTGACTCTGCAACAATGCTCAATAAGGCTTTTGAAATTATTGAAGCACGATGGTTGTTTGACGTTGAAGCAGGCAAAATCGAGGCAATAGTACACCCTCAATCAATCATTCACTCAATGGTTGAATTTACCGATGGCTCAATAAAAGCTCAATTGGGATTGCCCGATATGCATCTTCCCATACGTTATGCACTCGGCGAAACGACTCGATTGACAACCGATTCTCCTCGGCTCTCAATAAAAGATTATAGCACACTAACATTTGAGCAACCCGATACTCAAAAATTTCCATGCCTCAACTTGGCCTACTATGCTCTTGAGCAAGGAGGGAACACAGCCTGTATCATAAATGCAGCCAACGAAATTGCAGTTGCAGCATTTCTTGATTCACGCATAAAATTCTTGGACATATATCGTATCATCACGCAATCTATACAATATATTCCGTTTATTGAGAACCCAACATTTGACGATTACGTTAACACCAACAAAGAGACTCGCAAATATGCCGAGTCAATAATTTCTAATCATTCATTTTAATTCATAAGAATGGAAGCATTTATATTTAAAGCAATACAACTCATTGCGGCATTTGCGCTATTGGTTATCATACACGAGTTTGGGCATTTCCTTTTTGCCCGTTTATTTGGCATTAAGGTGGAAAAATTTTATATGTTTTTCGACCCCTGGTTTTCTCTCTTCAAGTGGAAACCCAAAGAGGTAGAAAAGCTTAACCCCGATGGCAGTTTGAGAACATCATGGCGCGATACTGAATATGGTATCGGTTGGCTACCATTGGGCGGTTATGTTAAAATTGCAGGTATGATTGACGAATCAATGGATAAAGAGCAACTTGCCAAACCTGCTCAGCCATGGGAGTTCAGGTCAAAACCGGCATGGCAACGTCTATTGGTTATGATTGCCGGAGTGCTATTCAACTTCATCTTAGCAATATTCATATACACCGGCATTGCTTTCAATTGGGGAGAAAAAACAATCTCATTTGAAAATGCACGAGAAGGGTTTGACTATGTTGAAACAGCTCAAAAAATCGGATTTCAAAATGGAGACATTCCGTTAATGGCCGATGGTGAAAAGCTTGACATTTCAGATCGCGGACACGCATTTAAAATGGTTGATGCCAACGTTGTCACCGTTTTGAGAAACAAAAAAGATACCGTAAACATATCGATTCCCGACAACTTTATCTTCCAACTTAACGAAGAAGAACAGTTCTTTACCTATCGTGTACCTGTTTACGTTCACAAGCTATCACCCGGCGATCCGGCAGAAAAGGCCGGCATCAAAGAAGGCGACCACATTGTGAGCGTGGGAGGAATAAGCACACCGTCATACACCGAGTTCACCAAAGCCCTATATGACAATAGAGGTAAAAGTACACCTATTGAAGTAGAGCGCGACAACAAAACCATAGCTCTCAATATAACCCCATCGGAAAGTGGTAAAATTGGGATTCAATTAAGCCCAATCACCGACATATATCCTGTTGATACTAAAGAATACTCATTTTTCGAGTCATTCCCCAAAGGCATTGAAATTGGGCTCACAACATTGTCGCAATATGTCAGTTCGATGAAGCATATCTTCAGCAAAGACGGAGCTCAAAGCCTTGGCGGATTTGGTGCAATAGGCAGCATTTTCCCCGACAAGTGGGATTGGCGCTCATTCTGGGAAATTACAGCGTTCCTTTCACTTGCGCTTGCATTCATGAACATATTGCCAATTCCGGCTCTTGACGGCGGCCATGTTCTATTTTTACTTTATGAAATCATAGCACGCCGCAAACCGAGCGACAAATTCCTTGAATATGCTCAAGTTGCCGGTATGATTTTCATCTTTGCATTACTCATTTTTGCTAACGGGAACGACATCTACCGATTCTTCTTCAAATAAGATATAACAACACAATGGCAATCAAAACAATCAAACTAAAAAAAGGTAAAGAAGATTCATTGCTTAGATTTCACCCTTGGGTGTTTTCGGGAGCAGTAGAATCAGCCCCAACCGACATCGAAGAGGGCGACATAGTTAAAGTTGTTTCTAATGATAATCGATTCATTGGCGTCGGCCATTTTCAAATCGGAAGTATCGTTGTGAGAATTCTATCTTTTGAAGATACATCTATTGATTTGACCTTTTTTGAAGAACGATTATCGGCAGCCTACGACCTGCGAAAGACTCTCAACCTCATTCGTCACGACAATAATGCATTCAGGCTTGTGCACGGCGAAGGCGATTTCCTTCCCGGACTCATCGTTGATGTATATGGCAACACAGCCGTGGTTCAAGCACACTCTCCGGGCATGCATTTCGCAAGAAATACAATTGCGCAAGCATTAGTGGGATTAAATGATGCCGGCATCAAGAATGTATATTATAAGTCAGAAACAACACTCCCCTTTAAAGCTCAACTTGATCCACAAAACGATTATATTGTTGGTGGATATGAAACAAATATTGCGATTGAAAACGGATTGAAATTTCAAGTTGACTGGCTAAAAGGTCAAAAAACAGGATTTTTCGTTGACCAACGCGACAATCGCAGTTTACTTGAACATTATGCCAAAGGGCGCAGTGTTTTGAACATGTTTTGTTACACCGGAGGTTTTTCATTCTATGCGATGAGAGGTGGGGCCAACTTGGTTCACTCAGTTGACAGTTCGGCCAAAGCCATCGCATTGACTAAAGCCAACGTTGAACTAAATTTTCCTGGCGACTCTCGCCACGAAGCCTATGCCGAAGACGCATTTAAATTTCTCAACACAATCGATAACAAGTATGACCTCATCATACTTGATCCCCCGGCATTTGCCAAACATCGCAGTGCAATAAAAAATGCTCTTATCGGATATAGGAAACTCAACGCGAAAGCATTTGAAAAAATACGTCCCGGCGGAATTCTTTTCACATTCTCTTGTTCGCAAGCTATAAACAAAGAACAATTCAGATTGGCCGTATTTTCAGCAGCAGCAATGTCAAAACGCAAAGTGAGAATACTGCATCAATTGACTCAACCGGCCGATCACCCCATCAACATTTACCACCCCGAAGGCGAATACCTCAAAGGGCTGATATTATATGTGGAATAACCTTTCTATTTAAATAAAATATGTCATTTTTTAACAAATTCATCCCCAGTGCAATGATTGCATTATCAATCACATCATGCAATACGCCAGAAAAGCAAAACGAAGACTTTAATTACAACGTCGATCGTTTTGCCGACATTGAAGTGCTAAGATACAAAGTTCCTGAATTTGATTCACTATCGGTTAAGCAAAAAGCTTTGGTATATTATCTAACCGAAGCAGCTATCACAGGTAGAGATATTCTTTGGGACCAAAATGGTAAATACAACTTGCGCATACGCCAAACGCTTGAAGAAATCTACAAAAACTTCAATGGAGATAAGACTTCTGCCGAATTTAAGGCATTTGAAAAATATTTGAAACAAATTTGGTTTGCCAATGGTATTCACCACCACTACTCTACCGACAAATTTGTTCCGGAATTTTCAGCTGAATTCTTTGCAACACAAGTAAAAGCAGTCAATGCCGATAATTTACCATTAAATGGACAATCAGTTGATGAATTGATTGCCGAACTCACTCCGGTGATTTTCGACCCCACCATAATGGCCAAACGAGTTAATCAAGCTGAGGGCGAGGACTTAATCTTAACATCGGCAAACAACCTTTATGATGGAGGAGTAACCCAAGCCGAAGTTGAAGCTTATTTTGCCTCATTAAAAAATCCTGCCGACACGACTCCTATTTCTTATGGTCTCAATTCGCGCAAAGTAAAAAAAGATGGCAAGGTGATCGAAGAAATATACAAAGTTGGAGGATTATATTCCGACGCAATCAGTCGCATTGTTTCACTTTTGGAAAAGGCTGCAAACTATGCTGAAAACGAAGCCCAACTCAACACTATCAACAAACTTGTAGAATATTATAAAACAGGTGATTTACGTCAATTTGATGAATATTCTATCTTGTGGTTGCAAGACACAGCCTCTCAAGTGGATTTCATTAATGGTTTTATTGAATCCTATGGTGACCCTCTTGGAATGACAGGTGCTTGGGAATCAATCGTAAATTTCAAAAATCAAGCCGCATCACAACGCACTGAAATTATTAGTGCCAATGCTCAATGGTTTGAAGACCACTCTCCCATCGACTCTCGTTTCAAAAAAGAGGAAGTTAAGGGTGTTTCGGCTAAAGTTATTACCGCGGCCATTCTATCGGGCGATGCATATCCTGCAACTCCTATTGGAATTAATCTCCCCAACTCTAACTGGATACGAGCACAATACGGTTCAAAATCGGTAACAATAGAAAACATAACACAAGCCTACGATGCTGCATCTCAAGGGAATGGATTTAATGAAGAATTTGTTATTGACGAACCTACTCGTGAGTTAATGGCTAAATATCTATTCATCACCGATAATCTCCACACCGACCTCCACGAGTGTCTCGGACATGGTTCAGGCAAACTACTCCCTGGTGTTGACCCTGATGCTCTCAAAGCTCACAGCTCTACGCTTGAAGAAACTCGTGCCGACTTGTTTGCGCTATATTATTTGGCCGACCCAAAATTGGTTGAGTTAGGCCTACTTGATGATCCTGAAGCGTATAAAGCAGAATATTATAAATATATGCTTAATGGTATGATGACTCAACTGATGCGCATTGAACCGGGCAAAGATGTTGAAGAAGCCCACATGCGCAACCGTAAACTCATTGCAGAATGGGCATACGAACATGGTAAGGACGAAGGAGTTGTCGCACTTGACACAATTAATGGGAAAACATATATTCGCATAAAAGATTATGACAAACTTCGTTCGTTGTTTGGAGAACTTCTACACGAGATACAACGCATCAAGAGTGAAGGCGATTATGAAGCCGGAAAAAATCTTGTAGAGAAATATGCAATAAAAGTTGATCCAAAACTTCATGCCGAAATTCTTGAACGTTACTCTCATCTTGACATCGCCCCCTACAAAGGTTTTGTAAACCCCATTTATACTCCTGTATTTGATGAAAACGGCGAAATCACTGATGTTACTGTAACTTACGGAGAAGGCTATATTGAACAAATGTTGCGCTATTCACGCGACTACTCACCTCTCACAAAATAATGATAATTTTTATAACCAATAATAGCATTATTATATATAAAATACATAGCTAATCTATGATGAAATGCGCCACAAAAGTTCCGGGCATGACTTTTGTGGCGTATTTTATTTATAAACAAAACATTCTCAGAAAAGATTAGCTTCATATCTTAAATCCTATCGTAATAACCGTTACACGACAAATAAATTGATGCCAGAGAAAACAGAGCTTTACTTATTATTTATATGTGAGAAATAATCAAAGCTACGATTGTTGGGTATGTTTATAAGACATATTGTTAAATTACACGAAACCCCTTATTGTAATAATGATATTCACTAATTTTGTAGCCATTTCCAAGATATAGACAATGAACAAAATTTTCAATGTAATTATTGGGGTGATAATTGCTACAATATCGTCATGCTCAATTAACACTTATGATCCAGCTTTAACCACCATAGATGTAACTTGTTATCGTTTACCCGATAGCATGCACTTAGTTAATGATTCCACCTCAATGGCATTAATGCTGTGGCAAGACTATTATAGCGATTACTATTTACACAACCTCATTGATTCTGCAATTTCACGCAATCTATCTCTACATAATGCAATCTTGCAAGTAAACAAAGCCGAGAGCTATATTAGTCGTAGCAATGGAAGCTTCTTACCTAATGTAAACCTCAGCATATACCAAAACCAAATGAAAGTAAGTCGCAATCCTTCGGCCTATAATATGCATGGTGTTGGTCTTGGCATTTCTGATTGGGAAATTGACATGTGGAGCCGATTACGTAATGCAAAAAAATCAAAGATTGAAGCCTTGATGAAAGAGCAAGCGGTAATGCAAAGCGTCAAAGTAAAACTCATTGCTGATGTAGCGACCCTCTATTACCGTTTAGTGGGACTTGATGCAAAACTTAAAGCAATCAATGAAATGATTACTATGAACCAACACTATCTCCATGAATTGGGGAGTCGTTATCCTCAGTCTTTGTCAAACAAAGAAGTCTCATTTAGTACCGTGGCTGTAGGCCGTAGCGCTTTGGCAATAGAGCAGGCTAAGGCTGAATTGTATCGTTCAAAATCTCTTAAGCCTCGAATTGAAAATGACATATTTATCACCGAGAATGCTATCAACTTGCTTCTATCGCGTAGCGAAGGAGAGATTGAGCGTATTGACATTGAGCAGGTAGTAACATCTAACTCTTTTAATGATACAATTGATATAGGAATTCCAGCCCACTTGATTAGCTATCGCCCAGATGTCATCGCAGCAGAATATGCTGTGAGAGAAGCCTTTGCCATCAAAGATGCTGCCAGCGCCGCAATGTACCCACGAATTACAATCAGTGGCAATCTTGCAACAGAAGAAAGCCTTTACGGTTCATGGAAAAACTTCCCCACATCAGTAGTTTACAACCTATTTGCAGGATTGACTCAACCGCTGTTTCGAAAAAAAGAATTGAAACACGACTTGCGCATAAAAGAAATCACCACACATCAAAAAGTAGCCGATTTCAAGCAAACATTGTTGAAGGCTTGTATCGATGTTTCAAACGTATTAGCCAACTATAAAACTAATCGCGAAGTGATAGCCAATATGGCAAAACGTTACGATGCGTTATTTAATGCCTATACATTTAGCCGTCAACTCAACCTCACAAATAGAGCTGATTACATTGACGTACTTGCAGCACAGGGACAATTGCTTAACGCTCGAATGGAACTATCAGATGCAATGATTGCCTATTATACTAATCGCGTCGCAATATATCGCGTCCTTGGGGGTGGAGCTATGCTATAGGTAACATGCCGCAAAAAACATCTAAGCCACTTTATTTATATCAGACTCTAATCAATCTTATCCACAAACAATACGAGAGGCAGCAATTTGATTGCTGCCTCTCGTGTTTTTTCTAAAATCTATTACAATTGTGATATTACAATGTAAGAACGATGTTGTACTCTTCGGCAATACGACGCATATTCAATATAGCATAACGCATACGGCCAAGAGCAGTGTTAATGCTTACATTTGTTGCATCGGCAATTTCTTTAAAACTCATGTTTCGATAATATCTCATGAGCAAAACTTCACGTTGTGAATCGGGCAACGCCATTACGATGCGACGAACATCTTTGTGTATTTGGTCGGTAATTAAATGGTGCTCAATATTTTCTTCACACAGGTCACGACGATTGAGCATGTCGGTGTCATCATCATCGGTAGAAACTGTGTTTTCTGATTTTTCTTGACGATAATAATCAATAATGAGATTATGAGCTATACGTGAAATCCATGCCGAAAATTTACCGGTTTCGGTATATCTTCCTTGCTTAATGGTCATAATAGCTTTGACAAACGTTTCCTGAAATATATCATCGGCAACGTCTCTATTCTTAACTATGTGTAATATATAGGAGAAAACTCGTGCTTGATGACGTTTGAGTAAAACGTCAAAAGCCTCATTATTACCTTTAGCATAATCTGCCACCAATTGATCATCGGTGAGCTTCAAAAGTGCTTGCATTACTATTCTATTTTAATGATTTAGAGTAGTGTTGTGCTATAGGCAATATCGGTTTTAGAGTGATTAATGATTGAGTATTTGATAATTTTACGGCAACAAAAGTAATTCATAAATTCTGAAAATACAAACAATCGACAAAAAAAATGACCTATTTCACAAAAATTGCACAATATTTCCAGAAAATTACGTTACATTGTTACTTAAAACGGCTTACGATATTTATCAGGCGAGAGATCATCAAGAATGCTCAGATAGGAATTATAACGCGATTGAGACACTAAATTATTGTCTAAGGCGTCTCTCACTGCGCACCCCGGCTCATGAGTGTGGGTGCAATCGCTATATCGGCAATCTTGTGATATTCTAAATATCTCAGGAAAAAAATGCGACACTTCATGCTCGTCAAAATCAATAGTGCCAAATCCTTTCACTCCCGGAGTGTCAATAATATACCCATCATCATCGGGGAGTTGAAACATTTCCGAAAAAGTAGTAGTGTGCATTCCTGTATCGTGGGTACTTGAAATTTCAGCCGTACGCAAATTGATGCCAGGAATAACGGAATTAATGAGCGTTGACTTCCCCACCCCCGAATTACCGGAGAGAAGAGAAATTTTTCCACTTAACATCACACGCAATTCATCAATACCTTCGCCTGTTATCGCCGATGTTTTTAAGACAGTATAACCTATTGAATTGTATAAATAAGAAACCGCATCAAGCAATTCAGCATCATCTTGTTCTTCAAGCAAATCTACTTTATTTATGACAATTACAGCCGGAACTCTATATGCCTCTGCTGTCGCAAGAAAACGGTCGATAAACGTTGTCGATGTTGTAGGGTGAGAAAGTGTCACTATCAAAAATGCGCAGTCAATATTTGCGGCAATAATGTGAGCTTCCTTTGATAAGTTGCTTGCTCGACGTATTATGTAATTTTTTCTTGGGATAATTGATGTGATGAACGCAGACCCATCGGGTGCTACATCAGAAATTTCAACATTATCCCCAACGGCAATCGGATTGGTTGTGCGTATTCCTTTTAGACGGAAATTTCCCTTAATTTTACAATTTATCTCATTCCCATCATTGGTTTTTACCACATACCAACTACCCGTATTTCTAATTACTATTCCGTTTTTATTCATTATTATTTTATCACTATTGTCGCAAAATTCAAGTCAGTAAGGTCTAAAAAATCACGAAAAGCGTCATTTTCAACGGCAAATATACGAAAAATAGCATTTTTATAAGCATAAAAGTAGGATTATTTGCGAATATTTCGTAATTTTGCACCCGATTTAGAAAATTGAATTCATTTATTAACAACTAAGTACTACAAAACATGAATGTAGAAACAATTGGTACATGGGCAGGCCTCGTATGGAATGCTCTCAATGAAAAAGACGTTTTAGGTAACAAAGAAATTAAGAAAGCTACAAAACTTAAAGACAAAGAACTTTATGCTGCAATTGGTTGGTTGGCTCGTGAGGGCAAGCTCAACATTGCAGAAAGCGAAGATGGTAAAGAATTAGTTCTTTCTCTCGTTAAGTAATTATACCCTCTACAATAAAATAGGCTGAATATTCTCTATGATTGGGATATTCAGCCTATTTTGTATTTAATCGGTTTATTCCAAATGTTTTTTCAACATCTCAGCCCGTTGTGGATCAACCCCAAGCTCTATTGCACGTTTTAAATCGGCCTGAGCATCGGCATTACTATATCGCAACTTGTTCAGATAAGCTCGGTATAAATATAGCTCGGCATCATTGGGGTCTATCGCCAAGCCTTCAGCAATATCACTCGCCGCCTCTCCCAGTTGGTCAGTGAGAAGATACATTGCAGCTCTTCCACTATAATATTCTATCTCTTTTGATCTATTCAGCAATTTAGTGTACTGAATAATAGCCTCAAACGGCCGTCCTGTAGCCGAATACAACGAAGCGAGACCAATTGCGGTATAGTCATCATCGGGAGCCAATCGCTCCAACATTTTGAAATCACTCTCAGCCGTTTCCACATCGCCACCATACATCGCCATCATTCCGTGCATAAACCGAGGCTCTATGGCAGCCGAATCAAGTTGCAGAATCAGTTCATAATCGGCATAGGCTTCTTTATCTCGTCCAATGGCTCGTAACACTTTTGCTCGATTGCTGAGTATGGTTACAGACCCCGGAGCAATTGCATGGGCGTGATTAAGAATGTCCAATGCAAGACTATCCCTGCCGGCATACAATCTCACCATTCCCAAATTGGACATTAACAATACGTTTGTAGGATTACTTGGCTCCATGCGCATTGCACTGACCAACAAAGTCTCGGCATCGTCCCAACGTTGCTCGGCTATTGCAGTATCAGCACGTCCAACTATATCGATATACTCCGATGCTTGCGCAAAAATATTTTGTGCAATAATCGCCATTAATAGGCCTAATATTATTTTTACATTCCTCATATTGCAATTTTATTCCACAAAGGTAAAAATTATCCACAAAACCAATGCCTACATTATATTGAATTAACAGACATTATGTATCTTCAATTATAAATAATGCGCCAAAAAGTAGTATCTTTGCAATTTAATAATAAAAGACAAGCACTCAACTGAAATGTTAAAAATAAAAAGATTATATACATTTATGCTACAGAGCTTTATTCCTCTGTTGCTCATGACATTCTTTATATGTCTTTTTATTGTGTTGATGCAATTCCTATGGAAATACATTGACGACTTAGTAGGTAAAGGCCTTGAATTTAGCGTAATTGTTGAATTGTTTTTCTACGCAGCACTTACATTAGTTCCAATGGCACTACCATTGGCTGTATTGCTTGCGTCGCTCATGACTTTTGGGAACTTAGGAGAACGATTTGAGCTCACTGCAATGAAAGCGTCAGGAGTTTCCTTGCTCAAATCAATGCGCCCTATCATTGCTTTAATGATCGTCATCGCGATTGGTGCATTTTTCTTTCAGAACAATGTACTTCCGGTTGCTCAAACCAAGATGTGGACTCTACTATACTCCATGAGGCAAAAATCTCCGGAACTTGAAATACCCGAAGGTGTATTTTATGATCAAATTCCGGGATATAACCTATTTGTTCAGAAAAAAGATGCTGAAACAGGCCTTTTACACAATGTAATGATATATGACGTCTCGGCCGGTTTTGACAATTCTCGCATCATTCTTGCCGACACAGGAAAAATGAGTATGACCGCCGACAAGAAACATCTATTCCTTTCATTAAAACAAGGCGAACAATTTGAAAACCTCAAAGAGCAAGGGACTACTCGTGGCAATGTACCATACAGACGTGAATCATTCACGGAAAAAGAAATCATGATTGCATTTGATGCCAATTTCAACCGAATGGACGAAGATGGAATGCGCAATCAATATGTGGGAAAAAACATTTCTGAACTGCAAGCAACGATAGACTCAGTCAAATATAGAGTTGATAGCATCGGACTCTTATATGGGCAAGCACTCAAAGAAACTCCATTCCTTGGACTCCCCTACTATCGACGCGTTTACGAAAAAGGGGCAATAGTAAACAAGCCACAAAAGCCGGTAACACTCACAACGCCAATAAATCTTGATTCGTTGGTTATAGGAAAAAGCGCCGGGACCCACAAAGGTTGCCTCACTCAAGCTCTCAACGAAGCAAAACGTAGCCGACAGGACTATGAATTCAAAAGTTATACCATGGGAGATGACCGCAAAACCATACGTCGCCATGGCATTGAACTTATGAAAAAATTCACTCTCTCATTTGCGTGCATCATATTCTTTTTCATTGGAGCGCCATTAGGCGCAATCATACGCAAAGGAGGTCTTGGTATGCCCCTTGTTATATCGGTATTCCTTTTTATATTCTATTACATCATAGACAACACCGGCTACAAAATGGCACGAAATGGGTCGCTTGAAGTGTGGCAAGGAATGTGGTTGAGCTCAGCAGTTCTTCTGCCATTGGGTGTTTTCTTCACCTACAAGGCCGTAAACGACTCTGCCGTATTCAACATTGACGCCTACACAATATTCTTCCGCAAATTATTGGGCCGAAACGAAGTGAGAAACGTTCAAATGAAAGAAGTTATCATTGATGAGGTTGAAAATACCCAAGCACTGATGCTCCTCAATTCACTCAAAGAACATGCTACTCAGTTCTTAAATCAATATAAATCCCGCCAAAACTATTTGTCATATTGGCTAAACGGATTTGACCGTACAAAGCTACATAGCTTATCTAAAGAGGTCGAAACAGTTGTTGAATACCTATCAAATTCACGCGATAAAATGGTAATAAACCGATTGATGGACCTTCCAATAATGCGTAGTCTGTGGCTATACAAGCCATCAAGCTACAAATGGATTGGCATCACATGTGTTATTTTATTCCCCATTGGCCTACCTATATATCTTTTAGGAATTTCCAGCCAAAAGCACTTACTGAATGAAATAAAATCGATTCTCAAAACATGCGACGACCTTGAGAAATCAATCAACAATAATAATCCCTAAATAATTATACATAGAACAAATTAGTAACAATATATGAAACCGATAATACTTGACCCCATAGAAGAAGCCCTCAAAGACTTTGCTGAGGGAAAGTTTGTAATCGTTGTAGATGATGAAGATCGCGAAAATGAAGGAGACTTGATATGTGCTGCCGAGAAAATCACCCCCGAGCAAGTTAATTTTATGCTCAAGAATGCTCGTGGAGTTCTTTGTGTTCCCATCACCCTTTCTCGCTGTCGCGAGCTAAATCTTAGTCGCCAAGTTGACGACAACACATCGGTATTGGGAACACCATTTACCATCACAGTTGATAAACTTGACGGTTGTTCTACCGGAGTTTCTATCGAGGATCGTGCGGCTACTATCAGAGCTCTTGCCGATCCCAATTCTACGCCCGACACATTTGGACGTCCGGGACACATCAATCCGCTATATGCACAAGATGAAGGCGTATTGCGCCGTCCGGGGCACACCGAAGCAGGAGTAGATTTGGCACGACTTTCGGGACTATATCCTGCCGCCGCACTCATGGAAATCATGAGCGATGATGGCACTATGGCTCGTCTCCCCGAATTGAGACAAAAGGCTGACGAATGGGGCATGAAACTTGTATCTATCGCCGACCTCATTGCTTACCGCATTAAGCAAGAATCTCTCGTTGAAAAAGGAGAGGAAGTTGACATGCCCACTAAATATGGTCATTTCAGACTCATTCCATTCCGTCAAAAAAGCAATGGTCTTGAACACATCGCTTTAATAAAAGGAGACTTAACAACTGCCGAACCTGCACTTGTCAGAGTACATTCATCGTGCGCTACCGGCGACATTTTTGCGTCAAAACGTTGTGATTGTGGCGAGCAACTCCACAAGGCCATGAGCATGATTGAACGTGAAGGTAGAGGTGCAATAGTATATCTCAATCAAGAAGGTAGAGGCATTGGGTTGATGGATAAAATCAAAGCCTACAAACTTCAAGAAAATGGCATGGACACAGTTGATGCCAACTTGCATTTAGGACACAGAGCAGATGAACGCAACTATGGTGTAGGGGCTCAAATCTTGCGCTCGATAGGCGTCACAAAAATGCGTCTCATGTCAAACAATCCGGTGAAACGCATAGGGCTTGAAGGATTTGGACTTGAAGTCGTAGAGAATATTCCCATCGAGATTGAACCAAACGAGTATAATCGCACATATATGATTACAAAGAAGACTCGCATGGGACACGATTTGCACAATCTTGACAATTAAGATTTTTCTGAAAAATTTTTTTGGCAATCATATAATAAAGTAACACCATGATTCGTTTTATAGGTGTAACTAATTTAATATGAATTGCCTATGAAGAATGTTTCTACATCATCAGCGACAGTTCATTCCTCTTCAAACCAGAGTGTAGCCACTGCTCCCCGTCCAAAGAAAACGACGTTGGACTTCATTCGACAATTCGCAAGAAGCTACCACTGCGAGCATGGACTTAACGCCACTCTAAGCGGAATGATTGTCAACTAAAACAACAGAGCGAAGCCAGTTTCAAAGCTTCGCTCTGTTTGTTTTTAAGCCAACTTTTACTAAATTTGCGAGAACAAGGACAATTTGGTTGCGAGCTCATGAAATTCCTCCTATATGCGGAGAATAAAATCAACCTTATACATCATATATAAAACCTATAAATTATGATACGATTTAACTTTTTCAATTTAACCCGCAAGGTGTTGCTGCTTTTTATTCTCATTATTTGTAGTCCTGGAAGCATCTTCTCAAAAGACAAGACCGATGATGCAACATCATTTGCCATAGAAGTTTACTTCAAAGATGGCACTACAATTAATGGATATAACCGAACTGACTTTACAGGAGGGAAATCTACTCTTGGGATAAGTAAAGAGCCTAAGGGGAAAATAGAAAAATATGAAAGCGAACTAATAGATTCTATCGTTTTTCCTCCATCAGCAAATGATACAACAAGAGTTGTTTGGATTCCGTTAAAAGCGCACAAACAACCAGCCGGTCAAAAAAACATTTTTAGTAGAAACGAATTTTTCAAGAAACCTGTTTTTCTAATGAAAGTATTTACGGGAAAAAGTATTACAGGATATATTCTACCCACCTATGACGCAACTCCGAATAATTATAAAGGAATAACGACAATCACGACATGGAGTGTGAACTCATATTACATTACTGAACCAAACATTGACTATGCCTACTGTTATTGGAAATCAGAGAAAGGTATAATGTTATTTTTTGGCAGTATGATAAAAAAATCACTCAAGCAATACCCCGATATGATTGAGCTTTTTAATCAAAAAATTATCACGAAAGATGAATTCTTAAGCGATCCATCTATATGTTATTTGTATTTTGACGACCTCATTACAAATCAACAAGTTGATACGGGAAATGAATCGGGTTCAAATGACAAAGAAAATTAATTGGACACAAAGAATAAAGAAAACTAATTAAATTAAAACACCACCAAGCCAAATTTGACTTGGTGGTGTTTTGATAATTTGGGGTTATACGTTATTAGTAAGCAAACATTGGATATCCTTCCATGATTGTATTTACTTTTTCTTTAACCGAAGCGATGATTTTAGCATCTTCAGGGTTAGAGAGAACTGTATCAATCATTTCTACGATTTCGCCCATGAGGTCTTCTTTTGCTCCACGAGTAGTAATCGCAGGAGTACCAAGACGAATACCTGAAGTGAGGAATGGAGAGCGGCTATCAAATGGCACCATATTCTTGTTTGCAGTGATGTCAGCTTCAACAAGAACTTTTTCTGCAACCTTACCTGTCAATTCAGGGAATTTAGTGCGGAGGTCAACAAGCATACAATGGTTGTCGGTTCCACCTGAGATAATTTTATAGCCTTTATCTACAAGCGCTTGAGCCATTACAGAGGCATTTTTCTTCACTTGAGTTTGATATTCTTTATATGATGGTTGCAATGCTTCACCAAAGGCTACAGCCTTAGCAGCAATTACATGTTCCAATGGACCACCTTGAACACCGGGGAAAACAGCAGAATCAAGCAATGAAGACATCATGCGAGTAACACCCTTTGGAGTTTTCTTTCCCCAAGGATTTTCAAAATCTTCGCCCAATAAAATAATACCACCACGAGGGCCACGAAGAGTTTTGTGGGTTGTAGAAGTCACAATGTGGGCATATTTCACCGGATTGTCAAGCAATCCTGCTGCAATGAGACCTGCTGGGTGTGCCATATCTACCATGAAAATAGCACCGATTTCGTCGGCAAGACGACGCATGCGAGCATAATCCCATTCACGAGAATAGGCACTTGCTCCACCGATAATCAATTTGGGGCGTTCGCGGCGAGCAACTTCCTCCATTTGTTCATAGTCAACAAGACCAGTGTCTTCTTTTACATTGTATTCCAAGGCCTGGAACATCAATCCAGAGAAATTCACAGGGCTACCATGAGAAAGGTGACCACCATGTGAGAGATTAAGTCCGAGGAATTTATCACCTGGTTTAAGGCAAGCCATAAATACAGCCATATTGGCTTGTGCACCTGAATGAGGTTGTACATTGGCGTAAGCTGCACCAAAAATTTCTTTCAAACGATCTATTGCCAATTGTTCGGCTTCATCTACCACTTGGCAACCACCATAATAACGATGTCCGGGATATCCCTCAGCATACTTATTTGTAAGGCAAGAACCCATTGCCTGCATTACTTGTTCACTAACAAAGTTTTCAGAAGCGATTAGCTCAATGCCATGACGTTGACGCTGATGTTCACGCTCAATAATGTCAAAAATTTTGTTGTCTCTTTCCATTGAAATTGTATTTATTGATTATTTATTTTTTCTTTTTCTTCTTTTGTACAGTCCACCCAAAACGTCCTATTTTCTCTCCTTGAGTATAATAGGCGCCATGATTATAACTAACGAGCTGTGCCTGTTCCATATTAAATGCGCCTGTCGTAGGATCAAGATATTGCTCATCGGCAAGCACATTCACCACTTCGGCTAAAAACATATGATGCGAACCAAGAGGAATTATTTCCTTTACACGGCATTCTATACTGATTGGAGCTTGCTCAACATAGGGACAAGTCACTGCGACTCCATCAATTGGGGTCAGTCCGGTTTCTTTCCATTTATCAAAATCACGACCCGATTTCACGCCACACCAATCAACAGCTTGGGCCATTTCTTTTGTTGTGAGATTAATTGTGAACTGCATCTCTTCTTTGATGATTTGATAGCTATGCCTTTCTGGACGCACCGAGATGTAACACATTGCCGGATTTGTACATACAGTCCCGGTCCATGCAACAGTAATGAGGTTGCGACGTTGTGGAGAATTCCCACAACTGACCAATACTGCGGGTAACGGATATATCATTGTCCCGGGTTTCCAGCTCTGTTTCATCAACAAGAAAGTCAATCAATTATGGCTTCGCTACTTTTCACAGTGTGTCCACAATAATGACAACGTATCGTTACATCATCATTATCAACGACTTCAAATCGAGTTTTCATCGGCTCATTATTGGTGATGCATTTAGGGTTATTGCATTTCACAATTCCTACAATTGTTTCAGGCAATGACACTCGATGTTTTTCCACGACTTCAAAATCGCGTATAATATTTACTTTTGCCGATGGGGCAATCAAAGCAATGCGGTTTAGAATTGCTTCAGGGAACAGAACATCTGCAACTTTGATTATGCCTTTAGTTCCAAGTTTACTGCTTTCGAGATTATTTCCTATCGTAATGTGAGTCTGCAACTTTTCAATTCCAAGAATTTTCACAGCTTTGAAAAGCATTGACGATGGTATATGATCTATTACCGTTCCATTTTGTAATGCAGCTACGGCAAGTTCTTTTTTATTTGTTGTCATCACTTGTCCTCCTTGTTTATATCAATACCTAATGCTTTACATATTATAGCTTGACGAGCATATAATCCATTTTGAGCCTGTTGGAAGTAATAGGCTTTTGGGTTATCATCTACATCATAGTCGATTTCATTGACACGAGGTAGCGGGTGAAGTATGCGCAAATTATCACGAGAGCCGTCGAGCATTGCATTGTGAAGCGTATATAAATTTTTCACGCGCTCATATTCCATTATATCGGTGAATCGTTCACGTTGCACTCTCGTCATATAAATAATATCGGACGAATTTATCACCTCAGCTGAGAATTCTTTATGCTCGGTATATTTAATTCCATTTTTATCACAGAAATCTTTATATTCAGCAGGCATTTTCAACTCATCACATGCAACAAATCGGAATGTCGGATTGAAATATTGCATTGCCATTAACAATGAATGTACTGTTCGACCATATTTCAAGTCGCCAACCATTGTTATTGTGAGGTTATCAAGAGTTCCTTGCGTTTTGTATATCGAATATAAATCAAGCATTGTTTGTGATGGGTGCTGATTTGCTCCATCTCCGGCATTGATTACAGGTGTATCGGTAACTTCACTAGCATACCGCGCAGCTCCTTCGAGATAGTGGCGCATTATTATCAAGTCAACATAATTACTCACCATCTTAATGGTATCCTTCAAAGTTTCACCTTTTGAAGAACTTGTTGTACTTGCATCGGAGAAACCTATTATTCTACCACCCAAGCGGTTTACTGCGGTCTCAAAGCTGAGACGAGTACGCGTTGATGGTTCAAAAAACAAGGTGGCAATAACTTTGCCATCAAGGATTTTGTGATTTGGATTCTCCTCGAAGTATCGTGCTTGATTGAGCAAGCTGAGAATCTCTTCTTTACTTATATCAGAGATTGAAACGAGGCTACTGCTATTCATCGCTTGAATTGACTTTAGGGTGATTAATTATAATAATCAAAGTTAGCCACAAAGTTAACTCATTCTTGAGCGACAAGCAAATTATTTAAGCATGAATTTTCAGTAAATTTAAGTTTAATCTGATATTGAATTCTCATCATCACCAATTTCTTCTTCCAAGGCCTGACGCATTTCCTTGAGCAATCGTCTATTGCGCATTTTTGAGATTAGGCCCACTATTGCCCCCACAATCAAGCCTACCCATGCGCCATATACCACCTCAGGGGTTTCTAATTTGTGTATTTCCATCAACATAAACACAATCAATGGAGCACCGGTTATAATTCCAATCCACCCAACACCACGGTATAAACGTTCCATGTCATACACTGTGATTAGTGCTTCTTTTATCGACATTTTCATATAATTCATCGTGCGCAACTTATTCCACACATAAGCCATTGAAATTGCCATGATAACAAAAAACACCATGTAGCTTATATACAATTCAGGCCTCACCTCCACTTGCGATGCAAATAAAACCATCCACAATGGAGATATCACACAAAACAACAGTTTCACGCCAAATTGCGTTGTGAGTCTTTGCTTTGCATTTGTAGCTTTATTTTTTTTCAATCTTTCGGTCAAACGATGATTTGCCTCCTCAACCTTATCTATGCGCAACTCAATCTGTTGCCATTGTTTTTTCAATTCGTCAAGTTCCATAATCGTCTATCCATTATTTATTACCACTTTCTATTAACTTTGCTTTAATACGATGCAACCGCGATGCCACATTATTGCGCGTCAAACCGGTCACTTCGGCTATTTCATCGTAGGATTTTTCATCAAGCCACATCAAAATAATAGCCTTTTCCATTCGATTAAGTCGATTTATCAATTGATACATCTCCTTTAACTGCGAACTACGACTGTCATCATAGGGAATATCTATAATTTCATCTACCGGCAATGAGATGCCAAATTTTCCACTACGACGAAATATCGATACGCAGGTATTGATACACACTCGATAAACCCATGTTGAGAGTTGTGCATCACCCCTAAACCCGTCCATTCCTTGCCACAAATTAACCATCACCTCTTGATAGAGATCATTAAAATGATTTTCATCATTGGCATACATATAGCACACCTTATAGATTATCTGCTTGTTACAATCTATTAGGGCAAGAAAGCGCTGTTCTTTTTCTTCTTTTTTATTCATTAATCCCGATGATGTTTAATCGTTAGACGCAAATTAATGGGATTAGTTGCATAAACAACTCAAAAATTGTCAACAAAATTACATTTTCAGCCCCATAATCCCATAATTAATTTGTATTTTTGTAGTCAACAAATGGCACTACTATCTCTTTGACACAATTTACACACATGAAACAACATTTATCCGACATATTATCATCAATAAAAGAATGTAATAGTTTATTAGATAATGGAGCAATAGAAGATGCTGTACTTCTATCGGGCGAAGCTCTTGCTAAAGCCCATCACTTTTGGGCCTCTGCTATAAACAACCATAGCGAATCTCAACACGAAGTAAACATCATGGCAATAGCCGCATCAATCCACTGCTATGCTTTAGCTCTCATGGGAAAAACCAATGATGCTTATTCCACAGCAATTGGAGCCATACTTCAAATTACGATAGACAACAACCGAAGTCGCAACATTGACAATTCAATGCTATCTATTTACACTACAGCGGCAGTATCGTTAATGAGAATATTGTCAGAAAACCCACCATGCGACTCTGAGGCCAAAGAACATGGCACTATCATCACTCGCTACATCGCCTCTTTATTATACTATTATTACAATCTCATTGGCAATGAGATACCCGATTCGCCATACTTAGAATCGGCTTACGCTGCACTCAATCATTTAAGACAATTCACAACAATAGAAACTCCTACTATAAATGTTCTTGGGCAATGGGTTTCACCCAATGAGCCCCACGACATCATCGGAGATCTCATAGGGCGAAGCAGAGCCCTATCATTACTATCAGATTTATAACCTTTAAAAACTACGATTATGAATATTGGAGACAAGATACCTCAATCACTTGGGTTTGACATGAATGGAAATGAAGTGCTTTCATCTCAGTTTGCAGGGAAAAAGCTTGTGATATATTTCTATCCCAAAGATAACACTCCCGGGTGTACCGCCGAAGCTTGCAGCTTTAGCAACGAATATTCTCAACTGCGCAATGCCGGATACGAAATCATCGGAATAAGCAAAGATTCTGCAACATCTCACAAAAAATTTGCAGAAAAATATTCTTTACCTTTTACTTTAATTTCTGACGTTGATTTAAAACTAAATCAGGAATTTGGAGTATGGAGAGAAAAGAAAATGTGTGGCCGCACATCAATGGGGACCGTACGCACGACTTTCGTCACCGACACCGATGGCATCATAACACACATCATCTCAAAAGTGGACACCAAAAACGCCGCCAACCAGATTCTTGAGCTCAAATGACAACACCTCCAATCTATAACATAATAGTCGCAGCCGGCAAAGGCACTCGATTTGGCGCAGAGCTCCCTAAACAGTTTTGCATGCTCAACGAGCTCCCTATATTAATGCACACAATCAACCAAATGCGCATTGCCCTACCGACGTCTAAAATCGTCGTAGTCCTGAATCGGGATTTTGTTGATTTTTGGAACGAACTATGCGATAAATTCCAATTCTCATCGCCTCAAATTGTCATTGGAGGAGAGACTCGTTGGCAATCGGTAAAAAATGCTATTGACTCAATTGCCGAAGCCATTCCCGACAACTCTACCATCACAATCCACGATGGGGCTCGTCCCATCATAGACAAGCAGATGGTTGCTCGCACCATTAATGCCACATTAACCCATTCAGGTGCAATCCCGGTCATACCGGTAACTGATTCGATCAGACAATTATACCACGACGGAACATCTTGCCCGGTTGATCGATCTTGTTATAGAGCAGTGCAAACTCCACAAGCCTTTCAGGCTCACAAACTCATTAAAGCTTACACACTTCCATATTGCGATAGCTTTACTGACGATGCATCAGTTTTGGCCGCAGCAAACTTTAACGACATCGCTTTGGTTGAAGGCGACCCAAAGAACATAAAAATAACCCACCCATCCGACATTAAAATTGCGGCTATATACATGAGCGAACAATGAATCGGCTACGAGACACCAACATAATGTATCTCAAAGGAGTTGGACCTGCGAGAGCAGAACTACTTGATAAACAACTCGGTATCAAGTCATTCTTCGACCTTCTCTTCCACTTCCCTACAAATTACATTGATAGGTCAACGACCTATCGCATTAAAGACTTTTCAGGCGAAATGCCCGCTATACAACTCAAAGGTCGTTTCATATCTTTCACCACCCAAGGAGAAGGCGCAAGAACACGTCTTATCGGACTATTCAGTGACGGTTCGGGAACGATTGAGGTCGTATGGTTTCAAAAGATCAAGCAAATACGCAAAGCTTATAGCACAGGTTTTGAATATGTTTTATTCGGCAAACCAACCCTATTCAATAATCGTTGGAATATTGTACACCCCGAAATAGACACGCCATCGTCAGCAATTGCCACCCAAGGCATCAGAGGCGTATATCCTTTAACAGAAACGCTCCGCAACCGAGGAATTACGTCTCGAGTAATATTTAATTGGGTTCAAACCATTCTCTCAAACATCAAAGAAATTAGCGAAACATTACCCCAATCGGTAATCGAACGCAACCATCTAATGGGATTACTTGACGCGATTAAAAACATTCACACTCCACAGAGCCCAGACCTATTACAAAAAGCTAAACTAAGACTTAAATTTGAAGAGTTGTTCTACATACAACTCAACATATTACAATATACAATCAGACGCTTATCAGCCATTGGAGGTTTCAATTTCAATCACATTGGAGATTATTTCAACACCTTCTACAACCAATGCCTCCCGTTTGAACTAACAGGAGCTCAAAAAAGAGTTATCAAAGAAATCAGAGCCGATATGCGCTCAGGGCATCAAATGAACCGGTTGCTTCAAGGAGACGTAGGAAGCGGGAAAACTCTCGTAGCACTTCTGTGTATGCTCATCGCATTAGACAACAATACACAAGCCTGCCTGATGGCTCCAACCGAAATTCTTGCAACACAACATTTTGAGACAATATCCAATCTTGTACAATCAATCGGCGTAAACGTAAAACTGTTGACCGGGTCCACCCGCAAAAAAGAGCGAGATGAAATCCACCGTCAACTTGAAGATGGAAGTTTACACATTCTCATAGGCACTCATGCCGTAATAGAAGACAACGTCAAGTTTCACAATCTCGGATTTATCGTCATTGACGAGCAGCATAGATTTGGAGTTGCACAACGAGCTCGGCTTTGGAATAAAAACCACACACCGCCCCACGTGTTGGTGATGACAGCAACGCCCATTCCTCGCACATTGGCGATGACAGTCTATGGTGATTTAGACGTATCAATAATAGACGAGCTCCCACCCGGCCGCAAGCCGGTGACAACCGCACTAAGATTTGACAATCAACGGCTTGACGTATATAAACACATTGGGAGACAGCTTAAGGAAGGGCGACAAGTTTACATTGTTTATCCCCTCATTCAAGAAAATGAAAAACTTGATTTACGATGTCTTGAAGAGGGATATGAACTGATACGAGAAACATTCCCGATGTATAAAGTCGCATATGTTCACGGAAAGATGAAACCATCGGAAAAAGATCACCAAATGACCTTGTTTGCAACTCACAAAGCCGACATTCTTGTTGCCACAACAGTCATAGAGGTGGGAGTAAACGTACCCAACGCAACAACAATGCTGATTGAGAATGCCGAACGTTTTGGTTTGTCTCAGCTACACCAACTACGTGGGCGCGTGGGCCGCGGTGAAGGCCAAAGCTATTGCATACTCATGACTAAGCACCAAATAGCCTCAGAAACCCGTAAACGCCTTGAGATAATGACGTCAACCACCGATGGATTTTTAATCGCTGAAGCCGACTTGAAAATGCGAGGACCGGGCGATTTGGAAGGCACCATGCAAAGCGGACTGCCACTAAATCTTCGCATCGCAAACATCGCCACCGACGGACAAATAATTCAATTGGCCCGCGACACAGCCGAAGAAATTCTCAAAGAAGACCCACAATTGAGTCTCCCTCAAAACAGCATTTTACTAAATCAGCTTAAACTCCTATTCAACAAAGTGATAGATTGGAGCAGAATAAGCTGAAACAAAAAACATGTTATAAAACATATTTCTTCCGCAACATACACTATCTCAACGCATTACAACGGCAGATTAAGTCATCAACATTTAATTTCACATATTTTACGACGCCAAAAATTTCGCTAATTGCTTGAAAATATGTAACTTTGAAAGAATTTTTATCGCAAAACAGCTAAAGAATCATGGAACAAACCCTTGTTATAATCAAACCCTCGGCAATAGAGCGTGGTCTCATCGGCGAAATCATCTCTCGTTTTCAACGTAAAGGCTTAAACATTGCCGGACTAAAAATGATGCAACTTGATGAAAAAATATTGCGCGAGCATTATGCCCATCTTGTTGATCGACCATTTTTCCCATGGATTCTTGAGTCAATGATGGCCACTCCGGTGATAGTTGCTTGCATCAAAGGAACCGACGCAGTCAGCATCGTGAGAATGATGACTGGAGCAACAAACGGGCGAAAAGCCGAGCCAGGCACCATCAGAGGCGACTTCAGTGTAAGTTCACAAGAAAACATTATTCACGCTTCAGATAGCGTTGAAAATGCAATTATTGAAATAAACCGCTTCTTCAAACCCGAAGAAATTTTTGATTACACATCGGTAGCGATAAAATTCATTTACGCCCCAGACGAACATTAATTTAACACTAACCATTTTAACCTAATGCTTTTCAACAAAAAAATTACAGTAGCCGCAGTATTGCTCATGGGCCTATGGGTAAGCACCTCGGCACAAGAATATCGACTCCCCGACTCTCATGCGGCTGAACATCGCAACTTGATAGCCGAACAATCCAACATCAACGACAAAATCAAAGTCGAGGACACAAAACAATTCCTCGATGACCTCTTAAACGACGAAGAAGCCGAGCCAGAAATCGACATCTACACCGAAGGTTGGGACAGCAAACGTGTAAATCCATACGTTAATGCCGTAGTTCCCGATACAAAAGATATTGATGTAACAAATTTCTCAATGCCTCACCCCGGATATGTAACATCAGATTATGGCTATCGTCGCCGTTTCCGTCGCCAACACAAAGGAATCGACATTAAAGCACACATAGGCGACACAATTCGTTCAGCATTTAACGGAAAGATACGTCTCACCAACTATGAAAGAAGAGGATATGGATATTACGTCATAATTCGCCATGAAAACGGACTTGAAACCGTATATGGCCACCTTTCTAAATTCTTGGTGACAGAAGATCAATATGTAAAAGCCGGAGACCCCATCGCCCTTGCAGGTAACACAGGTCGCAGTTTTGGAGCTCACCTCCATTTTGAGACTCGTTATATGGGTATTCCCATTAATCCAGCTGCAATATTTGACTTCCCCAACCAAACAACCCACACCGACATCTATACATTTGACATAAATACTTACAAAAATGCTCGCAACTACTCTGCCGCATCAAATCGTAAGTACATGGCCAAATATCGCGAAGAAAACAAAGCAAAATTTGAAGCAGCAGCAAAAACAACAGCCAAAGGCAATGGCAAAACCTATCGCATACGTCGCGGTGATAGCCTTAGCAAAATTGCAACTCGCAACGGAGTTACTGTTAAACAGCTCTGTCGCCTCAATGGGCTAAAAACAACGAGCAAGCTACAAATAGGACAAGTAATACGTCTCAGATAACTTTACTCCCTCAATCCTCAAAGTAAAAAGGTCTCCGATGGTATCGGAGACCTTTTTACTTTTTGCTATTTTATCTCAATAAATCTGACAAAATTTCACCAAAAATCACCTTTTATAAAAAAAAGATATATTTTTAAAGAAAAAACTTGAAAAATGTTAGGACAATAACAGAAATAATTATAACTTTGCGCCATGATCTTCTACCTCAATATTCCAATATTGAAAACCGGAGACAAAAAACCATATTGATTCATAAATCTACATTATATAATATAATAATATAAAAGGATTAGTCTTATGAAAGCTACCGAAGTTATTGACAATTTAAAACGTCGTTTCCCAAATGAGCCTGAATATCTCCAGGCAGTAGAAGAAGTGTTAACTACAATTGAAGACACTTACAACGAACACCCCGAATTTGAACGCTACAACCTCATAGAACGCCTATGCATACCCGACCGCATCTACTCTTTCAGAGTATCATGGGTTGACGACAAAGGCAATGTACAAAACAACATGGGATACCGCATTCAACACAACAATGCAATTGGCCCATACAAAGGTGGAATACGTTTCCACTCTTCAGTGAACCAATCAATTCTCAAATTCCTCGCGTTTGAACAAACCTTCAAAAACTCATTGACCACACTCGCTATGGGTGGAGGCAAAGGAGGATCAGACTTTTCACCAAGAGGCAAAAGCGACATGGAAGTAATGAGATTTTGCCAAGCATTCATGACCGAATTATGGAGACACATCGGTCCCGATACCGACGTTCCTGCAGGAGACATCGGCGTAGGTGGTCGCGAAGTTGGATACATGTATGGTATGTACAAAAAAATGACACATGAATTCACCGGGACATTCACCGGAAAAGGTCGCGAATTTGGCGGATCGCTCGTGCGCCCCGAAGCAACTGGATATGGCAATGTTTACTTCCTCTTGAACATGCTTGCAACAAAAGGAATTGACATTAAAGACAAGAAAGTTGCAATCTCAGGATCAGGAAACGTTGCGACCTATACAGCTAAAAAACTTTTGCAACTTGGAGCAAAGGTTGTGTCAATGAGCGATTCAAACGGAACAATATATGTTCCCGATGGAATCACACAAGAACAACTTGACTACATATTTAAACTCAAAAACATATATCGCGGAAGAATTCGTGAATTTGCTGAAGAATATGACTGTCAATACTTTGATGGCGAACGTCCCTGGCAACATGTAAAATGTAACATCGCAATGCCTTCGGCAACACAAAACGAGCTTGATGGAGACGATGCTCGCGCACTTCTTGCAAATGGCTGTTTTGCAGTTTCAGAAGGAGCCAACATGCCCTCGACTCCCGACGCAATCAAGGAATTCCTTAACGCAAAAATTCTTTATGCCCCAGGAAAGGCAGCCAATGCCGGAGGTGTTTCTGTTTCAGGTCTTGAAATGGCTCAAAACTCTCAAAAACTTTCTTGGAGCGCCGAAGAAGTTGACGCCAAGCTCAAAGGAATCATGGCTGAAATTCACAAACAATGTGAAATCTACGGCAAACAAGAAGATGGCTACATCAACTATGTCAAAGGTGCAAATGTTGCAGGCTTCATGAAAGTAGCTAAAGCAATGATGGCACAAGGCATCGTGTAACTTGATGACAAATATCTAATCCATAAAAAGCACAAGAGCCATGCCCCGGCATGACTCTTGCGCTTTTTATTCTTTTAATTCTGTTATCACAATTCCATTTTTACATTAGTCGCCCAATTAGGCTTTAGGGTTAATTGACAAGTGGATATGTGATTTATGGAAAAAAATTATTATCTTTGCACTTTCAAAATTCGAAAATCTACAATAATGGATAAAACAACGGTAAAAATTGACCTGCTGTTTGAGACAAGTTGGGAGGTTTGCAATAAGATAGGCGGAATATACACCGTGTTATCAACTAAAGCAAAAACTTTACAAAAACTATATAAAGACAAGACAATATTCATTGGCCCCGATGTATGGAGTGATGAAAATCCATCGCCATATTTTATTGAGTCACGCACTTTACTCAAAGATTGGAAAACCAATGCGCAACTCCCCGAAGGCGTAAATGTGAGAATAGGCCGATGGGATATTCCGGGAAAACCCATAGTGATTTTAGTCAAATTTGACGCATTGTATGCTGTCAAAGATGAATTCTACGGACTCATGTGGAATTTATATGGAGTTGACTCATTGCATGCCTATGGTGACTACGACGAAGCGTGTGCATTTTCACATGCTGCAGGCCTTGTGATTGAAAGCATTTGCCGTTATCAAGGCATTGAAGGCAAAAACGTTATTGCCCACTTTGATGAATGGACAACCGGAATGGGGCTATTATATGTAAAACATGTATTACCCCAAGTTGCCACCGTATTTACCACACATGCCACAAGCATCGGACGTAGCATTTGTGGCAACAACAAGCCTTTGTATGACTACCTAAAAGGATACAACGGCGACCAAATGGCCGGCGAGTTGAATATGCAATCAAAGCACTCATTGGAAAAAGCAGCGGCTCATAATGCCGACAGCTTTACGACTGTGAGCGAAATCACAGCAACAGAGTGTGAGCAACTCCTCGATAAACGTCCACATGTGGTAACGCCCAATGGATTTGAACAAAACTTTGTTCCGGCAAAATCAAAATTTGCTCAAGCCCGTCAATCAGCTCGCGAAGTTCTATTAAATGTAGCTTCATCTCTCATAGGCAACAAGCTACCCGATGACACGTTTATTATAGCAACATCAGGACGTTGTGAATATCGCAACAAAGGCATTGACGTATTCCTTGACTCAATGATTAAGCTAAGTCAAGCCAATAACTCGCGCAAAATATTGGCCTATGTGATGGTTCCGGCTTGGGTTAAAGAACCAAGAGCCGACTTAGCCAAAGCTGTAACACTCAAGCGAAAATCTCAACTTGAGGACCCGGTGATAACACATTGGCTCAACAACATGGATTATGATCCCATTATATCACGAATTCATGGATTGAATATCACTAACGACAAAAATTCCAATGTTACAATAATATATGTACCATGCTATCTCAACGGTAATGATGGCATTTTCAACCTATCTTATTACGACTTAGTCATTGGAATGGACGCAACAGTTTTCCCGTCATATTATGAGCCTTGGGGATATACCCCACTTGAAAGTGTTGCATTTGGAGTTCCCACAATCACCACAACCCTATCGGGATTTGGACAATGGATTTTATCTTCATTCCAAAATGACTTTAACGATTGTGGTGTAAACGTTATTTCACGCGGAGATTTCAATTATGAACAAGTAACCGAAGGCATTGCCCAATCGTTGCGATCATTAATTGACAATGACTCAAAAACAACAACTCAAATAGGCAAAGCTGCAATGACAACTGCCGCAACAGCTTCATGGAGTAACTTCATCAGCTATTATCAAGAAGCCTACTCTATCGCAATAGAAAACGCCCATAATAACCGATAATTAGATTGGTTATTAATCATTTGAGTTGAATTAATTAGACAATCAATTAACACAATTTTTATATATTACAAACTTATGAAATTACAAGTAAGCAACACTAATGCACCCGTTTGGCGTGACATTACTGTAAAATCAGACTTACCTTCAGAACTCAAACCACTTGAGGAATTAGCAAAAAACCTTTGGTGGGTGTGGAATAGCAAAGGTAAATCTCTTTTCCGTGAGCTTAACCCTGACTTGTGGCGTGCCACAGGTGAAAACCCCGTAATGTTGTTGCAACAACTCAGCTTTGAACGTCTTCAAGAAATCATTGCTGACAAAGAATTAATGTTGCGCATTGAAAAAGTTTACGCTTCATTCAAAGAGTACATGAAGAAGCCTATGCGCAAAGACGTTCCATCAATCGCATATTTTTCAATGGAATATGGGTTGTGCAATGCGTTGAAGATCTATTCAGGAGGACTTGGCGTACTTGCTGGTGACTACATCAAAGAAGCATCAGACAGCTGCATCGACATGACAGCTGTTGGATTCCTTTATCGTCATGGTTATTTTACTCAAACACTCTCAGTTGACGGACAACAAATCGCCAACTACGAGCCTCAAAACTTCAATCAATTACCAATCGAACAAGTTTGTGACGAGAACGGATCTCCTGTAATCCTTGAAGTACCCTACCCCGGTCGCATTATATATTCTCACATTTGGCGTGTTAATGTAGGTCGCATGAAATTATATCTCATGGATACCGACTTTGACATGAACAGTGAGTTTGACCGTCCCATCACACACCAACTTTATGGTGGAGACTGGGAAAATCGCATCAAACAAGAATATCTTCTTGGTATTGGTGGTGTACTCATGTTGAAAAAACTCGGCATCAAAACCGACCTCTATCACTGTAACGAAGGCCATGCAGCTCTCTTAAACCTCCAACGTCTTGTTGACTACGTTCAAGAACAACACCTTGACTTCAACGTGGCAATGGAAATGGTGCGTGCATCAAGCCTTTACACAGTTCACACTCCAGTACCTGCCGGCCACGACTACTTTGACGAAGGTCTCTTCTATAAATACATGAATGAGTTCCCCGCAAAACTTGGCATTGAATGGGCCGACCTCATGAATATGGGACGTGAGAACCCCGGATCAAACGATCGATTCTCAATGAGTGTATTTGCGCTTAACACATGTCAAGAAGCCAATGGTGTTAGCTGGTTGCATGGTGAAGTGTCAAAGAAAATGTTTGCCGGAATTTGGAAAGGATATAATTGGCAAGAATCTCACGTAGGATACGTTACAAATGGTGTACACATGCCAACATGGGCTGCATCGGAATGGAAAGAGTTCTACGCTAAAAAACTTGGCAAAGAAGTATTTGACGATCAAAGCAACCCAGAAGCATGGGACGGAATTTTCAAAGTTGCAGACGAAGAAATCTGGAACATGCGCGTATTGTTGAAGAATAAATTCATCAACTTTGTAAAGAAAGACTTCAAAGCTAAATGGCTTGCAAACCAAGGTGATCCTTCAGCTGTAATGAAAATCGTTGACAAAATCAATCCCAACGCGCTCATTATCGGTTTCGCACGTCGTTTTGCAACATACAAACGCGCTCACCTTCTCTTCACCGACCTCGATCGTTTGGCTAAGATTGTAAACAACGAACAATTCCCTGTTCAATTTGTATTCTCAGGAAAAGCTCACCCTGCCGATGGCGCAGGACAAGGACTCATCAAGCGCATCATGGAAATCTCACGCATGCCTCAATTCCTTGGCAAAATCATTTTCTTGGAAGACTACAACATGATTGTTGCCAAACGTCTTGTTACCGGTGTTGACATTTGGTTGAACACACCAACTCGTCCTCTTGAAGCATCAGGTACTTCAGGCGAAAAAGCTGAAATGAATGGTGTGCTCAACTTCTCAGTTCTTGATGGCTGGTGGTATGAAGGTTATCGTTTTGACGAAAAGGCTGGTTGGGCATTAACAGACAAACGCACATTCACCGACCAAGCACAACAAGATAAACTTGATGCTGCAACAATCTATTCAATGCTTGAGAACGAAATTATTCCTTTGTATTTTGCTAAAAATTCTAAAGGTTACTCTCCCGAATGGATTCAATACATCAAGGGCTCAATCGGACACATTGCGCCTCACTTCACAATGAAACGTATGATCGACGACTATATTGATCGTTTCTACAACAAAGAAGGAAAACGCACTGCCGAACTCAAAGCCAATGACTATGCTAAAGCTCGTGAAATCGTTGCATGGAAAGAACGTGTTGCATCGGCATGGGACGGCATTAAAGTATTGAACGTTGAAGGTTATAACGCAGCCCTCAACAACATGACCGGCCAACCCTACGAAGTTGTTGTTACAATTGACACAAATGGTCTTGGTAAAGATCTCGGCCTTGAAAACGTTATTTACAAGCAAGAAAGTGGCGAAGAAAAACTTTGGGATACTGTACAATTTGAGATAGTCAAAGAAGAAGGAAACATCGTTACATTTGCCTTGAAGAGCATTCTCAAAGATGCAGGAGTATTCCGTTATGCTTATCGCATCTATCCTAAAAACGAAGCTCTTCCTCATCGTCAAGACTTCGCTTACGTTCGTTGGGTATAATTCCCAATTGATATCAACTAAAAACGGCCACTATATAGTGGCCGTTTTTTTTTGCTATTCACACATAGATAATTTAATAACGTTACTCCAATAAATACCAAGGCTTTAACTTTAACAAAGGAATATAAACAACTATTTTTCAACAAATAATTTTTTGTTCGCAATAGGAATTTGTTTAGAATTAACGTAAAAAACAGACAAAATGTTGTCATTTGCAATGTGTTTATACTTATAATTGCTATATTTGCAATTTAAATATGAGAAAATGAAAATTACGATCTTACAACGAGATATACAGTGGGCAAATCCGGCCGAAAATATTAAAAGAGCCGACGAGGCTATCAATAAAAACGCAGGCTCGGATATATATGTTTTGCCCGAAATGTTTTCTACAGGTTTTTGTACTAATCCAGAGGGAATAGCAGAGAGCATTGATAGTCCGACTTTACACTGGATGAAACAAAAATCGGCTGAAATTAATGCAGCGATAGCCGGTAGTGTAGCCGTTACAAATAACGATCAATACTATAATCGTTTCTATTTTGTAAAACCCGATGGCAATGTCACTTATTATGATAAAAAACACTTGTTTACATATGGCGGAGAGCATCTTAGATTTACACCTGGGGAGGAGCGTATCGTAGTAGAATTCAGAGGAGTACGCATTTTGCTTGAGGTTTGTTATGACTTGAGGTTCCCTGTATGGTCTCGTAATCGTGGAGATTATGATATGATTTTATATGTAGCGAGTTGGCCCACACCACGTGTTGCTGCGTGGAGTGCATTGTTGGTGGCTCGAGCCATAGAGAATCAATGTTATGTAGCAGGTGTTAATCGAGTGGGCACTGACCCCTCATGTGAATATAATGGAGGCAGTGTCGTGATTGATCCTTATGGAAAAAAAATTGCGTCATGTATTGATGGCGAAGAGAGTGAAGCAACGGCCGAAATAGACATAGAGGATTTAGAGGCGTTTCGCAAGAAATTTCCTGTGTTGAATGATGCAGATAAATAACAGTCATAAAAAAAGAAGAAATGATAGAACGAAAATTATTGTTGGGAGATGAAGCGATTGCATTAGGTGCCATTCATGCTGGTATCAGCGGAGTGTATGCCTATCCAGGAACTCCCTCAACTGAGATAACTGAATATATTCAAGCACATGCAACAGATGTGCGTAGCCGTTGGTGTACCAATGAAAAAACAGCAATGGAAGCTGCTTTAGGAATGTCCTATGCCGGGAAACGTGCATTGGTGTGTATGAAACACGTTGGAATGAACGTTGCAGCTGATGCATTTGTAAATTCGGCAATAACAGGAGTAAATGGGGGCCTAGTTGTGCTTGCAGCAGATGATCCATCGATGCACTCGTCTCAAAATGAGCAAGACTCACGTTTCTATGGTAAGTTTGCAATGATACCCATCCTTGAACCCTCCTCTCAACAGGAAGCATACGATATGATGCAGTATGCTTATGATTTGTCGGAAAACATGAAATTGCCTGTATTGATGCGCATTGTTACTCGATTGGCCCATTCGCGTGCAGACGTTGAGGTGAGAAATGCCATTGCTCAAAATACCCTTAACCCTGATAATGAACGCACTCATTGGGTATTGTTACCGGGTAATGCCCGCCGACAATATGCAGGATTGGTTGCAAAACAACCGGACTTGTCGGCATCTTCAGAAAATTCAATATACAACAAAACGATAGCTGTCAATGAAGGGAAAGCTCGTATAGGAGTGATTTCATGTGGTATCGCTTATAATTATGTGATGGAAAACGCCCCTATGGATTTGGGTGTTTCTGTATTGAAAATATCTCAATATCCAATTCCCTCCAATTCAATAAAATCATTTGCAACTAAGTGCGACTCCATTCTTGTCGCCGAAGATGGCCAACCATTTGTAGAAGAACAAGTAAAATCATTGCTTGGCGCAGAATATAACTTGAAAGGCCGATTGACAGGTGATCTCCCTCGCATGGGCGAATTAACGCCTGATTGCGTTGGCACAGTTTTAGGAGTAACGATTGAACAAACGTTTGAAAATCCACAAAATGTAATGCCTCGTCCTCCTGCATTGTGTCAAGGTTGCGGGCATAGAGATGTTTATGATGCATTAAATAAAGTTGCTGCAGACTACTCCGATGCTCGCATTTTTGGAGATATCGGGTGTTACACCCTTGGGGCATTGCCTCCTTTCCGCGCAATAGATAGTTGTGTTGATATGGGTGCTTCTATTACGATGGCAAAAGGTGCTGCTAATGCAGGCGTTCATCCAGCCATTGCTGTTATAGGAGATTCAACATTTACACATTCCGGAATGACAGGATTGTTGGACGCAGTTAATGATAAATCCAATATCACAGTTGTGATTTCAGATAATCTCACTACTGCCATGACGGGAGGGCAAGACTCAGCCGGAACAAATAAATTTGAAGCTATTTGTTTAGGACTGGGAGTTGAACCTGAGCATGTGCGTGTAGTAGTTCCGTTACCTAAAAACATGGAAGAAATCACTCGCATTATTCGAGAAGAAATCGAGTATCAAGGAGTGTCTGTTATTATACCTCGTCGAGAATGCATTCAAACACTAAATCGTAAACTACGCCAACAAAAAGTTCAAAAACAATGAAAAAAGATATAATATTGACAGGAGTGGGAGGACAAGGGATTCTCACTATAGCAACAATTATAGGAGATGCAGCAGCTGCAAACGGACTGAGTTTAAAGCAAGCAGAGGTACATGGAATGAGCCAAAGAGGTGGCGATGTTCAATCCAATTTGCGATTATCTACCGAGGAGATACATTCTGATTTGATAAAACAAGGTGCCGCTGATTTGATAATATCAATGGAGCCAATGGAAGCTCTTAGATATGTACCATATTTGAATAAAGGCGGTTGTGTGGTAACATCGTCCCACCCATTTAAAAACATTCAAAATTATCCCAATGAAGAAGAACTAATGCACGAAATAAACAACGTGCCTAATGTGGAAGTGCTTCCCATTGATGATATTGCAAAAAACAATAGTATGCCCAAGAGTGCCAATATCGTATTATTAGGTATGGCCGCAAAATATATTGAGATCTTGACTCCAGAACAACTTCGCCAAAGTATCGCCCGCGTCTTTGCATCAAAAGGGACTGCAGTAGTGGAGATGAATCAGAAAGCATTCGATATAGGATTACAATCTGTAAAATAAATTATAGATGAAAATATTTAGTGAAGAGTTGGTAGAGAAAGCCGTTAAAGAATTACATGTGGCAGATCTCTCTAAAGCAACAATAGGCGAAGTTTTACTTGTTGCTCAATATTTGGAAAAGGAAACCGGAATTCCTTTTATTCGCATGGATCAAGGGTCTCCCGGCTTGCCGGTAAATCAAATGGGTGTAGAGGCTGAAAAGGCCGCTCTTGATAGAGGTGTTGGCTCACAATATCCTGCGGCATCAGGTGTGCCTGAATTGAAACAAGCGGCATCACGTTTTGTTAAAGCATTTTTAGATATAGATATTTCACCACGTTCATGCATTCCAACTGTGGGCAGTGTGGCAGGCTCATATGGTTCTTTTATCGCTTGTACACAACGCACTCCAGGAAAGAACAAGGTATTATTTATTGACCCCGGATTCCCCATTCAGAAATCCCAATTGCGCATTATAGGTGCCGAGTGGAAAGAGTTTGACATCTATAATTATCGTGGCAAGGCATTACATGAGAAACTTGAAAGCATGTTGAGCGATGGAGATGTCGCTGCAATAGTATATTCCAATCCTAACAATCCAGCATGGATATGCCTTGAAGATGAGGAGTTGGAAATAATTGGCAAGTTAGCTACAAAATATGACATCATCGTAATGGAAGATTTGGCATATTTTTGCATGGACTTCCGACATGATATGGGGCACCCGTTTGAGCCTCCTTATCCACCCACCGTAGCTCGATATACCAACAATTATATAATAATGCTCTCATCGTCAAAGATTTTTAGCTATGCCGGTCAACGCATGGCATTGACATGTATCAGCGATAAATTATATGATAGACATTTTCCGGCGTTAGCTCAACGATACAATGATTCCGGAGTGTTTGGACAAACTTTGGTTGCGTCAATATTATATATGATAACATCGGGGTGCACGGCATCAACACAATATGCCTATGCTGAGATGTTGCGCCTCTCAACTGAGGGGAAAATCAATTTTGTTGAAGACACACGAGAGTATGCTCGCCGAGCAGAAAAGATGAAAAAGATATTTACCGACAATGGGTTCCACATTATTTATGATTATGATGTAACTCAAGAGGTTGGCGATGGCTTTTTCTTTACGATAGGATATGGCAATATGACCGGAGGAGAATTGCTCAAAGAATTACTCTACTATGGAGTGAGTAGTATTTCTCTATCAACAACAGGAAGCGAGCAACAAGGCGTACGTGCATGTACATCGCGCATGCGAGAAGAGTTATATGACGTGATGAATGAGCGCATGAAAGCATTTCAAGAAGATCACCCATTATAAATGAACGAAACAATACAATAATATGATTTGGAATCCCAATAAAGAGTGCATGAGTCGTGATGAGATGCATGCTCTTCAAAGCAAACGATTACAGAAATTAGTAACTTATGTTTATCACAATGTGCCATTCTATCGCAATAAAATGCAATCAATGGACATCGCTCCAGAGGACATCAAGAGTATTGACGACATTGTGAAATTGCCATTTACAACCAAACAGGATTTGCGAGATAATTTTCCCTATGGATTGCAAGCAGCACCATCGTCAGAAATTGTGCGTGTGCATGCTTCATCAGGGACAACAGGTAATCCTACTATTGTTGGTTATACACGCAAAGACTTGGCTGTGTGGTCAGAAGTGATGGCTCGATGTTTAACTGCCTATGGCGTAACTCGCAATGATACGTTCTCGGTAAGTTACGGCTATGGTTTATTCACCGGAGGCCTTGGTGCGCACTATGGAGTGGAAAATCTTGGTGCTACCGTAGTTCCCACATCTACCGGAAACACAGAGAAACACATTCGCCTCATTCGCGACTTGAAGATTTCCGGCATAGCATGTACACCATCCTATGCACTATATTTGGCGGAAACTCTTGAAAAAATGGGGTTATCGAAAGATGACATCAGTTTGCGTATAGGTGCATTTGGAGCTGAGCCATGGACCGAAAACATGCGCAAAGAGATTGAAGAACGTTTAGGATTGAAAGGTTATAATATTTATGGATTGAGTGAAATAATGGGCCCGGGGGTGTCTTATGAATGTCAAGAACAAAATGGTTCTCACATTAACGAAGACCATTTCTATCCTGAAATTATTAACCCCGAGACATTGGAACAATTGCCCTATGGAACGCAAGGAGAGTTGGTATTTACAACATTGACCAAAGAGGGTATGCCATTATTGCGTTATCGCACAAAAGACTTGTGCACATTGTTAGATGGAGAGTGTGCATGTGGACGCACAGAAGTGCGCATGGGACGTATCGTTGGTAGAAGTGATGATATGCTCATCATACGAGGTATAAACGTGTTCCCATCACAGGTTGAAAGTGTTATACTTGAAATGCCCGAATTTGAGCCACAATATATGTTGGTTGTTGAGCGAGTGAATAATTTGGACACTTTACAGGTTCAGGTAGAAGTACGCAAAGACTTCTTTAGTGGCGATGTCGGTAGCATGTTGGCAATGAAGAAACGATTGGCCGATAAACTCAAAAGTGTACTTTCAATTAGTGCTGAAGTGCGCTTGATGGAACCTAATGGCATTGAACGTAGTCAGGGTAAAGGAAAGCATGTGATTGATAAACGTATTTTGTAACTTAAAATAAACGTGATATGACAATTAAGCAATTATCAATTTTCCTTGAAAATAAAACAGGAAGAATAAATGACTTGACCAAAATATTGGGTAAATATGGCATTAATATGCATGCATTCAGCATGGCTGAAACTACCGATTTTGGTATTTTGCGATTAATCGTATCAGATGTGGAGCGTGCTGTTGAGGTGTTGCGCGAAGAAAACTTTGCCGTAATGCTCACAGATGTTGTGTGTATCAGTTGCCCAAATGTAGCCGGATCACTCTCTGAAATTCTTGCACATTTGGCAAATAACGATATATTCATTGAGTATATGTATGCGTTTGCTGAAGGCGATAAAGCAAATGTGGTTATTCACCCCAACGATCTTGAAAAGTGTGTTGCCGAGCTAAAAAAATGCGATTGTAACATTAACTCCCTCTAAAACACATCGACCTATAAAAAACGAGACTGCCCAACTTTTCAAGTTAGACAGTCTCATTTTTATGCTTAAAATTTTTCTTAGAACAAATAAGCCGCAGTAATGGTCCAATAACGATTCTTACCTTCAATTCCGGCAGCATCTATCGTATTGGGACTTAATGTTTCAATTGCTTTAGTCAAACCAAGGCCATAACTTGCTCCTATTTGAATTTTATTAATCAATTGCACACCTACACCAAAATTCCATGCAACATCAACTTTTTTGTTTTTGTAAGCATTCTCAATTTCTTCTTTACTTGTGAGGAAAGCAACACTTGGTCCGGTGAAAATATAAGGAGAAACAACTTTACCCACAACCGGCAAACCGATTTTCCATTTTAGGTTCAATGGTATTTCAATATAATCACGGTTGTTTGCAGGTTTTTCTGTACCGTTTTCATATATGTTTCCGGTGCGATGAACATACATTGCCGAAATGTCAAATCCAAGGTTTGCGATAGGAAGCATCACTTCAAGCATTGCACCTCCGGTGAATCCGGCACGATTATCGGCAGAGATAATACTTTCATCAAATTTCAAATCATTTACAGCGACTCCGGCCTTAAGACCAAACTTCACTTGAGCGTTCATTGTAGTTGCTCCAATTGCAAAAATCATTGCAACAGCAATCAAAATTCGTTTTAAGTTCTTCATTTTTAGGTTGATTTTAAATTAGTATTGATATAATAATAAACAAAGTTACAGCAGAGTTGCCGTTATTGCAAATTTTTTGGCTAAAAGTTCTACATTTATAACATCTAAATTTGTAAATTTGCACTATTATGACAGAAGAATTAAGATTAAGCCTCACAGAAAAGGTCGTAACGATGCTAAAAACCGTGTACGACCCCGAAGTTCCCGTTGATATATATGAATTGGGCCTCATATATGGAATTGATATTGATGATGACGGAAACCTCAAAATTACAATGACTTTAACTGCTCCGGCATGCCCTGCTGCTGACTTTATTGTTGAAGACACCCGCATAAAACTTGAAAGTATTGATGGCATAAATAGCGTTGATATCCAAATTGTTTTTGAGCCCGAATGGAACAAAGACATGATGAGCGAAGAAGCCAAGCTTGAACTCGGAATGTTATAACATTATTTTAGCATGAGACAATATACCTATTTTATATCTGACTTACATTTAGGGGCTACATACCTTAAAAACCCACTTGACTATGAGAGGAGGGTTGTCTCTTGGCTAAAATCGATAAAAGACGATGCTAAATCGCTCTACTTAATGGGTGATATTCTTGACTATTGGTATGAATATCGCACCGTTGTTCCACGCGGATTCACTCGCTTTTTTGGTACAATAGCAGAGTTGGCCGATTCAGGCGTGGAAATCACGTGGTTCATAGGCAACCACGACATTTGGATTTTTGACTATCTCCCTCAAGAATTAGGAATACGCATTGTTGATGGCTCTGAAATTGTAGAAATAGAAGGGAAACGATTCTTCCTTGCTCATGGAGATGGAATTGGCAAGTTGTCAGCGGGATTTAAACTCATCAGGTCGCTCTTTCGCAACCGATTCTGTCAATGGCTATTTGCGACAATTCACCCTCGATGGACTATCCCATTTGCCCACAGATGGTCATCTCATAGTAGAAATTACTCCGACGAAGCTCCTCAATCCAATGAAGAGCTTAAAGAGATTCTAATCCCATTTTGTCAAGACTATCTAAAAGAAGACCCTACTATTAACTACTTTGTTATGGGACATCTTCACATCATGTTAAATCACCAATTACAGCCTCAATCCCGACTAATTATTCTCGGAGATTGGATTCATCATTTTTCTTATGCGAAATTTGATGGCATTCAATTAACACTACATCAGCACAGCGACAAATAGGAATTTTTAGCTTTATTAACAGCAAAATGTCACAAAACATAAACTCCTATAACTCAAAGAAATATACAATTCTTTCCCAATCGGGTAAAAATGGAATGTGTGAAAAGGTGTTTTTAAACATATAAAAATATTTGGTTAACCCACCAAAAAAGGTGACCTTTGCATCACAAACCTAAAACAATCTTTTTTACCTTAGAAATTGTACCTATTGGAAACCCATAGGACGGAGCGTTGAGATGACGCTCCGTTTTATTTTATATCATTAGTCTGCCACATTTAAAATGCGGCAGACATAGAAATGCCTACATTTATAGCGCCAATATTAAATGACTTTGATTGAGTTGTGGTTATTCCATAGATTGTGGAAGGCTTAACTCCAAACTCGTAGTGTGATATTTCATAACCGATTGTAGCCCCAACACTCATATAATCAGTCAGTCTCATGTCAAATCCCACGTTTGCCATTCCACTCATTGAACTACTACTTGAAGAAACACTCCGTTCTTCTGATTTTACATGAAGATGCGCCGAATACTTTGCGCCAACTTCGGCATTAAAAGCGAAAACATCATTAATCGCAACCCTATATGATGGAACAAGTGTAACACCAACTGAATTTAACGGAGCAACAAAAGTACGCTTGCCACAACTCTCAACAAAAATCGGAGCTGAGCGCATCGACATAGCTATCCCCACTCCCCAATTATCATTAAATGGGTACACCGCTTCAACCGACGTTTCAATCGCCGGAGATAGGCTCAACGTAACATCTCCCAATTGCATATCGGTAAGAGGAATTGAAAATGTATTAGACAAAGTAAACGATGGTGTAAAATCATTAGGCTCTGTAATTTCCGAGATGCGATGTTCAATTTGCCGATTTCCCGAAATAATATCTCCAATATAATAACCGGCTTGCGCCGACAAAATACCAATACCAGCACCGGCAAACACATCACTCGGCATGTGCCTACGGTCAATGACGCGTTGCATACCAATAGCCGAGGCCACTGAATAAGCCCCTACGGCATACCATGGACTACGCCAAGCCAATTCTCGAGCTGTTACCGTTGCACCCAAATATGCCCACGCAGTATGTCCCGATGGGAATGAACGCATATCACTTCCATCGGGTCTCATTGACTCATAATTGTCCTTTAATAACGATACCGTTGTCGCCATTATCGCCACCGACGCTCCATGTGAAATTGCCATACGTCCCCAACCCGAGCGTGTTGGCGAACCACACATTTTCATCACCCATGGAAATGCAAGAGGAGTATATTGTGCAATATCAACAACACCTTTTTGTTCTTCGGAAAATCTCACTGCACTCCAATCATGCATTGACCTACTTGCTATCACTCCCGGAATGGTATATCCAGCCCCGGCAATGGTTATCCCCCACCATGCATTTTTAGAAGAATGAGAATAGGGCGAAAATCGGGACGATGATAAAATAGTATCGGGTGATTCTATTGCAAATGCGTCAGCAATAGAAATTAAACCTATCAATAGAACTAATAAACGATTCATATTAACTCAAACAAAATGGAATAATACACAAATATACAACAATTATTTTATCAATATATCACCACAAATTCTCAAATCGTCATTATTTGTTCCGGCTCTTTTGCCACACTATGAATATGACTATAATTGTCAGCAATTCAGCAGCAGGCATAGACAGCCATATTCCTGTAATATTTATCAATTGAGGTATAATTATAAAACATGGCAATAAAAACACACATCCTCGAAGCAAAACAAACAATGTTGAATGTTTAACGCGTTCGATACTCTGATAATAACCAATAGTCGCAACATTCATTATGAACGGGATTATCCCAACAGCCAAATAAGGGAAACCATTTACGGCTATTCGCCCTGCTTCACTCCCCTCCGCAACAAACAAGTAAACCAGTTTGTCGGGAATCAATACAAATAACAATGACACGATTAAACCACACACTAACGATGACATAAACAATAATCTTCGTGCCTTTTTTATTTGATGCCATCTACTGAGGCCATAATTATAACTGATTATTGGTTGTGCCGATTGTGCTATAGAGTTACCTATCATAAAGAAAAACGGCATATAATAGCACGCAATTCCAAATGCTCCCACACCGGCATCACCCAAATAGCTCATAAACACTATATTTCCAACAAAAACAAGTACCGCAAGAGACATTTCACCCAATAATGTTGAGAAACCAATCTTACATTGATACATAATATTGCGCATTGTCAATCGCATGCTTTTCATGCTTAATTTCATGCGTATCAACCCCAATGTTTCGGCATAAAAGAGTAAATAAATCATTGCCATTAATCCACCTAAAAATATAGATATTCCTGTGGCTATCGCGGCCCCTTTTATGCCCATACCCAACGGAAAAATAAACACCCAATCAAGCACTGCATTCAACACCGATGGAATTATATTGCACCACATAGCAAATCGAGGAGACCCATCTACCCTTATAATAAAGAGCCCTATTAACGACCACATTTCAAATATAAAACAAGGCACAAGCCATATCATGTAGTCAATCACCAATGGCAACAATGTTTCAGATGCGCCCAATAATCGCGCCGTTTTTTCGGGGAAGAAAAATATGAGTCCACACAATAATAGAGTAAATATACTTGACACAATAATTGATTGAGTAATATTCAATCGTGCGGCTTTTATATTTTTTCGAGATAAATGCACCGACGCAACAACCGAACAACCTGTTCCTATCATCAGCCCCAATCCTGCCATAATTTGATAAATGGGTACTACTATATTAACCGAGGCAACGCCTTCAGCACCAACCCCACGCCCCATAAACACACCATCAATCGCTGTCATTGCCGACATTGATATTGTGCCAAGAATTGTTGGTATCAATAATTTCCTAAACAGTCTTGAAATGTTTTCTGTTTCAAAATCTATTGCATCTCGTTTCATTTTTATTCTTTATTTAAGCCAAAACCGGATAAGAATTTCTGAGCGCACTCAGCATCTTATCCGGCTATAATAGTTACGACTAATCGCCTCCGATGAACACACAAAAGTACAAAATTACCCTTATTCACACAACTTATGCGACGAGAAAAACTCTTTGCTCAAAAGTACCACTGAAATATATTTTAGAGACACAGAAAAAATGTGTAGCTTTGCAATATACGAAATTACATACAACCTACTCATCATGAAAATACTGATCATATGCACTGGGAATAGCTGTCGTAGCCAAATGGCTCATGGCTTTTTGCAAAGCCTAAGCCCCAACCTTGAGGTTTATTCAGCAGGTACCAATCCCGCCCCTTGCGTTAACGCTAAAGCTATAATAGCCATGAGCGAAATTGGCATCGACATTTCCTCACACCGTCCTATTAATATAAACAAATATCTCTCTGAATGTTGGGATTACGTCATTACTGTATGCGGAGGAGCCAATGAAAGTTGCCCTTCATTTTTGGGTAAAGTAACACATCGCCTTCATTTAGGATTTGAAGATCCATCAGAAGCAGTTGGGTCGGAGGAATTTATCAGCAACGAATTTAGGCGCATAAGAGACGAAATAAGAGATGTTTTCACCCAATTATACCACGACATCAGTAAATAACACTACGATGAAGAAGATATTTGCAACTCTTATTCTATTCTGTGTTGCTCATTGTGCCACAACCCTCAATGCACAATCCTTATCTGACAGATTGAAAGGGAAATGTGGTGCAGAATTAAAATCGGCGATAAATAGTTGCTATCGACCTAAGCACATTGTGTCGGACTATGTTGGGATTGGTGGAGCTTGGGAAGCATTTCGCAACACCGACGCTATTAATGGTTGCGTGGTTGACCGCTACTCATCACAATCTCGATCCTTCTCTTCAGATGGGCACTCACCTTCTCAAGAGATGACGATTGACCAAATTGTGAATTTAGCATGGTGGGAAGACAATAATAAATATGGGGATACATTAAAATTTGACCTTCACCATTTAATTCCATGCGACCAAAATGTTCCGTCACTCAAAGAAGACTTTCCTCCCGGAATAGTAACAAATGCAACCTACGACAATGGTGTTTGGAAATCGGGATTAGGTGAAATTTCGGGATATCCTACTAACATTTATGAACCGGCCGAGGAGTACAAAGGTGATTTTGCTCGAGCCATCATGTACATTATTTCAATATATCCCAATAATAAATGGCAAGGTCGCGGAATAAACTTTTGCCAAAACAACACCTATCCCGCAATCAATAACTATGCAAAACAATTGTTACTTAACTGGCATCGCAACGATCCTGTAAGCGATTTTGAGGAACAACGTAATAATGCGATTACCGAGATTCAAGGCAATAGCAATCCTTTTATTGACTTTCCACAATTAGCCGAACACGTTTGGGGCACATTGGCCGAAACACCTTTTGATGTTAACCCAGTAAGAGTTCCGCTACGTTCTACTTATAAATTATCAGATGATTATATTGAGCTTTACCATCCTTCAATACCACAAGATGTTACATGGAGCATAAATAACTCCGGCATCACAACCAATCGCGTAAAGCCTTCCGATTTAGGCGTAGGAATACATCAATTACGTTTCCGTAATGGTAGCATCAAAGGCAAACTCATGATTAAAATTATAGAATAATGAAAACTACGATTATATGCGCTCTCCTAACGATACTTTTTTCTATCACTTCAATTTCATGCTCAAATAGCTCTGATGAAGAGTTGCAACCGTCATTGAGTTCCAACAATGTCACCCTCTCTGAAGGCGCATCTACAACAATCACTCTGACAAATGGAACTATCATCTATGCTAAAGCATCTGATGAGATCGTTTCTATCAAAGTGGACAAAAACAACATTCAAATCACAGCCATCAAAGCAGGAGAAACGACCATAACTATCTGCACAGGCCGACATAAGCTCACATGTGCTGTAACTATAACTAAACGTGACAACAATCCTGAAACAGATGAAGACAAACCATATGATACCACCGAGCTCCAAAACTCCACATCACGCCTGATATCGTCATCATTTTCAATCACATATGATACACCGGGAATTATATTTTCCATAGAGAATGACAACCACATTACTATTTACGATCTCAACACCGACAATCGTGTTAATTTCTCGTTCATAGGCGAAAAAGCATTGGGCGAATTAAACCAACCGCGGTTAACCATCAATGACAGCATAGTTTCTATCACTAATGCTCGCATTGAACAGCTAACCGCAGATGGAATGTGGATTCTCCTCACAACAATAGAAGGAGATCACATTTGGCTTGTTATAACCGATATCTAATCGGTCACTTGATAAATTTTTCCTTCAATCAATGACACATAAACATTACCGGTTGTGGGATCTATATCAATACCATTGATTTCAGAAACGCCCAAATTATAGACACGTTCTACGCACCTCTTTATTGGGTCAACTTTCACGACCTTACCTTGTCGTGATCCGGCAAAAACTTTCCCTTCGGCATTTTCGGCCACAATACAAGGTGCGTGCTCATAACCAAGAGTCATATCTACAATCCACAATTCGTTAAATTCATTCCCGAGAGTTGAAACTGCAACCAACTCTCCGTCCATTGTTTTGGCATATACTCGCGAACCATCATTGCTCACGCCAAGACTTTCACGATACTTATGGTCCTTGTTGCGCCAAATTGTTTTTCCTGTTTTTCGATCAATTGCTGTCATATAACGATCGGGGGCAACAATGATTACTTTATCATCAGTCACTACAGGCACCACATTACCAGGCCCAAGTTGATTATTTTTTTTGCCATTATTCCATTTCCATTTTAGCGCACCGGTTGAAGCATCAAGACAATACAAATATGTATCCCAAGCGCCAAAGAATATTTCGTTGCCATCAATTACCGAAGCCGCCTGACAATAATTACTTATTGAATCAAATCGCCAAATCAACTTGCGTGTTGCAACATTCCATTTTTCCATTTTATTATATCCTCCAAGATATAAATCATTTCCGAGACACACACCATCGGCAACATAAGCTCCCTCAGAAGAATCACGTTGTAAAATCTCACCGGTTTTACGATCAATCCATAACAACTCTTTAGTGGCCGACGGCACTATCAAATAGTCTCCGGCAACAATTGGACGTGCAAATAACGATGCGCCTGTTGCAACCGACCATAACTCTTTATTTTTCTCATTTTTAGCCACGGCTTTAACCTCACCGAGAGATGTTCCAAAATATATAGCTTTTTCATCAATTGCTAAACGTGTAAAAATTGAGGCATCACTTTCATATGCCATGTTTTCATTACAATCTAAAAATGGACTCACATAGGTTTTAGTTGCATCGGGTAATTCCGAAGCAAAAGCATCAACTCTAACAGCCTCTTGTCCCAATTGTTTATTGTAAAAAATCACCGAGTCGGGAGTGACGTCCATAATTGTATATCCAAAGTCGCCATTTTTACGATCAAGAGAACGCACCATCATGCAATTAATTCCTCCATTCTCACTGCGATATTTTTCATATTTGTGATAATGTCCGTTTACATGAGCTATAACAGGATATTTCTTTAGAAAATCGCAATAGGTTTGGAAATTATCAAGGTCCTTGAGCAACGGATAGTGATTGAACGACACTACACGTTTCCCGTCGGAAACTTTTTCGGACAATGTTTTATCAAGCCAATAAAGGTCCTCTTGCTTAACATGTCCATCTCCCATTTTCATATATGGACCACAAGCGATTCCCACAATGACCAAGTCATCAACCTCAGCCACAAAACGGTCATTACCCCACAAATCAAAAATTGTTTTAGTGGCACTTTGCGACCATGTTGTTTCATGGTTTCCCGGAAGCACATACAATTTATGCTTGATTCCGTCAAGAATAGACTTCACATTATGCAATTCTTTATCAGAGCCCTCATTTGTGAGGTCGCCATTCATTACAACAATATCGGCATCAATTCCATTGATTTCAGCTACAGCCTCTTTCAATTTTGATTCACATTCATTACCCGGCACAACATGCACATCGGCCAAAACCACAATGCGCGTAGCCGTCATTAATGGCGATATTAGCGCCATTGCTACAATCAGGAAAAACAATCTTAGTTTCATAACATCTATGATTTTAATAATTTATTTCTTAATCATCAAATCGGATTTACCCAAACGGGGAAATCAGCTAAAAATCAAACGGTTGGGAAATCTCCTTCTGCAAAAAATAGTTTATGTTAATACAATTGAGTGTAAAGATAGTCAATTAACGGCAAATATTTACTACTTTTGTAGAGAATTCACTATGAAAAGAATTGATAGAGAAACCGTACAACGTATCCTTGACACCGCCGACATCGTTGATGTCATCGGTGATTTTGTCAGCTTAAAGCGCAAAGGGACCAACTTCATGGGTTTGTGCCCGTTTCATAACGAGCGTACGCCCTCATTTTCTGTGTCACGAACAAAGCAAATTTTCAAATGCTTCAGTTGTGGCAAGAGTGGTCGTGTTTTGAGTTTTGTCATGGATCATGAACAACTCTCCTATACCGAAGCATTGCGCTATCTCGCAAAAAAATACAACATCGAGATTCACGAACACGAGATGAGCGAGAAGGAACGCGAAGAAGAGTCGGAGCGAGAGAGCATGTTGGCTATCAATGAATTTGCGCTACAACATTTCAAGCAAAACTTACTTGATACCCCCGATGGAAGAGCAATCGGACTCTCCTACTTTCAAGAACGTGGAATCTCCGATGCAATGATTCAAAAATTTCAACTTGGATATGCATTAGACCAACGCGATGCCCTTTACAATGCTGCAATTTCGCAAGGATATAACGAAAAATTCTTGTTCTCTACCGGATTATGTGGGAAAAGCGACAACGGAAAGCCCTACGACAAATACAAAGGGCGTGTGATTTTCCCCATCTTTGGCATCTCAGGAAAAGCTATCGCATTTGGCGGTCGAACGCTCTCTGCCCGCAAAGACATTGCTAAATATGTCAACTCTCAGGAATCAATAATATACCACAAAAGCAACGTACTTTATGGCCTATATCAAGCCAAACAGGCCATTATGAAATATGATCGTTGCATACTGGTTGAAGGATACATGGACGTAATTTCAATGTTTCAATCAGGCATTGAAAATGTTGTTGCTTCTTCTGGGACATCTCTCACTGAAGGCCAAATAAGATTAATACATCGTTTCACCGAAAATATTCTTGTCATATACGATGGTGATGCAGCCGGAATAAAAGCATCACTCAGGGGCATCGACATGTTGTTGGCCGAGGGAATGAATGTGAAAGTATTATTACTTCCCGATGGCGATGACCCCGACTCGTTTGCCAAGAAACATTCTTCGCAAGAATTTGTGGACTATATTAAGGAAAATGAGACCGACTTTATGAGATTTAAGACATCTATATTGTTGCAAGGTCTCGAAGATGACCCGATGGCACGTTCTCGAGTCATCAACGATATTGTCCGCTCAATCTCTGTAATCCCCGACTCAATAACTCGGGCTGAATATGTCAAGAGTTGTAGTCGCATGCTTGAAATAGATGACACAATACTCATCAAACAAGTCAACAAATTTGTAACAGAGCGCATTGCAAAAGAAGCTGAACGAAATCAGAGAAAACAAGCTACAGATTCAATTGAAAGCATTATCGATGAAGGACAATTACCGATCAAGAGCCCCGATAATAACGCCACAGAGGCGCAACAATCTCATCGTGAAACGCCTAAAATCCTATATAAAATCGAGGCAGAAGTCTTACGCTATGCAATCAAGTATGGACTTGTTGAAATTGGAAACGAATATGACGAAAATGCCAATTCTACACCCTTGTCATTAATCTCATATATCAAAGATGAGATGGAAATAAATAATCTGTCTTTCTCTGTTCCGATTTTTCAACAGATTTTTGACGAAGCCTTAGAAATTAAGATTAATTCTTGGCCTGAAGATATAACTCGACACAACCAAGAGTTACTAACTCGTCGCCAACAAGAAATTATTGCAGGTGAAGACAAAATCAAGCGTGAAGCAAAAGACTTGTCAAGCATTAATGCGCTTGAAAAAATGCTTCTTGAAAATGTTGATAAACAATACTTGCAATCTCTTAATGAATACACTATCATGTATCTTGAGAAAGCTCTTTCTGCATCGCCCGAAGATGCAGTGAGAGACGTCACCATTAAACTCACCAGCGAACGACACACTTTAAGTAAAGTTCATACTAAATATTCCAAAATAGAAACCGAACAGGATAGACTTGTCGAGCTCGTTCCAAGAGCTATTTATGAATGGAAAGATGCCCTTATTGCCCTTGAAATTGACAATATACGCCAACGCATCAAAGAAATCTCATCTCAGCCCAACCCCGACGGAGAAGAACTTCAAAAACTTTTGCAACAAAACATTATCTTGTTGCAAAAGCGCAGTGAATTTGCCAAAGAAATAGGCGACCGAGTGATAACACCTCGCAAATGATGCCATCACCACTCAGCACAACCTATCCCCCCAAAAAACAAGCCTTAAGCACTCTTTTATTGAAAAAATCGTGCAAACAAACTATTTGCATAGTCAAATTAGCCATATAGGTGATTAAATCAATCACAAATCCTTTGCTATAATTCAAATTATTCGTAATTTTGTACGGAATAACCGACCCTTAAAATATAAGGGTTCAGAACCATAAAAACATTAACTCTAAATTATAAACTTATCCAAAATGGCAGAAAAGAAAGAAAAATTGTTCGACCAATTTCCTGCTATTACCACTGAAGAGTGGAAGGCCAAAGTTGACGCCGACCTTAAAGGTGTTCCCTTTGAAAAGAAATTGGTATGGAGAACAAATGAAGGTTTCAATGTACAGCCCATGTATAGAGCCGAAGACATTGAAAATCTCAAATCAACAGATTCTCTTCCCGGAGAATATCCCTATGTACGCGGAACTCGCACTGAAAATGATTGGCTCACTCGCCAAGAAATCATTGCAAACACTCCTGCTGAGGCTAACGCCAAAGCCATCGAGGTGCTTGGTAAAGGTGTGACTTCACTTGGTTTCAAAGTTGAAGAAACCACTCCTGAAACAGTAGCAACATTGCTCAAAGACATTGACATCACCAAAGTTGAAATCAACCTCTCTTGCTGTCCTTGCCATGCCACAGAACTTGCTCAAGCTCTCGTTGACTACGTAAAAGCTGCAGGAGCATGTGAATCATTCCGTGGTTCAATTGACTTCAACCCCTATCGTCGTGCATTCAAGCATGGAGCTCAAATTCCTGCTGAAATGGCCGCTAAAGCTGTTGAACTCATCAATATCGTTAAAGACGTGCCTGCACTAAGAGTTCTTTCTGTTAACTCTGACATACTCAACAATGCAGGTGCTTATATCTTCCAAGAACTTGGATATGCTCTTGCATGGGGTGCTGAATGGCTTTCACTCCTCACTGAAGCAGGCATTGCTGTTGATGAAGTTGCAAAACGCATCAAATTCAACATGGGTATTTCGTCAAACTACTTCATGGAACTTGCAAAATTCCGTGCAGCTCGTATGCTTTGGGCTCAAATCGTTGAGCAATTCCAACCAGCATGCAAATGCTCTTGCAAAATGCTTGCACATGCAACCACATCAACATTTAACATGACCATCTTTGATGCTCACGTTAACTTGTTGCGTTCTCAAACAGAAGCTATGTCGGCTGCTCTTGCAGGTGTAGATTCTATCACAGTGACCCCATTTGATAAAGCCTACAAAACTCCCGACGATTTCTCTGAACGCATTGCTCGCAATCAACAATTCCTTCTCAAAGAAGAAAGTCACCTTGACAAAGTTGTTGACCCAGCCGGTGGTTCTTACTACGTAGAAACACTCACTGCTTCTATCGCACAAGAAGCATGGAAACTTTTCCTTGACGTTGAAGAAAAAGGCGGATTCCTTGCTTGCGTAAACAACGGAACAGTTCAAGATGCAGTAAATGCATCATCTGAAAAACGTCATGGTGACATGGCTCGTCGTAAAGAAATTCTTCTCGGAACCAACCAATACCCCAACTTCGGAGAAATGGCTGCTGACAAGATTGTCAACACAGGTTGCGCTTGCTCATGCGCCAACAAAGCTGAAGGTGAAGGCGAAGGTAAAAAACTTTCAACAAAACGCGCTGCAAGCGACTTTGAAAATTTGCGACTTGCTACTGAAGCAGCGGCAAACCGTCCCAAAGTGTTCATGTTGACAATCGGCAACCTTGCAATGCGTCTTGCTCGCTCTCAATTCTCAGCCAACTTCTTTGGTTGCGCAGGATATGAAATCATTGACAACCTCGGATTTAACACAGTTGAAGAAGGCGTTAACGCTGCTATTGAAAAGAACGCCGACATCATTGTTATTTGCTCAAGCGATGACGAATACGCAACACTTGCGCCCGAAGCATTCAAAGCAATCAACGGACGTGCTGAGTTTGTTGTAGCCGGCGCTCCTGCTTGCACAGAAGAACTCCAGGCTCAAGGTATCACTAACTTTATTCACGTGCGTAGCAATGTGCTTGAAACACTTCAGGCATTCAACGCCAAACTTCTTAAATAATTAACGACAATGAGACCAAATTTTAAATCAATCGATATAACAGCCGATGCTTTTGGCGCACAACACGCTCCAATCGCACAAGGAGAAGAATGGCTCACTCCCGAACTCATTCCCGTTAAGCCCATTTACACAAAAGATGACCTCGAAGGTCTTGAACACCTCAACTATGTTGCCGGTCTTCCTCCATTCCTTCGTGGCCCATATAGTGGCATGTATGCAATGCGTCCTTGGACCATTCGTCAATATGCAGGATTCTCTACTGCAGCTGAATCAAACGCATTCTATCGCAGAAATCTTGCATCGGGACAAAAAGGTCTTTCTGTTGCATTTGACCTTGCTACTCACCGCGGATATGATGCCGACCACGAACGTGTAGTTGGTGACGTTGGTAAAGCAGGTGTATCTATCTGCTCTCTCGACGACATGAAAGTGCTATTTGACGGAATTCCCTTGAACAAAATGTCGGTTTCTATGACAATGAATGGTGCTGTACTTCCCGTACTTGCATTCTATATCAATGCCGGACTTGAACAAGGTGCTAAGCTCGAAGAGATGGCCGGTACAATCCAAAACGACATTCTTAAAGAATTCATGGTGCGTAACACATATATCTATCCACCGGAATTCTCTATGCGCATTATCGCCGATATTTTTGAGTACACTTCTCAAAACATGCCTAAATTCAACTCAATCTCTATCTCAGGTTACCACATGCAAGAAGCAGGTGCTACATGCGACATTGAGTTGGCTTACACTCTCGCCGACGGTCTTGAATACCTTCGTGCCGGTGTTAACGCAGGAATGGATATCGACGCATTTGCTCCTCGCTTGTCATTCTTCTGGGCAATTGGCATGAACTTCTTCATGGAAATTGCAAAGATGCGTGCAGCTCGTATGCTTTGGGCTAAGATTGTTAAACAATTCAATCCTAAAAACCCAAAATCACTCGCATTGCGCACACACTCTCAAACATCAGGGTGGTCACTCACTGAGCAAGACCCATTCAACAACGTGGGCCGCACATGTATCGAAGCTATGGGCGCTGCTCTTGGTCACACTCAGTCACTCCACACCAATGCTCTTGACGAAGCAATTGCACTCCCAACCGACTTCTCAGCACGTATTGCCCGCAATACTCAAATCTACATTCAAGAAGAAACCTACATCACTAAAGAAATTGACCCATGGGCAGGTTCTTACTATGTAGAATCTTTGACCAACGAAATTGCTCACCGTGCTTGGGAACACATCCAAGAAATTGAAAAACTTGGTGGCATGGCTAAAGCTATCGAAAGTGGATTGCCTAAACTTCGCATCGAAGAAGCATCTGCTCGCACTCAAGCTCGCATCGACTCTGGTCGTCAAACTATCGTGGGTATCAACAAATATCGTCTCGAACATGAAGACCCAATCGATATCCTCGAAATCGACAACACCGAAGTGCGCAAAGACCAAATCGCCCGTCTTGACGTGGTTAAAGCCAACCGTGATGAAGCTGCGGTTAAAGCAGCACTCGAAGCTATCACTGAATGTGTTCGCACTAAACAAGGCAACCTCCTTGACCTTGCGGTGAAAGCAGCGGGTCTCCGTGCGACTCTTGGTGAAATTTCAGATGCCTGCGAAGCTGTCGTAGGTCGTTATAAAGCAGTAATCAGAACTATTTCAGGCGTGTATTCAAGCGAAACAAAACAAGATGCAGACTTCGTGAAAGCACAGCTATTGTGTGAAGAGTTTGCAAAGAAAGAAGGTCGTCAACCGCGCATCATGATTGCGAAGATGGGACAAGACGGCCACGACCGTGGTGCTAAAGTTGTTGCAACAGGTTATGCCGACTGCGGTTTCGACGTAGATATGGGACCATTGTTCCAAACTCCGGCCGAAGCTGCTCGTCAAGCTGTTGAAAACGACGTTCACATTCTTGGTGTATCATCTCTTGCTGCCGGTCACAAAACTCTTGTACCACAAGTTATCGAAGAATTGAAGAAACTCGGTCGTGAAGACATTATCGTTGTTGCCGGTGGTGTAATCCCCGCTCAAGACTATGACTTCCTCTACAAAGCCGGTGTTGCAGCTATCTTTGGTCCTGGTACTCGCATTCCCGTTTCAGCAATCAAGATGCTTGAAATCCTCATGGAAGAATAAGATTCAACTTTCTCCATACAATAAAAAAACAGCGCTCAATGAGCGCTGTTTTTTTATTTTCATTAATTAATTATTGCTCTAATTAGTTTCACCCTATTCCAGATGGTTTCATCTCACAATAGCGCTCATACCATTGTTGCTTTTCGGGAGTGTCAATGGGATCATACTCATTGATGACACAACCTGTTGAAAGGTCATCGGCAAGAGCTAGAATTATTTCCGAAAGTTCGAGTATTTCTTCCAACTCCTTACCCTCAGGGCAGAAGATATTGTGCTTTTTAATGTGTTCATAACCATAAATCGCACCCATAATATTACCACAAACAGAACCGGTTGAGTCGCTATCGCCGTCATGATTGACCGAAGCGATAATCGCGTCTTCAACACTATCGATGTGACGAATGGCGCAGTAGAGAGCAATAGCCCAAGTCTCCTCTGCAACCCAACCTTCACCCAATTGACGTATTGCATCAATATCAGAGACATCGGAATGCGCCAAATACATAGCCCTGTTTGTCAGTTCTTTTAAGTATCGTTTATCTGACTCGTATTTATCTTTATATATACAATCAAGGAGATTTACAGTTTCGGAGACTATGCAACCAATCTTTTCTTTGACCTGATTTATTGACAACGGCACAACCTTGTAAAGCAACACTGTGAGCAATGACGCCGGCAAGAATCCGAGAGGGTGCTTATGAGTACACTCAGCTATCTCACCACCGGCTTCGGCAAGTTCTTCAATTGTATAACCTCTCTCATTTCTTGACGCAAATCCGGCGCTGAGTAATGCCATAGGAGCCACACGCATTATACCTCCGCAACCCTTACTATTATTTTGCACCTTTTCACCCTTGAACAGGCTTGCACAAGCTTGCAAGCAAGTGTTACCAGGTGCTCGACATTCTTTCAACTCGGGAAGGTCGCAAAGCCAAGTGTGCCCAACCCTCACATTTGAATTTCCCGTTTGTGTGTAGTACCAATCAAGATATGCATCTCTTACATATTTTTCAGGACGACCACCGATGCCACGCATGTAGCCACGAGTTAATCCCATAAGCATTCCATTGGCTGTAAAAAGCGTCATCTGTGTGTCATCGCTTATCAGGGCTTTGCCGTTATGTAGTGCAAACTTGGTTATTCCATGTTCACCAAAGCGAGATAGTATGGCACCTCGACTCATAAATTCCACTTCGTAGCCGAGCGCATCACCTGCTGCACCCGCTATCAAACAACCCCGAACTTTATCTTTTATCATATTGTCTTGAATATTAAAATTCCATTCTAAATTCTTCTGTTTTTGCTCGGCTCTAATTCTCAAAACCAAAGAGGGTGCACTTCAAAATTTTCATTTTGGCACACCCTCTAACTATTTACACATTATTATATTATTATCCGTGTTGATAGAGATAGCGCTTTATTGAGCGTTTGGGAGTTTTTTCAAACTCCTCGTGATACACTTTCACGCGACTTATCTGAGAGTAGGCCGGCAATTCTTTATTGAGCAAAGTTATATTTTCTTGCATCATTGCTTCAAGAGCTTCCATTGTTATGCCTTGAGATGTTGCATTGTCAATGTCGGGATATACCAAAGCCACAAGTTTATTATCTTGATCAATTACAATTGATTCGCACACATAGGGCATATTATTCAACTTCTGCTCAATCTCTTCGGGATAGATGTTTTGTCCCGACGGACCGAGTATCATATTCTTGTCGCGGCCTCGTATATAGATAAATCCGTCTTCATCAATCTGACAAATGTCGCCGGTGTTCATCCAACCATCTTTAAATACCGCCTTAGTTGCTTCGGGATTTTTATAATATCCTTTCATGAGATTTTCTCCTCTCACCCATAACACACCCGGCACTTCTTGAGGATTGGGCGAATCAATAAATGACTCCATTCGGTCAACAACCTTTCCGCATGACCCTACCTGATTTTCATTCCAAGGAGCATAGGCGATGAGCGGAGCACACTCGGTCATTCCATATCCGACAGTATATTTAAATCCGATTCGGCGCAAGAATGCTTCCACATCTTTATTTAGCGCCGCACCTCCAATGATTATCTGCTCGAGATTGCCACCAAATGTTTCATACAATTTTTCTTTTATCTTGCCCAACAAATGGTCATCAACCAAAGGCACTCTCATGAGCATCTTCATCAATGGTTTTTCAAGCAACGGGAACACCTTTGTCTTAATGATTTTTTCAAGAATCAAAGGCACCGAAATAATCATCTTTGGTTTTACCTGTGCAAATGCGTCCATTATCACTTTGGGAGACGGCACTCGAGTGAGGAAATGAATGTGACAACCTTTCACAAACGTGTGTAGGAGTTCTATTGCCAATCCATACATGTGGGCCAAGGGCAACATACACACCATTCCATCACCGGGACTTGGATAAGGCAAATGGTCCATACAGAATTTCACATTTGACCAAATGTTACCATAGGAAAGCATCACACCCTTTGAAAAACCGGTTGAGCCCGACGTATAGTTAATCAATGCCAATTCATCAAATTCATCTTTGTGATATGACACATCATCAGCAGTGAAACGCTCGGGATATTGACGGCCAAAATACTCATTCAAGTGAGCACGCGCATCGGCAAACTCGGCATTGCGTGATAGAAATTGGGCAAAATCTTTAATGTGTAACACACCCTCAAGATTTGGCATCAATGATGGATCGAGATTTTCCCATATACTTCCATCGACAAACAATATTTTAGCATCGCTATGTGACACTAAGTGATGAATATTGTCGGCTTTAAACTCATGCAAAATGGGCACTGCTACAGCTCCATAGGTCACAGTTGCTAAAAAAGCTACTGCCCATTGCGAAGAATTGCGACCACACAATGCTATCTTGTCACCAGGCACTACGCCGGTGTGTTTAAACAATAAATGGAGTTTAGCTATCTTGCGTGCTACATCTTTATACTGAAACGTTGAGCCATTAAAATCGGTCAACGCCGGACGATCCCAATTCTTACAAATGGAATCTTGAAATAATTTATTCAAACTACGAATACTCATGGTAATAATTTTTTTGCCCCTACTGAGGCAGATTACTAAAAGCAAAAATACTCATTTTTATCCATTCTCAAAAGTTTATCACCACAATTTATCAATAATGCGAATTTTTCTGCGTAAATTTGTCAAATAAATAACAACATTTAATTAAATTCAGATTATAACATGAAAAAGAATCTTCTCTATGCAGCAGGCGTTGCACTCGTCATGACAGCCTGCTCTCAAGCACCCTCTACCGACTATAACGTAGAGTACAATGCCACCGCCGAAAACAATGGCCTCACAGCCTACCTCATGGACTACGACGATAAAGACGTGAAGCTCGACAGCACAACAATCGTTGACGGAAAAGCAGTTTTCAATGGCACAATCGATGCAGCACGCATTGCTCGCCTCGTAATCAATGGCAAGCCCAAAGCTACATTTGTTCTTGAAGCAGGAAACATCTCAATCGACAGTTTAGGCACTGCTGCCGGTGCACCTCTTAACGATGCTTTTGAAGCGTTCAACAATGCCAGCGACTCATTGCGCAAAGAATATATGATCGTTGCCGCTAAAGCAAAAAATGACACTACATTGCTCGCTCAATTGGAAACTATTCAAAACGAATATACTGCATTGGAAGAAGCTACCGCAGCACAAAACCAAGGAAACCCCATCGGATACTATCTATTCCTTCAAAAAGCTTATCAATTTGATGGCGCTCAACTCGACTCTGCTCTTGCTGCCGACTCTACCCTACTTCAATACAAACGCGTGACAAAATTGGTTGACGCAGCTAAACGCAAATTAGCCACTTCGGCCGGCAATCAATTCACCGACTTTGAAATCACTCACGAAGGCAACACTCAACGTCTAAGCGACTATGTTGGCAAAGGCGACTATGCTATCGTTGACTTCTGGGCAAGCTGGTGCGGTCCTTGTATGAGAGAAGCCGAAACACTCAAAGAAATCTACAAAAAATGGGGCGGGAAAGGCCTTGAAATCGTTGGGGTTGCTGTGTGGGACGAACCCGCGAACTCATTAAAAGCAATCGACGACAAGAAACTCACATGGAAACACATCATCAACGGCCAAAACCTTCCAACCGACCTTTACGGCATTTCAGGCATTCCATGCATCGTTGTTGTTGATCCACAAGGCATGATCATTGCTCGCGACGTGCGCGGCGAAGACCTCAAACAACTCATCGACGAAAAACTTTCAGAAAAGAAATAAGCCACTACCCTCTCACAATCAACAACGAGACTGCTCCCTCCGGAATCAGTCTCGTTGTCGTTTTTCTTTTCGCGATTATAATGATGTGAATATTTTTAAGGCATTAGTATATGAGATAATGTCAAAAATGAGATAACGGAATAGCCTGCGAGGTCGCAGACTATTCCGTTATAAAGGTTCTAATAATATTACTCTACCTCCAAGAACCCCATTAGGAACGCATCGGGGAAGATGAATTTCTTTTCGCCGAGGGTGAATTTGATGTGGATAAACTTTTCGTTCTTGTTGATTTTAACAACCATTCCTTTGCCGAATTTCTTGTGTATGACGTTACTATCAACTCCGATTGATTCTAATTTTGTTTCAAGATCTTGCACAGCTTGTTTCTCTTGCGAAACGGGCTCAACAGTTATGGCTATTGCCGGCTGTGGTTGAACGACAGGCTTATGTTGTGGCTGTTCTGCACGCTTATCCTCAGTTGTTTCGCTACTTCTCGAATATGCACTATAATCAACCTCACTCATTGAGGATTGTTGATTATAGAACAGTTTCTCATATTGAGTTTTGCGGATTGTGGTGTCCCAGCCGCCGACCTCTTCGTTGGTATGTTTGTCAATGCCGGTATATGTTAGGCTCGCATCCTCGTAGCGTTTGAACTTGAAGATAGCATCATTCATCAGCGGTGCGTTGAATACGCCCAACGAGCAAAGCATATTGAAGTCCTCGACACTCAAGCCCGTAACCTTTTTGAATAGTCCCGGCTCCAACTGCGAGATAACATCTTTCAGGCATCGTTCACGATAGTCGGTCAAGTACATAAATACAGGTATTCGGGTAGCAAATTTTATCAGTTTCTCCTGAATCTGTTTGCGTTTGCTCTTCATCTCCTTTTCCTCAGCAGAGATTTCTTTTTTCTCTTTTGGTGTCGGGTCGGGGTTCTCTTTCTTTGCCTTCTTGACAGCTTCTGATTTATTGATAATGGTAGTAAGGTCGCTGTTGAGGTTGCGGAAGCCCTCGATGTTCATCAAAGCCCGCATCGCTTCGGGGCTTGCAAGCAAGCGTTTCAGCGTGTCGTTATCTACATTCACAAGCAGAGCAGATTCCCAACGCTTTGCGAGCAGTGTTGCCGATGTTCCTGCAAGTGCAATGTCAAGAATGTCCTGTGCATCGACCTCTTTCATGCTGCTGCCGTCGTAAGCAAGTACGGGCAAGAACTTGATAAATTCGCCTACCTTCGCTTCGGGATTGCTTTCGTTTATATCCAAGCGGCAACTGTAATCCGATATTTGTCGCAAGGCTCTGTCAAGCGCAAAGTCGAATACATAGCACTCATTCTTCATTATGGTTTTGCTTCCCTCTTCGTTCTTTACCTCCCAAGGACTCTGCACTCGGAACGCAGCCTGAAAATAGGTTTCAGGGCTTTTCAAATTACGGAGCATAAATATACCAGTCCAAGGTTTAACTGTTACACCCGTTGTCAACTTACCGCAAGTAAGTGTAATGGTCTTTGTTTCCAACGGATCGCCCATATTGGCTTGCACAGGGTGCAGAGCATCAAGACCGATACCTGCTGCTGTTCCGGCACAAACTACTACCTTGTAGTCGTGATAGAATTTGTTCTGTCTTTGTGCAAGCAGATTAGCCATTGCAAAGCACGATGCTACATTAGGCAAGAACCATAATGTGTGCGAAAGCACATTGAGTAAACGTGTATCGCTGAATGGCATTGGCGGTCGCTTGTCATGTCCGAGTTTGAGGTCATCAACGCTTGCAGGTAGATAACCGCCACGAATAAGGTCGAGCCATTTCTGTACCTCATTCTCATATTTGAAACGGGCATTCTCGCCTTTGCCCTCTGCTGCAAAGAATAGGTTAAGGTCGAATTCATCAAATTCGCCTTGTTTGGCCACCTCTTGTATCTCATCGGGCATACGATAGGTAAGCATAACCATTCGTGGCAAGGCAAGATACGGATTACCGCTCCCTTTCCACTCTGCTTTTGCTCGTTGTTCATCACTATAAGTCCAGTTGAAAATCTGCTCCTCGATAAACTCCCCATTGTTTATAGCTCTGAACGGTGTTCCCGACAAAAAGAGATAATATCGTGTAGAGATTGGCAACCACGATTCGTTAATGGCGTTGTTTGCCTCGTCTTTCTTGTACTTTTCGGCGTCAAAATCTACGGCACTTTCCTCGTCTTCTTTCTCAAATAGCTCCTTTGCACGCTCTTTCCAAGCACCGAAGTGATATTCATCGAAGATTACCAAATCCCAATTAGTAGCGTGTATAAACTCATTCTTGGTTTTAATGCCGCCACTCTCGTTTGTGCCCAGCAGGTCTTGGAACGAACCGAACACAACTATGGGCTTTGATTTGTCCGCTCTGTGGAACTCTTGGTCGATATTCAGATTGTTGTTGCGTGCGTCCTTGTTGGAGATATATTGCCAACCCTCAAAATCGATGTGTGAAACAAGGTCTTCACGCCAAGCCGATTCAACTGCGGGTTTGAAGGTAAGAATCAATATACGCGACAAGCCCATCTTCTTTGCCAACTGATACGAAGCAAAGGTCTTTCCGAAACGCATTTTTGCGTTCCAAAGAAATTTGGGGATACGATTAGGCTCGTCTTTCAGTGCTTGCTCAAAATAAGTTTTTGTCTGCTCCACTGCACGGAACTGCTCGGGGCGCATGGTAAAGTTTTGCGTTCTATTCTCTTCGATTGCCACGCCTGTGCGGAGCGACAAGATTGCAGCCATGATATCAGGCACCGAGCAACGGAACCATTCATCAGTCTTGTCAAGCGGGTTAAGGCGTTTACAACCTTTGCGTTCAAGCAATCGATGAACATCCTTGTCGGTAAAGCAAGAGCCGTCGTTGCTCATAGCCGACTCTACCAATACAATCTCATACTGCACTTTGCTTGTGTGCAGTTGCTCGTCTATGCGTTCTTTGGCTGTGCGGTCGGTGTAACCTAACTTTAGATAACCTTTGTGGGAATCTACCCCAATCAAACGATAGGCATATATCGTTGGAGTAACGGTAGGTCGTTGAGGAAAATAGTTGTGTTCCATAATATTACTCCATTGGGCGTATCATTGATTCAATAAAAGATATCTCATCATCTGTTAAGCCATATTTAGCGTACAGTTTTTCATCAGTCCACTCTTCTGTAAAATCTTGAATAGGGACAAAGGAATAAACTCTTGCAGGTGCATCTTGGGTGTTCTTCTTCAATAATACCATAAATCGAAAAAATCGAGTCTTGATATATGAGAGCACATTTTCACTTCTCTTTTTATTGGCATAAGGTCCTATTACCATATAGGTTTCAGTACAACATGTATTCGGTTCACCCAAGAAAGGTTTGTTTAATATCTGATGTGGGAAATCTTCGCCTGCACCATACGCACGAGTTATATATATCTTATATTCATCTACCCAAGAAATATTTTGAGTTATCTCGGCTCTATCTACATAACCCTCGGTTTTGTTTGCATACAGCTTTACAGCTCCAACAAATGGTTTTTCTTTTCCTTTTACAAAAGTTCTAAAGCCAAAAGGTTTTTGAGAACTAATCTGAGTATTCATAGTCGGTTCTTTGAATGCTTGAACTTTTCTTAATATTGAAATAGCATCATTATATCTAATAAATGTATCACAGCCCTTCTCAAGCAAAGGTCTCCGCATTGTTGATACTTCATTATTTCTCATGGTCCTAATTTCGCAATCCCCCTTACGATCTCTATCCCACAGAAAATAACATACACCTCCTTTAATTTCTACACCAGGGAAACATTCTGAAGAAATTGGGAAATCAACAATGGTGCGTATCCTTTCGTCATGTAGCATCTCATCTCTAAAATCATCAAGACCTCGACCTCCTGCAAACCAACGAGAAGGTACAATCATCGTTAAATAACGAGGAGTTAGTTTTTTTGCCTGTTGAATAAATCTATGATACAAAGGTATAGCTCCACCTCTTTGTCTATCTTCCGTATCTCCTCCATCACTCATTTGATATGGTGGGTTGCCTATAATCACATCGAATTTCATATTGAATACTTTCTTTACATCTAAATTATGGATAAACTGATAAGCGTGGGTTTCAAGTTCTGCCCCACGATCATATTCGCTCTGCGAAGCACCGCAATAGATACATTTGCCATCTTTCCAAGTATGCTTGATGCGTTGGTAGATGATATTTCCTTGCGGTTTGTCTTCGGGAAACTGATATGCCGAAAACTCACTACTTGGGAACTTGCTGCAATAGACACTTCGGCGAGAAAGCAGGCTTGTCAGTTCGGTAATGGCAATACCAAAGAGTTGCTTGGAAAAGATATGCTCTATACGCTTCTCAAGGTCGGGTATCTGCTGTTCAAGTCCTTTGATAAGTCGTTTGGCAATCTCACGCAGAAAAACGCCACTCTTGCAACAAGGGTCTAGAAAAGTGGTATCGGGGTTCTTGAACAACTCCTGTGGGAGCATATCAATAATCTTGTTTGCCAATTCAGGAGGAGTAAATACCTCATCATTGCTAAGATTGGCAATGCACGAAAGCACGTCGGGATTATAGACGCTTTTGAACAAACTATTCTCCATAATCCTGTACCTTCTTATAATGTGTAATATATCTGCGGAGGAATATGCCGCCCTCCTCCTTTTGCTCTTCTGTAAGAGCAAAGAGATTACCTTCGCTATTATCGTTATAGAGAAGAAGGTCGGACAACGTATAGTCGGAACGCTGCATTTGAGAGCCACCAATTAGCGTCCATTCGGAAAAGACAATGGGCGCAGAGGTGTCTTTGCCCTCAGCATCAACACACATCAATGTAAGTGCATTACCATTGATAATATTTCGGCTGATGATGAACTTGGCAGCTTCGCGTGTTTCATCCGATGCCTCGTTTTTACAATGGTCGGAATATTCCTCGTTCCAGATTTTGTAAAGACGTTCACGACAAACAAATACATTGTCGTTCATTATATCCACACCGTAAAGGCTTCCAATAGCGACAATGGCTTGTTTTTCGTAGTCGCGTGGGCTTTTCTTGTATTTCCTGCGGAGTTCGGCAAGTTTGCGTTTGAGAATAACAGCCAAGAAATTGCCATCACCGCAAGCCGGTTCCAAGAAACGGGAGTCCGGCCGCAGACATTCATTCGCAACAAGGTCGCACATAGCGTTTACCTCACGCTCGGCAGTGAAGACCTCGCCTCGTTCGGCTACACGCTCTTTAGATTTTATTTGAGTGGTATCTGATTTTAAAACAGACATAGCCCTATATGTTTTAGCGGTTAGGGCTACAAAATCCGCGGGTTAGTATCAAATGATTAGGTCAAGACACAAAAAAAGCGTGAAGCCCTGCACTGTCGCTCGCTTCACGATCTGAGGCCTTCGCATTGCCCTACCTGTCGAAACGAGCAACGCATAAGCCCCACGCCGATATGTATAACCACTATTCTATGCCTATGGTTGTCATTGGCGTAGAGATACACCAATGACAACAAGACATAGGAAGGGCTGTATATAACATACCCACGGGGCATTCATCGTTGCTTGGTTCTGAACTTGCAATTTGAAATTTTCCTACGATTTCAGAATGTCAAAACCAAAGCGTCAATAAACGCCTTTTTTATATGTCTTGTCCCACCCTCCCGTTTTCATTTTGATGAAAACAATCGGCGTAGGACATTGCAAAGTTAGTTAAAATGTTATTTGTTCCAAAATTTTTTAATCTTTCTGTTTCGCTGAGGTGGCGGGGATAGAGTCCAACAGCAAATCTAAATTCTAAATTTTATCTAGGACAATATTGGTTTTATGCGCAAAAGGCTTTCGTGAATGAGAAATTTATATTAATTTTGTCATTCCGTGCGCCGAAAATTGGCATAAAAATATTTTAACGCATAGAAATGAGCAACTTAGGACCTCTGAGATTTAAACCATATTTCAAAACCGTATTGTGGGGCGGCAGTCGCATTGCCTCATTTAAAGGCGTGCCTCCACTCAATGAACCGGTGGGTGAAAGTTGGGAAATATCGGGACTTGATGGGTTTGTTTCGGTTGTATCGGAAGGCAAATATGCCGGAATGACAATTGAAGAACTCATCGCAAATTTTGGAGGAGAATTGCTCGGAAGAAAAGTACACCGCATTTATGGTAATACATTCCCGTTGCTCATTAAATTTATCGACGCAAGCAAAGACCTTTCAATCCAAGTGCACCCCGACGACACTTTAGCACGCGAGCGCCATGGTTGTTGGGGTAAAACCGAACTTTGGTACACACTTGACCCGGAGCCCGGAGCTTACATATATTCAGGTCTTCAAGCAAGCACAACTCCCGAACAATTACAAAAGCACATTGAGAATAACACGTTTAGCGACGTGTTGGCCAAGTTTACCCCAAATCGAGGTGATTTGTTTTACTTGCCTGCCGGGCGCATTCACAGCATCGGAGCCGGAAATCTCATTCTCGAAATACAACAAACGTCAGATATAACCTATCGCGTTTATGACTACAACCGCACCGATTTAAATGGCCGTAAACGTGAATTGCACATTGATCTCGCACTTGATGCAATCGATTTCAGAGTACACGAAGACTATATGCGCCACATTGACCCTATTGTCAATCGTGAAATAGTGCTTAAAGAATGTCCGTTTTTCACTGCCACATTATTAAGCATCGACTGCCGATTCCGTCTTCAAGTGTCGCGCTACAACTCATTCCGCATCATAATTGCAACACGTGGACATGGTGCTATCACCGACAGTTTTGGTAATGAAACGTCGTTGCGTCAAGGTGAAACACTACTCATTCCGGCAAATACTCGCTGGGTTGATATCATTCCTCACAGCGACGACCTTGAAATCGTTACAGCCTACATTCAATAACGCCTAATTTTCATCCACAGCAGTGGCTCGCGTTCACCTTTTCAATCCCGAAAACGATCTTGCTCTTGCACAAGGCTCAAGCAATTATACAGCCCCACCCAATGCCGTAGCATTGCACAATGCAGGCGAGATGCTACCCATGTGGTATGCCACTGATGGTGATTATATCATTGCTCCAAACGCTGATGCCCAATGGCTGAGGCACGTGTCTCAGCAATTTAATCTCAACATCGAAATATTCAACAACAGCAACAAATCCAACCTTACAGAAGCTTGCCCATGGGGTTGGTCGCACGATGCTCGCCGTCAGCTGATTAAAGCCGGTGTTTCAGATTCTATTTTATATAATGATGACAAATTAAACAAACTACGCCGACTGAGTCATCGTCACACATCACTCTTGGTGATGCAGCAACTTCAGCAACGTCTCCCCTTTTCAATTCCCCCACTACCCATTGAAGCACTCTCGCCCGACGAAGTCGTCAGCTATCGCAACACCCACAAAGGCTGCTTTATCAAATCGCCATGGTCAAGTAGCGGACGTGGAGTTTTTGATGCTTCTATGCTTTCATCAGACGAATTAATGCGTCGAGCCAACGGCATCATACGCCGACAAGGCTCTGTAATGTGTGAAGTTGCGCTTAATAAGATACAAGATTTTGCGATGCTGTTTTATAGCAACGGACAAAATGTTTCATTTATAGGATATTCATCATTTTTCACTGAACACATAGGCGCATATAGCGGGAACATCGTTGCTCCTGATAGCGAGATAAAACGCCAACTCTCCACGATGATTGATCCGAAACACCTTGACATTACTTCAAGCGTCTTATCTGAAATATTAACCGAATTTATTACCCCTCATTACACAGGATTTTTGGGTGTTGATATGCTCATTTATCGAGACTCGAACAACCAACCATGCCTTGCACCATGCCTTGAGGTAAACTTGCGTACAACTATGGGCATTGTTGCATGGCACCTCAGCAATAGATTTCTTGCGCCAGGAAGCCTCGGCAAGATGAAAGTGGAATTCAAAAATTCACAAACCAATCTCCCTACACCCGTCATTTACGACCATAGACTTGCGGAAGGAACAATCAATCTTGTTCCGCCCAACAATAATTTCAGCATCACGTTTGAGGCTACCCCCCAACCATGATAACCATCTACCAATTCTTCAACTCAGTATAAAGTCGGTGTAGTGGAAGGCCCATTACATTATAGAAACTTCCATTTATTGCTCTCACCCCCATGCAACCAATCCATTCTTGAATACCATAGGCTCCGGCTTTATCCATAGGTTTAAATTGGTTTACATAGAATTCAATTTCATCATTTTCTATCACTGCAAACTCAACCTCCGTCTCCACTGAAAACGACACTTGTCGGTCGATAGAACTGATTGACACTCCTGTAATTACATGATGACAATGTCCCGATAGCGCCCTCAACATATCTGACGCCTCAGCCGGATTTAATGGTTTTCCCAAAACTTTTCCTTGATTTATCACCACAGTATCGGCAGTTATCAACAATTCATCTTGGGCCAAGTCTTTTCGATAGGCATCGGCTTTCTTTTTTGAAAGGTATTGAGCCACCTGTTCAACGGGCAAGTCTTCGGGATAAGATTCATCTACTTCACGGCCCGGAGCAACCTCAAAATCGATAGCTAATCGTGACAATAATTCACGTCGGCGAGGAGAAGCACTCGCAAGTAATATTTTATAACTTCTCAAATTCTCTAACACACCCATTACCAACCAAAAGCATTTGCAGTTGACATCCAATCGCCACGCACTCTCATAATCTGTTCAAGCAAATCTCTTGCGACTCCATATCCACCATTGACCGGCGAGATATATGTCGAAATCTCCTTTACATCATCAGCCGCATCGGCCGGAGCTACCGACAATCCCACCATTTTCATTGCCTCAAAATCAGGAATATCATCACCTACATATGCGACCTCATCGGGGTGCAAATTGTGAAGAGCCATCCACTCTTTCAAAATTGGCACTTTAACCGATGCTCTCAAATATATATCCTCAATCCCAAGATTTGCAAACCTCACTCTCACGGCCTCGCTATCAGCCCCTGTAATTATAGCAATCTTATACCCTTGTTTCACTGCAAGTTGCAATGCATATCCATCTTTTATGTTCACCATACGCATTGGGATTCCATCGTGCGATAAAGGTATCGTTGAAGGCGACAAAACCCCATCAACATCAAACGCAATGGCCTTTATTAAACGTAGATCGTAATTTATTCTACTCATCACCAAGTTTTATATATCTATTCATTATACTTTGTGACAAAATCTTATATATCTCTGCCACATCGGGTTTCAGCATAGCCAAATGACTCTGAATCGTCTGTTTATCACCTCTACGCGCCGGACCGGTTTGAGCATCATGAGGAGACAGATTCTCGGCCTTGTTGAGGGTCACTTGCATCAGCGGGAATAGTACGCTCAAAGGGATATTCTTTTCAGAGAGAACATCTTCGGCCAATGCCCACAAATGATTGGTGAAATTACATGCCAATACCGCAGCCACATGAATGAGACGGCGGCTCTCACTATCGGCCTCACGCACCTCCGATGATAAATTTTGCGCTATGCCTCGTATTTCAGATAACGACTCCGGGGTATTCCCTTCTATAAAAAAAGGTACAGACGAAACATCAACCGGCACGTCTCGAGAAAAAGTTTGCAACGGATACAACACACCATACCTACCGGCCTTACCTTCAAAAACTTTCGCAGCAACCGAGCCTGAAGTGTGCATCCACAACGCATCGCCACATTTTCCAGCAAGTTTATCGGCAACCATAGATATAGCATCGTCATGTACCGAAACTATATAAATATCAGCATTCGGGTCAATATCATCAAAAGAGTCTATAGCTACACAGTTGGGAAGTTGCATCGATAAACGCCGAGCATTTTCAATCGTGCGGCTATATACTTGAGTCACATGATAATACGCTGAAAGAGATTTTGACAGATGCGTGGCAACATTGCCCGCACCAATCATCACCACTCGCCTATTTATTCCACATCTTTCCATGTACCAATGTGTACTTTTTCCCAAAGCAATTTGGAAGTATCACAAGGACGGCGTTCTTCATCTTTGTATCCAAATGTCATCACACACAACACCGGCAATGTATCAGGCATTTGCAACAACTCTTGGATATGCTCTTCAGCCGGAGTAATTCCATCGGCCATAAATCGTCCTCTCACTTGAATCCAACAAGAGCCGATGCCCAAGTCGGCAGCTTGCAACTGCATATATGCTGCAGCAATAGAGCCATCTTCTACCCATGGATCGGTCAACGTTGGGTCAACTGCCACAACCACAGCAAAAGCCGCTTTGGCAATAGGAGCTGCTCCGGCAGGTTTACATTGACTCAATCGTTCCAACATTTCTTTATCGTCAACGACAATAAACTGCCATGGGCGAGAGCTTTTTGATGTGGGAGCCATGAGGGCGGCCTCAAGTATAAGTCGCACATCATCGGCATTTACTTCTTGTGTTGTATAACGACGTATGCTGCGTCGGTTGACCAGCAATTCATGAAGATTTTCCATAAAATATTGTTTTGAAAAATTATATGACTATTTATCTACGGCACACCCAAGCGGCAGGATATTTGCTTCTGAATGTGTCATTTTTCGTTGGTTCGAGAGCTTGTGTTGCAGTAGCTCCTGTTGCGGCATAAATTCTAAATTTTCCGCTTGATTCAAGGATTTTCAATGAGGATTCATTGCGTTCTAAGATATACTCTTCGGCAAGTTCACGCGATGCAAGCGACGCAACAATCAAACAATAGGCATCGTTTTCTTCACATCGCCATGATTTACTTGTGGGATCAACACTTGCTACATATTCTTTAACCGATACCGTATCGGCTATGGCCACAGCTTCGGGGTCGCATGGCATAGCAATGAATAATTCAGCATCAGCTGCAGGTTCCGATATCGGGTTCACCTTTGTGGGTGCCGTAATCTTAGGTGTTGAAATTGATGCATAGCTAGCATTATCGTCCAACACTACCGGGGTTGATAGAGTTATTCCAAGCAATATCAATAGCAACAATGATGCAGCAATACGGAACAAGCTACGACTCACCGGAACGTAAATCACATCTTTACGTTTTATGATTTCTACTTCAGGCTCTACTTGCTTTGGTTGTTCCAACTCAACAGGCAACAACGACATAAATTCGCCCATTATTGATGTTGACAATGTTGGCTCAAATACAACTGATCCATCAGATGATTTCAAAAATATACCTATGCGACCCAATGCCAACTCTCCATCTTCATCAAACTGGTGACGCAAAGCATTTACCTCTGTTGAAATTTTATTTGAAGCGGCATCATAGCTGATTTTTTCACGACGCATCACCGATGATGCTAACAACCCATCTTGATGTGATATTGAGGCATTGAAACCGATTAATCGCGAAGGTGGCAACATCTGTCCATTTTCGGTAAACGATGCCGGCTGATACTGAGCTATAAATGCACCCCAACCAGGCACAATCACACAATCATGATTGCGCAAGAGGTATTCGATATGTTCGCATATAGTAATCATTGTTGCAAAATTAATCAACTTATTTCAACTAATCAAATTTCCATCAATAAAAATATGGTGTTAAAACAAAAAAAAGAGTTGATTGCTCAACTCTTTTTGTCGGGGTGAAAGGATTCGAACCTTCGACCCCCTGCTCCCAAAGCAGGTGCGCTAACCGGACTGCGCTACGCCCCGAATGCATGTCTTCCGACTTTTGCGATGCAAAGTTACGCATTATTTTTTTCTCTTGCAATATTTCTGCAAAATATTTGCATTTTCTTTTTTCATATAATCAAAACTGCCATCTATCTCATTATTATTCATAGCTGTTTCGTAACATTTTGTGATATTTTTAGCCTCAAATGTTTTTTAACATCTCAAATTTGTATTTTTCTCTTACATTATATAACTTTGGGGGATATATCATGTTAAACCAAACTTTAAATTCTAAAACTGTATTACATGAAACGATTAATTACGTTATTGTTTACTGTAGCAACAGTGTTGTTAGCTACAGCTCAACCCTACTTAGTAGGGCATCGTGGGAGTTATTGGGGTGTTGAAAATACCGAAGAAGCTTTTATCAATGGAGCTAAAAAGGGCTATGACTACCTTGAAACAGACATCAAAGTAACAAAAGATGGAAAATTTGTGTGTTGGCACGACGACAACCTGACAAAGGCGTCAAGCGAACCATCTATCGCGTCTAACACTCTATCTTATCTCAAGTCACAAAAACTCACTCAAACTCGTGGTGGCGTTACCTATACCGGTTATATTTGCACCCTTGAAGAGTATCTTGACATTTGTAAAGAATATGGAGTAGCACCTGTTATTGAATTTAAATGGGCTACCGGCATTAACTCTAACGACTGCTCAAACATTCCTGCTCTGGTTAAAATAGTAGAGGAAAAAGGGTTCCGTAACAACTGTTACATCTTCACTTCTATGCAAAAATGTTTGCAATATGTTAAGACCAATTATCCCGACATGGAAATCATGTATCTTTGCTACGACACAGCATTTGAAAGTAGCCGTTCTTGGTGTATCTCCAACAAAGCTCACATTGGTCCGGGCATAGGTAGTGGTATCACTAAAGCGGGTGTACAAGCCTATCACGATGAAGGTTTACTGGTAAACGCTTGGTCAATCAACTCTACAAGTGATTATAAAACATATGGCAACTATGGTTGTGACTTCATCACTACCGACTATCTTGATCCCGAAGAACTACCAACATTATCAACCCCAACAACAATGATTGGTGGCATTAAGACAGATAAAAACGAAGTCACTCTAACAGCAGGCGTAGGAGAATCAGTATATGCCGACATCACTGTTTCAGGGTCTAATATGGGTGGGGCCATCAGCGTTTCGTCAAGTAACTCGGCATTTACTGTCACAAACAACACAACGGTTTCATCAGGTTCTCTCAGCGGTAAAGTGCGCGTAACATTCAAGCCCTCCGCCGAAGGCGTTTCTACAGGCACTATCACTCTCAAAGGCACAACCAAAGCCGGCAAAGAAGTATCAACTACCATTGCTGTTACAGGTAAATGTGCCATCAAATTCAACGAAGTGTGGAACTATAGTGAATTGAGTGGCAAAACTCCTTCAGGCACTAATTGGGCCAGCGACTTCACCGCTATCCGTAACATCGCATTTGGCAACGGCAAACTTTATACTGTTAATGCCTCAGCAGGCACAATCACAGTCATTGACGCACAAACAGGCACAAAAATTAAAGACCTCGACACCACAGGCATAAGTGGTGGCACATTTACACTCATGGATGCTGAAGTTGTTGACGGTAAATTGGTTGCGACAAACCTATCAACCGCCTCTGCGCTACTCGCTAAAGCATATGTGTGGGACACTGACGACTCTGCTCCTCGTGAAATTCTCAACACTACCCAGCTCGGCGGATGTACTCGTTTGGGCGACTGTATGACTTTTGAAGGCTCACTCACAAATGGAGCTATTTTATTCCTTTCGGGTGGTACAATTGTTAAATACGCTGTAACAAATGGCGTAGCTTCATCAATTCCAACCACTATCACCGTAAGCGATATTGATGCCACTACTTCTCCTCGCATTGTTCCTAATGGAGATGGTAAATATTGGCTTGTTGGCCGTGGCATATATCCCACTTTGGTTTCCTCTTCCGGTACAGTTGAACTCACTCTTGACTCTGATGTGCTCAACGGCATTATCGATGGTAACGACTTCTACCCCTTCACATTCAAAGGCAAACAATATGCTTTTGCAACAACTTATGCAACAGGATCTTCTACTTTAACAGCTTGTCGCGCTGTACTCATTGATGCATCTAATGGTTGGGACAAAGCCATCAACGTAGGCGAATATCCTGCCGATGGTCTTGGATCTACTCGCAACACAACATTAAGCACAGGAATTGAAGTTAATGTAAATGGTTCTTCAGGCGTTGAATTGTGGGTTAATTGCTGCATGCAAGGTATCGCATATTATATACATGGTACGGCCGAAGAAATCCCTTCAATCAGCGCAACTCCTTCATCGCTCTCATTAACAACAACCGCAAACGAAACAATTTCAGAAGAAATCACCGTAACAGGATCATTACTCACTGGTAACATCACTGCTACCCTCTCAGGCGATCCTTCATTCTCAATTGACAAGACTTCTCTTGGTGCAACAGGTGGTCAAATCACTGTTACTTATGCTCCAACAACAGTAGGAACTCACTCTGCAACTATCACGTTGAAATCAGAAGGCGCTACTACACAAACAGTACAATTGGAAGGCAAAGCCCAATCAGCTATTGCTGTCGGACTCACAAAAGTATGGCAAAACACAACCGTACCAGGATCTACCAGCGGTGGTGACATTCGTTTCGCTGCAGTATCAAATGGCAAACTCATCGCAGTTGATAAAGGCAACCTTAAACTCATCGAGCTCTCTGAAACAGGGCAATCAGATTATTACGACTGTTCAGCTGCATTGAGCACACATTGGGCTGCAACATCAATGGGTCCTGCTATCGGTTGCGACGATGCTGGTAACATTCTTGTTCACACCGGTTGGTCTGCTGCAACTTCGGGTAGCAACTTCATGATCATCTCAGCCGATTTGAAATCATCTTACAAACTCGATCTTTCAACCATTGAAGACTACACCTCTCTTCGTGTTGACCAAATTGGTCGCATTCGTGGTAACATGCTTTCAAGCGAAGGTGCATATGCATTTATTGCACCAAACACTGCAAATTCTGTACTCGTTGTCAAGATTGCGAACGGTGCAATTGATAGTAACTATACTCAAGTTTCAAGCAATTCAGGTCTCACATTTGATACATCAACTCTTGCACAACCGGCACTTGCCACTGTCGCAGAAATCGATGCACTCATGGACAACGACTCTGACTTGACAAACTCATTCATCATGCGCAAGCGCACCAACCCCACCAATGTATTTGCATGGAATTCCGACAATACCGCTATGGAGGCTCAATATGATTTCACAGCAACCACTCCCGAAGGATACACAGCTAAAAATGCTTCAAGCGAGGGATTTGACTGGTTCAAACTTTATGATATGTCATACTACATTATGCCTCTAAGCACCGACGGTACAACAACAAACCGAAGCACAGCATGGGCCATCTTCAACCAAGATGGCGAAATAGAAGCCTACGCAGCCGAAAACATTAAAACAGGAATCGGACAAGGATTCGGTAGCATCATCGCAGTACCCATCAACGACTACTCGGTAGCTATTTACCACTTCGTTGCCGGTTGCGTTGCTGAGAAATACACATTTGCTGTTGAGCCTAAATCAACCGTAGCTGTTGAAGAAATCGAAATTGCTCCGGCTGAGGACGTAGATGCTCCGGCTGAATACTACAACCTCCAAGGCGTAAAAATTGCAAATCCCGAAAATGGTCTCTACATCGTTAAACGTGGCAACAAAGTAACAAAAGAATATATTCGCTAATATCCTTTTGATTAATCAATAAACAAATGAGCCGTCCTTTTCGGACGGCTCATTTATTTTGGCTATCTATACAAGTGAACGATTATTACATAAATAGATTAATGGGGGCAGTGTTATTCACACTCGGTTGTTATGTAATGATGAGATGCCGAGCATTCGTGAAGTTGTTTGTCGATGATAATATGGCGATTGGCCATTGTTGAGATTTTAGACATTTCGTGAGACACGAGTAATATTGTTGTATTGCGTGACAACTGTGAGACGATCTCATAAATGCGTCCCTCAAATCGCTTATCAACATAACTTAATGGTTCGTCTAAGACCAACACTCTCGGTTGAGAAATAATTGCTCGTCCCAATAATGCTCTTTGCAACTGTCCTCCGGACAGATTCCCGATGGGACGATGAGCATGTTCTTTTAGACCTACCATGTCTATTATTTTTGCGACTTGATTAGCAACTTCCGTCCTATCTAATTTCTGCGATAATAACCCCGATGATATAACCTCCTCAACGCTGATTGGGAATCGTTGGTCGATCATATTTTTTTGAGGCAGGTAGCCAACAGCCAGATCTTTCACTTCTCGCCCTTGTTCTCTATAAATTACTCTCCCCTGCGTAGGTTTCAAAAGTTTCAAAACAATCCGTAATAATGTAGTTTTACCGCCTCCATTAGGACCGGTAATGGCCACGAAATCACCTTCATCAATCGACAAAGAAACATCTTGTAGTGCAATGCGATTATCCCACTGCATCCACACATGGTCAAGTTCTATCATTTTATTCTGTGGCAAATGCATCTGCTACGTCTATTAATTGTTGAGCCCAATCGGCACTCAATGGATCAATTTCTACTATGCGAGCCTCTAAATGTTCATTTAGGAGCTGAGCCTGTCGGGAATCGTAATTTTGCTGTATCACAAAAACTTTCACGTTTCGTTTAGTTGCAGCCTCAATGCGGTCTTTAAGTTGCTTGACCGACGTTTCTTTATTTTCCATACCACCAATGCTAATTTGCTCCAATTCATAATCTCGAGCAAAGTAGCCCAACGATGGGTGCCACACTACAAATGCTTTACCTTTGTGAGGCGCAAGAATGTGCGACAAATGCGAGTCAAGGCTGTCGATTTCGGCAATCAGTCGATTATAATTTGCTGTATAATAATCCATTCTGTCGCCGTCTATTTCTTGCAATACCGACAAAATATTAGCAGCAATTATACGGGCGTTTTTGGCCGAACTCCACACATGAGGGTCAGCCTCTTGACTATGGTCGCAACTTTCGCCATGATGATGGTGATGCGGGCAATCGCCATGGGTACCATACAGCATTTCAATTCCTTTTGACACATTAATTCCTGGGACTCCTGCTCCATCATGAATGCGATGGGCAATAGCGGCCTCAAAGCCGGTTTCATTCACATACAAGAATGCATCGGATTGCTCCACTTGAGCAATTTGTGACACCGTAGGCTCGTAGGTCTCAGGATTCCCTCCCTTAGGCAACAAACACACCACCTGTAGGCTATCGCCTACAATGCGTTCGGCAATGGCACTCACAGGAGGAATTCCAACTACAATAGAGGGAGAGTCATACTGAGAAGCCCTCTTGCAAGAACTTAACAACACAACAACTGTTATCAGAATAGCGTAAAATCGCATTGAGAGGATTTTCATCTTAATATTGTTTACATTATAAATTTAAGCACAAAAAATGCGGCCAATATATACATGCTAATCTTTATTCGCTTAAATTTACCACTCAAGATATTAATGATTACATAGCATAAATGTCCAAGTACGATACCATCTGAAATACTATACGCCAATGGCATAAATATGATACAGATAAATGCAGGTATTGAATCCAAGTAATTATTAAAATCAATCTTAAGTACCGATGTCATCATCATTAATCCGACAAGAACAAGCACAGGCGCTGTTGCTGCGGCATGGATTGATAAAAAGAACGGCGCAAAGAACAATGACAAGAGGAAACAAACTCCAGCAGTGAAGGCCGTAAGCCCACTTCTACCGCCCTCATTTACTCCCGAGGCACTTTCCACAAATGTTGTCACTGTACTTGTACCCATTACAGCTCCGGCAGTTGTACCCACAGCGTCAACAAGGAACGCTTGTTTGAGACGAGGAATGCGTCCATTTTTCACCATTCCGGCCTTTGTCGCAACCCCAATTAAAGTTCCTATTGTATCAAACAAATCAACAAACAATAGGGTAAATACAATGAGAACCATATCAGCAGTAAAAATCTTATGCCACTCAAACTTACAGAAAATTGGCTCTATTGAAGGTGGAGTACTAAATACACCATTAAAATGAGTAACTCCCATTGGGATTCCTATTAACGTTGTAGCCAATATCCCGATTAGCAAAGCACCCTTGATCTTTCTAACAAGAAGAACTGATGTGAGCACAATCCCTATAATCCCCAACAATGCCGGACCTTGAGTAATATCACCTAAATTTACGAGTGTCGCATCGCTATTTGTAACAATACCAGCATTTTGAAGCCCAATAAATGCAATGTACAATCCAATACCGGCACTAATTGCATTTTTGATTGTGTCGGGTAAGGAATCTACTATTCTCTCTCTTAAATTAGTGACTGTCAATAATATAAACAACAATCCTTCAATAAACACAGCGGTCAAGGCAAATTGCCATGAATAGCCCAAAATCATACACACCGTATAGGCAAAAAACGCATTAAGGCCCATTCCCGGGGCTAACGCAAAAGGCAATTTTGCATACAATCCCATTAAGATTGTAACAAACCCTGAAATTAGAACTGTAGTAGTGAACAAAGCACCTTTGTCCATGCCGGTTTCACTAAGAATGTTTGGGTTGACAGCCAAGATATAGGCCATGGTGAGAAATGTGGTGATTCCTGCCATAATCTCGGTACGCACTGTTGTTTCTTTCGGATTTAGGCCAAAAAGTTTCTGTAGCATTGTATTTGAATTTTAGATTCACAAAGTTACTCTTTTTTATAGACATATCGATGAATCTGAGCCGTAGTTTTATCGAGATTTAGATTTTTATTTCCATAAGTCATCAACATCAATGGAACAGAAGGCAATTCCGGAGCATAGGGAGGTTGCTCATAGGAATAATCGTAGTGTGCGTCAAAGCCACATCTCAAATAAAAATTGATGCGTCGCATGGCCATTTCCGAACTTGACATAGGCTCCACCTCAAGAACAATCGGCCGAGGGTCCAATGCTACAAAAAGTTTTATCACCTCTGCTCCAACCCCATGCCCACGATATGTCGGCTCTATTGCAAAATGTTCGACATAAATGAACTCATCAAATTGCCAAAACGAAATAAACCCGGCAAAAACGCTATTACAATTTATAACATATATCTTATAGGGTTGGCTCCCATCAACAAGCATAGATTCAATATTATCCCACGGGCGACGCTCTTCGGGCGGGAATGCCGTTAAATACAAGGATTTTACGCTATCCGTCAGTTCATTTACTGCTCTTATATCAATTAAATCAACTTTCATTCCTGCGATATTTTTTCACAAATATACATCTTTTTCTACAAAAATTGGTATCAATTTATTCTGTCAATCTCACAATTTCGTTATCTTTGCGTAGTAATAACCAACTTTACAAATAATATGGGACGTTCACAACTTGACTCTTTAGATAGTAAAATACTCAGTATGCTTGCCAACAATGCACGCAAGCCATTTCTTGAAATAGCCAGAGAATGCAATGTTTCGGGTGCAGCAATTCATCAACGCATACAGAAATTAACAGCAATTGGAGTCGTGCAAGGCTCTGAAATGCTCATTGATCCGGCTGCCGTTGGATATGAAACTTGCGCCTATATAGGATTTTTCCTTAAAGATCCCTCTCAATTCAATAATGTCGTAGAGGAATTAAAGAAAATTCCCGAAGTGGTTGAGTGTCATTTCACAACAGGGCAATATGACATGTTCATTAAAATATATGCTCGCAACAACGACCACCTGCTTCAAATAATTCACAACAAGCTCCAACACTTGGGATTGGCCCGCACCGAATCGCTCATTTCATTCAAAGAAGTATTCAAGCGCCAAATTCCAATAGACGCCATTGAGAAATAAGCCCAATTACCCAGAAAATCAATCTTCTGAGAGATAAATACAACACGCTCCACAAACAAACATTGTTTTTGTGGAGCGTGTAAAGTTTTTTGGTTTCAAACACTTAACGGCGTTTTATTTCAAATCCGAGTTTCATTATAAGTTTTAACGTCTCAACCGATGTGTTGCGGTCATATGTTTTCTCATCTTCGCTCAATTCTTCATATTCTACAAGGCAAGGGTGATGTTTGAGGTCATCGTTTCGTTCAGCGCCATAGCTCCAACCTTGTTCGATTCTTGTTTGAGCCCACACTTCATGTACATTTTTGGCCATCGCCTCTACCAATTGTTCCAATTCAGGAGTCAATGCTACATCTGACGTGTCAATTGGACACGGAGTGTATTTTCTTTCTGTCATAATACTTAAATTAAATAGGGTTTAAAAATATTTTCTTGATATTAATACGTATAACTATTCCTCAAATGCTTTGTTCTTGATGTGCTCATTAGTGATTTCTTCTAAAAAATCCATGCGCATCAGCCATAAAAGATTGCGAGTATAATCTTTAAGCAATCCCTTGTAATATGTTACATCTTCGTGATTGGTTTTAGTTATACGTTCCCATAACGTTTGTTCCAATGCATCTTTATATGCAACATCTACACGTTCAAACTCTCCCTCGGTCATAAGTTCTCTAAGCTTCGTCTCTTCCAAAACCATCGGCGTATTTTTTAGTTCCTCGGGAGCATGATTTTTCCATACACCCTCAAGAAACGTCTGATACTCCGTTCCAATTGTCAATGGCAAATCTTTTGTATATTGACCTATTGTTTCAGTGCAATCTACCGCCTCTTGAACAAGGTTACCAAAGTATTTATCGAGCAATTCACGTTCTTTATTCTCACAAAGTTTTTTTATTTCTTCATTAGTCATCGTTTGATTTATTAATGTTATTCAAACATATTCCAATCCTCTTTACGGCTTTGGTCTCGCAATTTGAGATTTTCAATCTTAGGTTTTGCAAATTTATGCATTTTGTAGCAAAACACAAAGAAAACTATTCCCAACAATACTCCCACGCCACTATCATCAAGGTTTATACCAAATAATATGGCATCAAATGTACCATGCAACAACACAGGGATCAATAGCATCATCACAGCATAACGCCTACGCTGTTTTCCTTCGCAAAAATGCCATAATGAGTAATAAAAACCCATCAGAACAGCAAAAGCATAGTGTCCGGGCACTGATAATAATGCGCGCAACAAACCCACCGATACCCATGTGTCATAATGTTCAAATAGATACATCACATTCTCCACAAATGCAAAGCCCATACCCACCATCACAGCATACACTATGCCGTCATAGTATTCATCAAAATACTTGTTTTTGCGCAACAATAGCCACAATATAAACAACTTAGCAATCTCTTCGGGCACAGCAGCACTCAAGAACGCAATCTTTAACGATACTATTAAGCCATCGCCTGAATATATCTCAACCAAATGTTCTATCAACAACGCAAGAATAATTGCGATTGGTATCGTAAGCCAACCAATAAAAAAGGATTTCAACAACTGCCCTACCGACTCGGCCTTTTGGTCATGATGATACACATACCAGCATAACACTCCCACCGGCAACGCCGCCAACCCTATCAATAATGCGATTTCCATATTGCCACTTATTTTATTTACTATTTATCATAAGCTTTGTTCCTGTGTTTTTAGTTGGTTGGGTTCATCCTTTTGGGGTATTACTATGCGGAAACTGGTATCAACGACGTTACAGTCGTAGCTTTTTGTTGTTTCATCTAATAACTTATAATCTTTCATGTAAGGGTGAGTTTTTTGTGAATAGTCCTTTTCTGGACCATAAACATACCCCATCATCTCGTATGCTGCAACCCATCTCAAATGCTCTGCTATTGCAAGATTTTCAAGACGAGTTTGGTCGGCATGGGCTACATCGTTATCATCCATCTCGGCATATTTTATTGTATTTTCCTCTCGATTAATTGATTTGTTATGGAACTGCATCATATATTTCCACTTATATACTCCGGTGAGATATAGTTTGGTTTCAACATGCATTGCATTGGAAATATTTTGTTGAATTTTTCCAACTATTTCTCTTACTGCCAAATATTTTGAACGATATCTAATCGCTTTTTCATTTACTGCATTAGGTCCGAATTCTTGGTCCCACGTTGAAGCGTTAGCTACACTTAGTTGGTAAATTTTATGGAATTTTTTTGCATCTAAAAGTAATCGTTCTGAAACAATTTGGTCGTAGGTATATACATCGTTTATACCTCCAAATACTATCATTTTAGCCTCAGAGCTACCACAACCGGCATTACTATATGTATCAGCAATACATTTCATTTTGTCCAAATTCTCAAATTTATAGTTGCGCACAAAAACCGTAAAACGTCGATTGCCGTTCCATCGCACCTTCAATAGATATTTAAACACATTTACAGCCGTATCCATGCTCAAATCATCGTTACCAAGCGACACTACCACGGCATTAACACGAGGAGTTTCTCTCTTTATTGTATTCCAATACTCCTCAGAATTAATTGATGCAGATATAAATTCAACATCTTTGGTATTCGCCAAAATAGGAATATTTGTTACAGCCTGAGCTTTGAGATTATTCATGTCTGAATCTATCACATTACAATGAAATCGTGATTTTTTGACATCAGGGCCAACATACATAGGCAAGGCACTATATTCCCAATAGAATTTTAAGGCTTCCTGACCGGTCTCACCAAATCCTATTATCATAGCATTGAACTCGTTTCCATCCTTATTTTTCACTGTTGCGGTCTCCTCATCAATCTCCAAATAGCTAACCGGCTGATAGCTCAGTTCTTGCTTAATTTCCATTACTGAGAGATAGGAAGAGTCGATGAGATTCAATTCGGCTTTTACCTTGCTACTGTCTCCATTATAGTAATTATAATTTCCAAAAACCTCATTGCGAGCTGTTTTACGCGCATGGCAATATATCTTGAGTTTTTTAACTTTAGGCAAATATTTACTATCCTTCATCAAATTTAGCGCCGACCGCAAATTATTATTTTCAATTTCAGATAGGAAAAAAATATGAGTTTCTGAACATCGGCTTATCATACAGCCTAAATTTGACAATTGTAACAATTCAAACACGTTACTATTATTGGGCAAATCCACCTCTCCCAAGTCAAATTTACAATTAGCATATAAAGCATTAATTCGCTCTATATAATCAACTTCACGATTGTGTAATGCTACCAAATTAAATAGTCGCTCTATTCCTACCGACTGATTTTCACTATTCTCAGAATCTCCATGGGTTTTCACAAAAACAATTATCGGTTTTTCTTTTTCACATTGAGAACAAATATCTTTAGCCAAGACATAGGACTGAGAATTTATTCCCCAGAATACATAACATTTTCTTTTACCTGTAGCTCGGATTCGTAGCCAATTACTCAATCTGAATCCGACTAAGCGGAATATAAACAATGCTGTTATGAGCATTGCAAATAAGTGGGTCAACGAGAACACCACCATAAAACACTCATTGCGCTTAAATGCTGGTGCGATATCATTTAGGTCAGATTGAGACAAGAACATCTGCAATGCCGATAAGATAGCTCTGGGAACGGTTGCCAAATAATTTCCCTCCGATCCTTCATGATTAAAGCCAAGAGAATATAGATAGACACCAATAGCCCAAACAATAAATGTACCAATTATCAAAATCCACCTATTAGACATTTTGCCTAACAAGCGTCTAAATTTGCCACTCATAAGGCACCCTATAAAGATAAGGACAGCCACAGATGTTATTACAATCCATTCACCGGGGAAATGCTCTGTCTCTCCAACTACATTATTGCATTGACATAGATTGCAATATGATAAGATTAAAGCGAGTGATAACGACATTTTATGTTTGGTATTATTAGGGTTTACGACATAATCTGCAAAGTTAAGGAATGTTTTCAAATTGTAGGGTTTTTTGTGTTCTTTTTTGGGTGAATGTGGGAGGTGGGGAGTTCATTTTATGATATGTTGTCGTATTTGTCTGATTTCTTATGAAATAATTTTGTATCTTTGCGTTTTGGTATGCAAATAAAGAAGGCATTCAACAATAATGAAAACTGAGATATCAAAATTCACCTCATCAAAAGGGGTAATTACAACATATAAACTGACAAACAATATCGGAGCAAGCGTTACTCTATCGAGCGTTGGAGCCGGAATTGTGTCTGTTATAGTTCCCGACAGCCAAGGCAATATGGCTGACGTTGTGCTTGGCTATGCCGATGTTTGCGATTACTTGTATGATGGCCCTTGTGCCGGAAAAATTGCCGGTCGCTTTGCCAATCGCATTGCTAAAGGAGAACTTACGATTGACGGCACAAAATATGCTCTATCGGTGAATTGCGGTCCTAATCACTTGCATGGAGGTCCCGAAGGATTTCAAAACCAAATTTGGGAAAGCCAAGAGATTCATAATGGTGTAAAATTCACTCGCATGAGTCGAGATGGTGAAGAAAACTATCCCGGCAATCTTTATGTCGAAGTTGAATACACTTGGAACGATGATTGTGAATTGGCAATAAAAATGACGGCCGAATCTGATAAAAAAACTGTCGTTAATTTAACAAATCATGCCTATTTCAATCTTGATGGAGAGAATTGCGGTTCTATTCTTGATGATGAATTATGGCTGAATTGTTCTAAATATCTACCCACCGATGAATCACTTGTTCCCGATGGAACTTTTGCGTCAGTCGATGGGACTCCTATGGATTTTAGAGCTCCAATGATTATTGGCACTCACATAAATTCAGACTTTCTACCGATTGTTTACGGCAAAGGCTATGACAATTGTTGGGCCATAGATAATTGGGAAAAGGGCAAACTTCAACATGTGGCTCGATTGGTTAGCCACAAATCGGGACGAGTGCTTGACGTGTCATCTACTCAACCGGCCGTGCAAGTTTACACCGGCAATTGGCTATCAGACTCGCCCACCAATAAACAGGGCAATAAATATAGCGACTATGATGGCATAGCCATTGAGTGCCAAGCAATGCCCGATGCCCCAAACAAGCCAACTTTCCCCTCTACATTTTTAGCGCCGGGAGAGAAATACGAAGAAATCATTACATATAAATTTTCAAATAACAACACCTTACATTAAATTATGAAACCTACATTATTTGTACTTGCTGCTGGAATGGGAAGCCGCTATGGAGGGCTCAAGCAACTTGATGGGCTTGGACCTCATGGCGAAACAATAATGGATTATTCAATATATGACGCAATACGAGCCGGATTTGGCAAAATAGTATTTGTTATACGCAAAGACTTTGAAGAGGATTTTCGCAAAAAGATTCTTTCAAAATATGAAGGACATATTCCCGTTGAAGTCGTTTTTCAATCAATCGACAAATTACCCGAAGGGTTTGTATGCCCCACTGATCGCCAAAAGCCTTGGGGTACCAACCATGCAGTATTAATGGGTCAAGAAGTTATTAATGAGCCTTTTGCCGTTATTAACGCCGATGACTTTTATGGCCGCAACTCATTTGAAGTAATCGCAAAGGAACTCCAACGTGAACGCAACACAAATGGCGACTATTGTATGGTGGGCTTTAAAGTTGGCAACACAATGTCGGAGGGTGGCACTGTTGCTCGAGGAGTGTGCAGTGTAAAAAATGAGCATCTCACCCACGTCGTGGAACGCACAGCCATCGGATATAATAAAAAGAAAGAAATAGTTTATCCCGACGAACATGGCGTGATGTGTCGTCTGCGTCCCGACAAACTTGTATCAATGAACATGTGGGGATTCACCCCCGATTACTTTGATTTCAGCAAAAGCTATTTTATTGAATTCCTTGAAGAAAACATTGATAATCCCAAAGCCGAATACTTCATTCCGTCGGTAGTGAACAAGCTCATCACATCGGGCGACGCCAGCGTAAAAGTTCTGAGCACCGAGTCAGAATGGTTTGGAGTGACCTATGCCAGCGACCGAGATTTGGTAATTGCCAATTTGGCTCGCCTCCACTCTATGGGAGAATACCCCGAGTCATTGTTCTAACAAGACTTTTATGGAGATTCAATTTGCACCGATACAAGGATATACCGATGCTGCCTATCGTAGAATTCACAACACAATCTACCCGGGCAGCATCGCCTGCTATTATAGCCCTTTCATCAGGATTGAAAAAGGTGACATAAGAGCAAAAGACGTGCGCGATATTGCTCTTGAACAGAGTAATAACATACATCTCATACCGCAAATCATAGCCAACAGTCCCGACGAGTTTAACTTTCTATGCGACAAAATACAAGCCGTTGGTTATAACGAAATTGACGTCAACGTGGGCTGTCCGTTTCCGTTACAAACTCGCAAAGGACGTGGAGCCGCTCTCCTTTCCAATCCTGAAATGTTTGACAATATCATGCATTGCATCTCACAACGAAAAGACATCGCATTTTCAATTAAAATGAGACTTGGGCTAACTCACGATGATGAATGGCGGCTTTTAATCGATTCAATCAACAATACCCCTCTGCGACAGGTTACAATTCACCCACGCATTGCAACGCAACAATATAAAGGCGAAATTAATTTCCCCGAATTTGAATCATTTTATAGCGAAATCTCCCACCCTATTGTTTTCAATGGGGATATTAAAACGCTTGACGACATAAATAATCTCGCAATGAAATACCCTAAACTTAAGGGCATTATGATTGGACGAGGTTTGCTTTCACGCCCGTGCCTTGCTCAGGAATTTCAATTAAATTCAACTATTGACGACAACACACTGCGCCAACAAGTCTTGACAATGCACGAAGCATTGTTCGCCCATTATTCTGCAATTCTTCAAGGCCAAGCCCAAATTCTTACAAAGATTAAAACATTTTGGGACTACCTTGAACCCATAATCGGCCACAAAGCAGCTAAAGCAATACACAAATCCTCAACAATCTCTAAATATCAAGCCGCCGTAGCTTTGATTTGATATATTTTGAGTAACTTTGCACAATATGGATTTTCAACTACAAGCAACTGACAAAAATAGCAATGCACGTGCCGGGCTCATTACCACCGACCACGGCACTATCGAAACGCCCATATTCATGCCAGTGGGGACTCTCGGTGCATTAAAAGCAGTGCACATGCACGAAGTGAGAGACGACATCAAAGCGCAAATAATTTTGGGTAACACCTATCACCTATACCTCCGTCCGGGCATTGAAATACTCGAACAAGCCGGAGGCCTTCATAAATTTAATGGTTGGGATCGCCCCATTTTAACTGATAGTGGCGGCTTTCAAGTATTTTCACTCTCCGACAACCGAAAACTCACTGAAGAAGGTGCGCATTTCCGTTCGCACATTGACGGCTCTAAGCATTTGTTCACTCCGGAGAACATCGTAGATATCCAACGCTCCATTGGAGCTGACATAATGATGCAACTTGATGAATGTCCTCCCGGTACAGCAGAATATGACTATGCCAAAAAATCTCTTGGGCTCACCACTCGTTGGCTCATGAGAGGATGGAAACGATATAAAGAAACTGAGGGAAAATATGGTTATTCTCAAGCCTATTTCCCTATCGTACAGGGTTGCACCTACCCCGACCTACGTCGTCAATCGGCGCTAACGGTATCGGAACTTGGGGCAGATGGCAATGCTATTGGAGGTTTGGCAGTTGGAGAACCGGCCGAAGTAATGTATGACATGATTGAGGTTGTCAACGAAATACTTCCAAAGGACAAGCCTCGCTATCTCATGGGCGTAGGAACTCCGGCAAACATTCTTGAAGCCATAGACCGAGGAGTGGATATGATGGATTGCGTGATGCCCACTCGCAATGGTCGCAATGGTATGTTATTTACAGCCCACGGCATCATGAACATGCGCAACAAAAAATGGGCCAACGACTTCTCTCCAATACAAGAAGACGGACCAAGCTATGTTGACCGTCAATATTCTAAAGCCTATTTGCGACACCTATTCATCTCAAATGAAATTTTGGCCATGCAAATAGCCTCAATCCACAATTTAGCTTTCTACCTTTGGTTGGTAGGCGAAGCTCGTCGTCACATCATCGCAGGAGATTTCAAGCAATGGAAAACCGTCATGGTTGAACGTGTGACTCAACGTCTATAACTTAACACTGTCATCTTCACAATGCTGAAAAAACTCGATTGGTACATAATTCGTAAATTCCTCGGAACATATATATTTGCCATTATTCTCATATTGGCAATTACAATCATGTTTGACATCAACGAGAAACTTGATGCATTTACCAAGGCACCCCTCGACGCAACAATCTTTGACTATTTTCTGAACTTCTTGCCATATTTTGCCAATCAGTTCAGCCCATTGTTCACCTTCATTGCTGTAATCTTCTTTACATCTAAACTTGCCGACAACTCCGAGATAATTGCAATGTTATCGTCAGGAGTAAGTTTCCGTCGACTGCTACTGCCCTACATGGTTTCGGCTGCTGTTATTGCCACATCATCTTACGTTTTAAGCGCTTATATCATTCCACCGGCAAACATTGAACGCATTGAATACACAAACACCTATGTAAAGAACAAACGTGTTGACTATGGCAGTAACATTCAAATGCAGATTGCACCGGGACAAATCGCATATATGAGCCGATTTGACAACACAATCAAAACCGGCTACAAATTCTCACTTGAATCCTTTGAAGACAAAAAACTCGTATCGCGTCTCACAGCCCAATCAATAAAATGGGATACTCTATACCGATGGCAAGTGCGTGACTATATGATCAGAGATTTCATTGGCGATCGTGAATACATCAAAAGCGGAAAACGTCTTGATACTATCATCACAATCGAGCCTCGCGACTTTCTCATTTCAAAGAATGACCACGAAACAATGACAACGCCTCAACTGAAAGAATATATTTCACGGCAAAAAGAAAGAGGAGTCGCCAATATTAAATCGTTTGAAATTGAGCACGAACGTAGATATGCAATGTGTGCAGCTGCATTTATCCTCACTGTCATTGGCATGTCTCTATCTTCTAAGAAAGTAAAAGGAGGAATGGGTATGAATATCGGTATAGGATTAGTTTTAAGTTTCTCTTATATTCTATTCTCTACCGTCACCTCAACGTTTGCAATATCGGGATACACTTCACCACTCATTGCGATGTGGATTCCCAACTTTGTTTACTCGATCATTGCAATCGTTCTCTACTTCAAAGCTTCGCGCTAACCAATCGGATAAAATATCTCATTATCCTATTGATCGAATCAAAAGACCGCCAACCATCGGTCAACCCTCTTTATGAATATCCAGATAGGTTAATAAGTCAGCTACCACAAAGGTGCTTCCCCCAATAAAAATCGTATCATCAACTCCGCTTTCACTTTGCGCAACCTCATAGGCTTGAGCCACGGTATTGAACATGTTCCCTTGCAAATTATACTCTTTGGCTAATTCTTTTACGTTCTCGGCAGGCAATGCTCGTGGAATATCGGCTTGTGTAAAATAATATGTTGCATTTACGGGCATGAGTTGCAATATGTGAGAAACATCTTTATCATTGACAAAGCCTATTACCATGCGTAAATTCCCTTTAATATCATTTAATTGCCGAGAGAGATATTCCCAGCCACCCACATTGTGACCTGTGTCGCATACGACACGCGGAGATTGGCTCAGTTCAGTCCAACGGCCCATCAACCCTGTGATTTCACACACGTTGGCAAATCCCTTTTTAACGGCATCGGGAGTTATTTCCCAACCTATTTTTATCATCTGTTCAACGGCCGATAGAATCGTTGCTGTATTCTTCGTTTGACAGTCCCCGGTAAGTTCGCCAAGGATTGTCCCAAATGCAGTTGATGTATATTTATATCCTTCAGGCGTTATCGTGGCCGATGAAAATGCTACCCTGTCCTGAGCAAAAACTATTGGAGCATTGAGCGACTGTGCCTTTTCATCAAACACCGCTCTCACCTCTCCTTGGGCCTCTCCTATCACCACCGGAGTTTTTGGCTTAATGATCCCGGCCTTTTCCGATGCAATTGCGACCAATGTCGAGCCCAGAAATGCTGTGTGGTCAAACGAAATGTTAGTAATGACACTCAATATCGGACTTATAATATTGGTACTGTCAAGTCGTCCTCCCAACCCGGTCTCGATAACGGCTATATCAACTTTGTTTTTGGCAAAATGATCAAACGCCATGGTCATTGTGAGCTCAAAGAACGACGGAGAACAGGACAAATTCATTTTCTCATACTGAGCAACGAAGTCAACAACCTCTTGCTGCGAAATCATCTCTCCATCAATGCGAATGCGTTCTCTGAAATCAACAAGATGAGGCGATGTATATAATCCGACCTTATACCCGGCACTTTGTAAAATCGCAGCGAGAGTATGCGCTGTTGAGCCCTTTCCATTGGTCCCGGCAATATGCACTGTGGGATACTTAGTGTGGGGGCGAGCAAAGGCTTCGTCGAGCATTATAGCAGTATCGAGTCCCGGCTTATATGCATTTGCACCCATGCGTTGAAACATAGGCGTCTGAGTATAAAGAAAATCTAAAGCTTGATTATATGCAGTCATTTTTAATATATAAAAAGGCCGACTATCCCGGCAAGGATTATTACAAAAATAGGGTGAATCTTGGTGAAATAAACCAAACAGAACGACGTAGCACATATTGCAATTCCACTTATAATGTGGCGCGTATCTGTCCCAAAATTTTCATGATTCATGAGCAACAAGGCCGCCGATGCAATAAGTCCCACTGCAACCGGGCGTATTCCGGCAAATATTCCCTTTATCGCATCACTATCTTTATGCCGCGAAATAAAATGGCTCGTATAAATCACCATCAGATAGGACGGAATCACAACAACAAGCGTGCAAATTATGGATCCCAATATTCCCCAAATTACGTCACCAAAAGCAGGGTCAAAATTGCGTGGCACCACATAGCCAATATATGTTGCCGAATTTATTCCAATCGGGCCGGGAGTCATTTGTGAGATGGCAACAATGTCAGTAAACATTTGCCGAGTAATCCACCCTTGTCCAACGATTTCTCGTTCAATCAGGGCAAGCATAGCATACCCTCCGCCAAAACCAAATAGACCGATTTTAAGATATGACCAAATGAGTTTTAGATAAATCATTTGTCCTCCTCCTTTCCTTGATTGGCTCTTCGTTGTTTAGTGAAGATGTGTCGAGTGTACCATAGATAACCACCTATACCGCCCAACAAAATATATACAATCGGATTTGAGATGTATGGAATTTTTGACCATATAAACAACGCAACGGCAATGGGTATAATAATCGTACGCCAATTGATTTTTGCTGCACGAGCAGTTGTAATTACAGGAGCTATGATTAAAGCCACGACAGCCGGACGTATTCCCATGAAAATTTTATTCAAAATTTCATTATTCTTTATGAGGTCGGGAGTCAAAAACATTGCGATTGTCAATATTATGAGAAATGACGGGAGGATTGTCCCAAGCGCGGCACATATACTTCCTTTTGCCCCTTTTAACTTATCGCCAATAGCAGCCGAAATATTCACAGCCAAAATCCCAGGCAAGGATTGCGCAACAGCAAGAAGGTCAAGAAACTCTTCCCTATTTATCCATTGACGCTTATCAACTATTTCACGTTCAATAATTGATATCATCGCCCAACCTCCACCAAAAGTGAAAGCGCCAATTTTGAGAAACGTTGTAAATAGCTGACGATATATCTTATCCATAGCGTGAATTTATAGTTTACCACTATTTAAACTACAATAAAAGAAGAGACCCAACTAATCGTTGAGTCTCTTCTTTGCGGAGAGAGAGGGATTCGAACCCCCGGAGGTGTGACCCTCAACGGTTTTCAAGACCGCCGCAATCGACCACTCTGCCATCTCTCCAGTGGTCATCTCTGTGATTTCCGAGTGCAAAGGTAGCACGTTTTTTTTAAACGTGCAACACTTTGCGCAATTTTTTTCATAAAAAATTAATTATTTTCTCGCTCAATTTTTTCGAGCTCGAGCACTTCTTTACCTTTTGAATTGAACATCAGGATTTTAGCACCTTCCGACTCTTGTTTTGCCCATTCAACTTCTTCAAGAGCTACAAGCAAAGCCATCTCTTGACTCTGATTGGGACATGCCATGCGAGTTGATATGAGTTGATGAAATTGAATTGAGTTTTTCTTATCGGGATCTATGAGCAATTGACCATTAACTACATTGCAGCCGGTATTGCCGTGCAGTTTGAGCTCGGGGATATCAATCACCAATTGCACTTTCTCGTCGGTACATTTTTTCCCATTTATTTTTTTCACTTGCCAATGTCCATTCAAATAGTCCATATTATGTTTTCTGAGCACAAGTATTTTTGTGCCGTTACCATCATACATGTTTAGGTAATATTCATTTCCCGAAGGAACAACTATAACTTTTGCTATTTGAGACAGAGCAAAGTTTATTTGATATTCATATGGGGCATTGTGGCATGCTTTCTGCGTTGACAACACATTTGACAAAACTATGTTACCATCTTTAAGCGTGAACTGTCCGTTAAGAGTATTACACCCATTTGAGCCATAGAAATATCCCGTAGATGCTTCAAAATACACATATGGGCGCTCCTCCCCTTCTATTTTCTGAGCATTGACCTCAGCAATAGTCCATTCACCATTTATTACATCTTCCGATAGTGGAATAGAGTCCAATGATTGTTGAGAGGTGGGCACATAATAAGCCTTTTTACTCTTTTTGACCTTCTTTTTTTTAGGTTTACTCGTTTTAGTGTCTTGTTTTTTATCTTGTTTAGCAACAGTTGCAGTTTGCGTTGATTGAGTTCCTACTGTTGTCACTTTTGTATTATCTTGAAATAGAGCACAACTCGACAATATCATTGCCGAGGCTGTTAGTGATATTAATATGTTTGCTTTCATTTGGAAATGTTTCTTTAATTCTTTAGTCTATATAACAAATATAACGGAATATTTCTCTAAATCGTATAAAATTCAGCGATAATCCCAACTTGAAAAACAGTTAAAGCAATAGTTGAAAATCTACGACATCAAGCATATTGCCAAATTTGATTCCGACATTCTTGAAATGAGAGACCTTTATAAATCCGAGTTTTGAGTGGAAATTTATGCTTGGAATATTGTCGGCCGTTATACATGCAATTAATGATTTATACCCTCTTTGGCTACATTGTTTTATGAGTTCTCTCATTAAAGCCGTTCCCACTCCATTTTGAGCACAATCACGACGAAGATATATAGTCGTTTCAAGTGTAAGATGATAAGCAGCTCTCTCCTTCCATAGATGAGCATAACAATATCCTATGACCTCACCTTTGTGGTTCTCATAAACAAGATAGGGAAAATCTGTTGAAATTTGGGTTATGCGCAATTTCATCTCCTCAACCGAAATTGTTTCCGTTTCAAACGATATTGTTGTCGATGAAATATAATAATTATATATATCAGTTATGACGCCAGCATCTGACTCAGGATTTACTTGTCTTATCATCTTGTGATTCACTATAACAAAAGCGATGGTCCAATTGCTCTTGGATCATCGCTTTTATTAGTTTTATAGTCAAACTATTTATTTACTTGGAAACGATTAATCCCGTCACGAAGGAATTCTACGATTTGATGAGCAGCAGCAATACCAGCATTGATATTAGCCTCAGCTGTTTGCGCACCCATTTTCTTCGGAGTAAAGAATACTCTATCACCGAAACGTGCTTTGAGTTCTTCTGCTGTATCGGGTTTTATATCCGCAACATATTTAATGTCGGGACGTTCTTCCATTGCTTTTGCCAAGCCTTCTTCATCAATGACTTCTTTGCGAGCTGTATTGATGAGGACTCCGTTCTTTGGCAATAGCTTAACAAGTTCATATCCAACAGATTTTTTTGTTTCGGCAGTTGCGGGAATGTGCAATGAAACAAATTGATTGTTGGTGTATAATTCTTCTACCGAATGTATTGGTGCAACTCCTGCAGCGGCAATAACTTCATCGGGGCAATATGGGTCAAGGGCTGAAACTTCCATCTCAAAACCTTTTGCAATGCGAGCCACATTACGTCCCACTTGACCAAAGGCATGAATACCCAATTTCTTTCCTTTCAGCTCAGTTCCTGATGTTCCATTATACATGTTACGAACAGCCATCACAGTCATACCAAACACCAATTCAGCAACGGCATTTGAGTTTTGTCCGGGAGTGTTTTGAGCAACTACACCTTTAGCTTTTGATGCTTCCAAATCAATGTTGTCATAACCGGCACCGGCACGAACAACTATTTTGAGATTTTTTGCAGCATCAAGCACTTCTTTGTCAACAATGTCACTGCGAATGATAATTGCATCGGCATCGGCAACAGCATCAAGAAGTTCTTGCTTTGATGAATATTTTTCCAACAATGCCAATTGATAGCCGGCTTCGTCGATTACTTGTTTTATTCCATTGACTGCAACTGCAGCAAATGGTTTTTCTGTAGCAACTAATACTTTCATTCCAATAAATTTATATCTGGTTAATATTAGTGATTAGCTTCAAATTCCTTCATTGTAGCAATGAGAGCATCTACGCTTTCCATTGGCAACGCATTGTAAAGTGATGCGCGGAATCCACCAACAGAACGGTGTCCCTTGATACCAACCATGCCTTTTGAAGTTGCATACTCAACAAATTCTTTTTCAAGTTCGGCATATTCAGGTTTCATCACGAAACATACGTTCATAATTGAGCGGTCCTCTGTTGCTGCAGTTCCAACAAACAATTTGCTTGAATCGATAGCATCGTAAAGTTTTGTGGCTTTTTCAACGTCAACTTTTTCAATTGCAGCTACGCCACCCAAGCTCTTGTAATATTTGAGAGTTTGAAGTGCAGCATAGATTGGGAGCACTGGAGGAGTGTTGAACATTGAGCCTTTCTTAATGTGTGTGCGGTAATCTAGCATTGTTGGGATAGCACGTTCAACTTGTCCAAGAGCGTCTTCTTTTACAATTGCGATTGTCACACCGGCAGGAGCCAAATTTTTCTGAGCACCGGCATAAATGATATTATATTTTGACACATCAATTGGACGTGAGAATATATCACTTGACATATCGGCAACCAAAGGTACGGGTGAATCTATATCTTTGCGCACTTCAGTACCAAAAATTGTATTGTTGGTAGTGAAATGGAAATAATCAGCATCGGCAGGAATAACAAAATCTTTAGGGATATAAGTAAAATTAGCTTCTTTTGAAGATGCTACAACATCAACTTCGCCAAAGAGTTTTGCTTCTTTGATAGCATTTACTGCCCATGTACCTGTTTCAAGGTATGCAGCTTTTTTCTTAAGGATATTGAATGGAACCATGCAGAATTGCATACTTGCACCTCCACCGAGGAACAATACATGATAACCTTCGGGAACTTCAAGCAACTCTTTCACAAGTTGAGCGGCTTCTTCAATTACTGCCGAAAATTCTTTGCTACGGTGAGAGACTTCAAGAATTGACAAGCCTGTATTGGCAAAGTTCAACACAGCATCAGCAGTATTCTTAATTGTGTACTCGCTGAGGATAGAGGGGCCAGCATAAAAATTGTGCTTCTTCATAAAATTTATGAGTTAATTGTGTTATTGTTTTCTATTGTGTGGCAAATTTAGTAATAAATTGTTTGACATTGAACCAAAATCATAGAAAAATGCACACAATTATGGAAAAATTTATTTAATTGTCGATTTATACAGAAATTTATGCAAAAATTTAACATATAAGGCGCCAAAATATTCTTTTGACGCCCTCTATGCTCTTTTAAAAATCACTGCGATTTTATCTCACTGCGATAACTTCTATTTCTACAAGAACTTGTTTTGGCAATTCACGCACAGCAACTGCCGAACGAGCAGGGAAAGGTGCGGTAAATTCTTGTGCATAAACTTCATTCATCTCGCCAAATAGTGCCATGTCAGCGAGAAAAACAGTTGTTTTAACTACGTTATCGATTGATAATCCGGCCTCAGCAAGGATAGCCTTAATATTTGCGATTGATTGTGCTGCTTGAGCTTTTATTCCTTCAGGAACTTCTCCCGTTGCAGGATTAACGGGAATTTGACCAGAAATAAACACAAATGAGCCGGTATCAATAGCTTGGCTATATGGGCCGATAGCACCGGGAGCGGCTGTAGTTGCAATAGGAGTTTTCATATTTATATTTTTTAATGGTTAATTTTATTTCAAATTTAAGTTGATGTCGGAGAGTAATATTTCATCGGCATTGCTCATTGATTTTTCAAACAAGTCATCATCAATAGCATATACTTGATTATATTCCGAATCAAATTCAGAAACGAACTCTGATGTTCCGCATGAATCAATTGACTTGAGCATATACCCCAACGTGAGAGTTTGCGTATCTACGGCCGGTTGAAGTCCCCATATTTCATCAGAGCCTTCAATTAGAACCCTTGACACAAGTTTAGCTTCAACGAGGTCATTGATCACATCTGTTGCAAGTCTGATTGGGATATTATATTTTACGGTAATATCCTCTATTGTTAATGGTGGACATTTTGATTTAAATTGTTGCGCGATAATAGCCATCACAGCGATAGATATTTTGCGACGATAATTGGGAGAGATTTCTTTTATATTATTAAAGTAACTGAATTTGAATATATTCTGAGAAGAGTAACACAAAACAGCTCCCGACATTGTAATCACCCACACAAGATAAATCCACATCATCAACAATGGCAATAATGCAAAGCTACCATAGATTGCGTTATATTTTGACACATATAATTGTCCCGACACAAACAGCCACTGCAATAGTTGAAAAGCCGTACCTGAAATTACACCCGAGATGAAAGCATGTTTGAACTTTACTTTAGTGTTGGGTATGAGCATATACATTCCGGCAAAGAATAGCCATGTGAGAACAAATGTAGCAATCTCAAGCAATATTGGGAATACCGGCGAAAGGAATCGGAAAGTTATTGCATTTTGAAGTGTTTCAGACAAGAATAATGACAACCCACTCGCACATATCATCAAGATGGGCAATATCATAAATATCGCTGTATAATCGGTTATTTTGCGCCAAATGCTACGGCCCTGTTTTATACCCCATACAGTATTAAAAGCATCTTCAACACTACCAACAAGTGAAATCAATGTCCACAATAAGAACACGATTCCCACTCCCACAAATATACCCTCTGAAGCTTGAGCAAGATAGGAATCAACAAATTCAAATGCTTTTTGCAGAGCTTCTTTTTGAGAGGGGAAATAGTTAAACAATTGTGTTTGCAACAAATTATGAAATCCAAAACCTCGGCCTATTGCAAATAGTAGAGCCAACGCCGGAACAATTGCAAGCAATGTGCGATAGGTCAATGCCGCCGCACGTGATTGCAAGTCGGTATTTAGGAATGAACTCACCGAAAGATTTAATGTTTTTATTACACTCACAATCAAACCTGAACGTGTATCATTCCATACTCCGCGACTACAATATTCCCAAATTGTGATACACCAATGTTTCACAATTTCCAATTTCGATTGTTTTACATTATCTTCCACTTTTCAATTATTGTTTCTGCAAATTTAATTGAAAATGAATCTATTTCAAATATTTTCGGGTGTTTTTATTCTTTGACCGACTAAATGCTGCAATCCGGCACTAATTTTCGTAGTCGTAGTGTAGTTTCAAATCGTCTATGTAAAGTACACTTCCATTTCCTCCGGTGAAATAGTCGCCATATTTACTTGCCGAGCCCACTACCAATATATATCGAGGTTGACGTTGTGTATCGCGATAATTCAACTCAATATCAAATGCCGTATATTCCTCAACCGAATGGCCCCATTCAAGCGCACCATAGGCTATTATTTCGGGGGCATTATAATCAAACAATTGACGATTGTTGGGATTGGTGCGTATCTCAAGTGGTTCGCTCCAATCGGCAAGCGCTATGTATATTGTGCCGGTATCGGGTTTTTCTTTTAAGTGGGTAAACTCTTTTGATGTGTGACTAATGGGAGCACAATTATACTTAAAATATCCCGTCAATCTTGTTGGTCGTTGAGTAAATTCTCGCCCAAATTTAAGGATTCCATTCGTTCCATCGGTTTTATAATACACTCCCGAGAAAAGATTTCCGGCAGCAAGTTTTCCAATCGATGCGATTCCCACAAATTTGGTTTCCAATTTTGCAGCTTTTCCAGTTAACCCCATTGGAATATCATCAGAGGGTACCGTATTACTATCGCCAAGCGTTGTAGCGCCTTTGTTGCCGGTATCCCAGAACGATGTTGCATCTGAAGCCCAAGGATTCCATATTTTCCCCGACAAATGCCAATCATCGAGAGATGGATTGGGCAACGGAACGATTTTCCCTGTCTTAAACGACAATTCTGCTCCGGTCTCATTATTTGAGTATGCTCGAGCAACATATTCGGTTTCGGGATCAAGGTGAATTAGACGCGCTGTAAAGCTTCCGCCGTCGTGAACAACCCACGCAGACGGCACCCTACTCCATTCTTGTTCATCTGACTTACGATATTCAAAGCCATTATTTTGACCGGATTGAGCAGATCCATATAACCATGCAACACATGTCCATGCATCAACTCTTTCGGTTGTCACATTAGCTTTCGACGAAGTTACATATATTGTCCATATTTCTTGACGACCATAATCCGACACTTCTACTTCAATGGGAGTGTTAAAGTCTATTGTTTGACCTTCAAGATTGGGAGACATTACTGCTTTTACGCTCCCCAATTTTATTGAAGTTACAACGACTTGCGACAAATCAGCCCCAACCGGCAGCTGGGCAACTACACGTCGAGCAGGAACATCAATAACAGATGCACCCACTTGATTGGCAATAGTGAAATATCGTTCAATGTTCTGCACTGCTTTAATGCTCCACACATAGTCTTGATATAAACTCAACGTTACATTTACCGGCGACGTTAAATTAAGCGGAGCCGATAAATCGCCCGACGTAATAGAAGAGCCCTCCGGTGAGATGTTATAATTAGTAACTTTCACATTTTGTATATCGGCTTCCTCCGAAAGATAAACAGTTAAATTTCTGTTCAAACTATCTATGGTTGTAGCTTTCAACTGATTCTCTACCTCAAATATTGTAAAGTTTGGCTGAATGCGAGGATAAGGTATATCGTTTTCAATACACGATACAATTGCAAGACATGCAATCAACACCAGACCATGTATATAGTGAATTGTTTTCATTATTATTTTCGAGTTTTAATTAGATATTAACACCAATTCCAAAGTTTATACTAAACAAATTGAACTTAAAATTGGCGCCGCTTGAAAAACGTGAACCTTCATCTACATTATTTGTTTTCTGCTTTTCATCACGCAAATAGAGTCCCAATACTCCGAATGAAACATTTACATTCACGTTGTCCATTATAAACATACACACACCGGGGCAAAAATTAAGACTTGCCTCAAAAATGTCAGTTTTTGTATCGCTCAATTCATTATTATAATATCGTTTAAAACGAGAGTTACCTCCTCCCACATTTAGCGCGAGTTCATTAAACAAGGCAAATCGTTTGTCCATTCCAAGCCCTATATATCGACGATAAAACACCGATGCCGAGTAGGTAGAATAGTCATAAGCTACATCTCTGATTTCAAAGTTTATATCTTCATCAAAATCAACCACAAGATTCCCCAATGAGGCATCGGCCCGGGTGTAATTAAATTTCACACCGATTGACTGATTATTTTTGAAGAAATATGAAGCCGACGGCTTTATTGAGTATATTTTCCCATTAAAGTCAAAGTCTTTCATTACCGATAGCACCTGGACATCATCGGCATCAAACTCACCCATCGACGCAGTCAAGCCAAACGCCCAATCCCCCTTTGGAATGAATAGGTAATTTTTTAAGCCACGATCATATCGGCCATAATTTTTCTCAGGGATAACCATGCTGACAGTATCTTTTCCTACAATTACACGTGTTTCTTCGTCAGCAGCCATAATGTGGTTTCCCGATATCAATATCGCAATAATTGCGAGTGAAATTATCCTTATTATATTCATATCTTTTATAGATAAAATGCTACACCAAATGAGATTGAAAACAAGTTGAGTTGTAAATTGGCCGAATGATTATCCCGTCGTGAAACATAAACGCGATCGGTTGTGGCCTTTGTGTGAGAATAACTAAATCCAAGCACTCCTACATTTACCTCAAGTGCTGAATAGTTATTTAGGAACATCACTATGCCTGGCGCTACACCAAGGTCTATGCCGTAGCTACGCTCAAATGTTCCGGTAAGATCATTTCCACTACCATCACACAATTTTGACTCGCCTCCTCCTACTTGCAATTGAACCTCATTAAAGAATCCAAATCGCTTACTATTTCCTATACTGATGTAGTTGCGGAAAGCAGCCATCGCTGAATAATTGTGGCTCAAGCAATAAAAATTTTCTACGTCGTAGGTTGTTTCTGAATCAAGTTTCACTTGTCCCGTTTCAAGCTTTGTCATTGAACGAGAATATGCCAAACGACCTCCGGCAGCTATATTATCCTTAAAAGAATACATCACCATAGGACTTACTTTAAACGAATAACTATCACCCGATATATCTTCTATTATAAAGAACTGATAATCATCTTGGCTTGATTGTGAATAATTTACATTAACACCTGTAATCCATTGTCCTTTGGGTATAAATGTACTTTGCTGAAGCCCTCGACTAAATGGTTGGGGTTCTTCGGCTCTTATTGAGAACGTGCCAATCATTAGCACTACCACAATTGAAATTATATCTCTGAAAAGTTTCATAATCTATTATAATGCTTGAAATGAAAGTGTTGCTGAAGTTGTTAAGCCTTGGGCATCTACTATGGTAAGTTCAAAATGATGTACTCCTTGGAATAGTGCAAGTACCTCCATAAATATTGTAATGTCAAACTGCATTTGCGTCTTGCCTTTTACCTGGTCGCCCGTGGGGAAACCAAGGTCATTGAGTGCGACGGCAAGATCTCCGGGATTAGCAAGGTCAAATTCAGAATCAAGGCCCACACCTTGCAATTCTTCTTTGGTAAGTTGGTCGGAGATTATTTTTACACTGAAATTCTCAATACCATAGGGTGCATTTATATCCACCTTGGCAACCAAATCACTTGTTATTACATTTACTCCGTTGAGATTCAGCGTTTCACTGGCTATTGTTGGAGAATTGGGATCAACTGCCGATGGTGCTTCAAACGTGAGTGTCGAAGTTGTCGACAGGCCCTTTTCGTCGGTTATTGTCAACTCAAATTTGTGTACTCCTTCAAACAAAGCAAGCACTTCCATGAATATTGTAATGTCAAACTGCATTTGCGTCTTGCCTTTTACCTGGTCGCCGGTGGGGAAACCAAGATCATTGAGTGCCGCAGCAAGATCTCCGGGATTGGCAAGATCAAATTCAGAGTCAAGACCCACTCCTTGCAATTCTTCTTTGGTGAGTTGGTCGGAAATGATTTTCACATTAAAATTCTCAATACCATAGGGCGCATTTATATCCACCTTGGCAACCAAGTCACTTGTTATTACGTTTACCCCGCTAAGATTCAGTGTTTCACTGGTAATTGTTGGGGCGTTAGCGGGATCTATAATCGGTTTTGCCTCAAACACCAATTTCGCAACTGTTGATAGTCCATAGATATCAACAACAGTCAATTCAAATTGATGTACACCTTCAAATAATGCAAGCACTTCCATGAACATTGTAATATCAAACTGCATTTGCGTCTTGCCTTTTACTTGGTCGCCGGTGGGGAAACCAAGGTCATTGAGTGCCGTAGCAAGATCTCCGGGATTGGCAAGATCAAATTCAGAGTCAAGACCCACGCCTTGCAATTCCTCTTTGGTGAGTTGGTCGGAAATAATTTTCACACTAAAATTCTCAATACCATAAGGTGCATTTATGTCCACCTTGGCAACCAAATCACTTGTTATTACATTTACTCCACTGAGATTCAACGTTTCACTGGAAACAGTAGGTGCATTGGCGGGATCAATAGTTGGAGCTTGAACCAAGTCGTCAATAGTATATTCCAACATTACAGCGTTTTCGCTATAAACATCAGTTATTATGCGTTCATTGTTAATTGTATCGCCATCAACAATTCCACTAAATTTTGCCACTAATGTTGTATTTCCATCAGGCAACAACATATGAGCAACACGTGTTTCATCTTTTGTAAATACTACCTGGCAAGTATCGTTAGCCACAATTGACACTATTGACGTAGGATCAACCAAAGGGTATAAATCATCAGCATATTTTATTTGAACAGCTATGCTTGCCTTTTTACATTGTATATTTTTAATTGCGGTTGTTTCTTCCTCCTTAATCACAAAAGCACGACTTCCTTTATAAAAAGGTCTTTCCCAATCTACAGTTTTGGCATCATGCGAAGCAACTTCCAACGTATATACTCCCACCTCAAGAGGTATTGCCAATGGTTTATCTTGCAACTCACATTCCGCAACAACTGAGTCTCTACTATTTAGTATGCTTAATATATAATGAGATTGGTCAATTTCGTTATCATCACCTTCAAATATGAGATTCAATTCCGATAAAGATAATTCCCCTACGGAATTTTTCACCAACTCATCGGGATTCCAATCCTCTTCACACGAGCAAAACACTCCCAAGAGGAAAAAGCTCACCAATAGTCCAACGTATTTTTTCATTATGAATTATTAATTGATATAATGTGATAAAAAGTAGGTTTTTTGGCCTTTTTGGGCTCTATCAAACAAAAAACGTGTAAAGTTAGTCTATTTTACCATATTAACACATTTCGCATTCGTTAAAAAACATTTACGTTTGCGCCTTTGAAAATAAAATCTTATTTTTGCAGTATAAACGAATTTTAAAAGCAGTTTCAAAAACTCATTATTATATTATGGGACAGAAATTTTGGGAGCGATTATCAAGATATGGTTTCATCAAAACGGTATTGGCCAATCCGGCTCCAAGATGGATGGTTTTAATTGCTGATACTTTCATTGTGCTGTTAAGTTGTATTTTGACTTGCACTTTTAATACAACATCTGCACCCGGAGTCTCATCAGTTTTCCCAGTCACAGCTATTGTTGCCACATATTTTTGTATCAGTTTAATATTTAAAAGCTACTGGTACATCATTCGCCTATCTGTTATTGAAGACATGTATAGGCTTGCTTTGCATGTATCTGTCGCCTCTATAATACTGGTTTCGGCGTCGTTGATAATTGAAGCGATTAGTGGCACTCGATATTTGGGAATATGGAATCTTATTATTATTGCTGTATTCTCATTTGCCGTGATGATGTGCATGAGACTTCTCATGAAATATTTCTATACACTCATCACCGGTGCAGGAAATGCTCGTAAACCGGTGATAATGTTGGGTTCGACCATCAACTCATTTGTTTTTGCAAGCGCATTGAAAAACGAAACTGAAGGTCAATTTGACCCTGTGGCTCTTCTCAACATTTCAAACAATCGATACGACACTACTCTGAATGGAATTCCTATTTTGAAATATGAGCAAGAAAATGTCAAAGCAATTTTTGACAAATATGGATGTGACACTCTATTATTTCTATCCACTCAAATTGAGCAAATACGTAGCGGACTAGCCGACGTATTTCTGGAAAATCACATTAAGTTACTGATGCTCAACCAAATTGAAGAATTTGGAGACAATTCCGACAAACTTGAGCCCAACCTATCAACCCATGTCAGAAACATAAAAATTGAGGATTTGCTTGGACGCGCCACTATACAAACCGACAATCCACACATAAGCCAGCACATCTACAATCAAGTGGTCCTCATCACAGGTGCAGCCGGTTCGATTGGTAGCGAAATTGTAAGGCAAGTAGCCATGCTTGGGGCTAAAGAGATTGTATTGGTTGACCAAGCCGAGACACCTATGCACGAGCTACAACTTGACATGGAAGAATCATTCCCAAACACTAAAATTGATCTCATAATAGGTGATATCACCAATTGGGAACGTATGGAACGTGTCTTTAGAAAATTCCGTCCAAAATATGTTTTCCATGCAGCAGCCTATAAACATGTGCCAATGATGGAGCACAATCCATCAGAAGCAATTCTGACAAATGTTTTCGGTTCAAAAAATTTGGCGGACTTATCAGTTAAATATAACGTTGACAAATTTGTAATGATCTCAACCGACAAAGCTGTCAACCCAACAAATATAATGGGCGCATCGAAACGTATCGCTGAGATTTATGTCCAATCACTATTCTTCAACTTGATTAAATCAGGAAACGGACACACAAAATTCATCACAACTCGATTTGGGAATGTACTTGGGTCAAGTGGTTCAGTTATCCCTCGCTTCAGCAAACAAATAGAAGACGGTGGACCGGTAACAGTTACTCATCGTGAAATAATCCGATACTTTATGACCATACCGGAAGCTTGCTCTCTTGTGCTTGAAGCTGGTTGCATGGGTAACGGAGGGGAAATCTATATCTTTGACATGGGACGACCAATCAAAATTTACGATTTGGCTTGTCGCATGATCTCACTGGCAGGATTGAAAGTTGGAGAAGACATTAAAATAGTTGAAACAGGACTGCGCCCGGGAGAAAAGCTATACGAAGAACTCCTCAACGATAAAGAAAAAACAATTGCTACACACCATAAAAAAATCATGATTGCGCAAGTGCAAACCTATGAATACTCCGACATCTTAGAATCATTTGATCAACTCTACCAATTGGCTAAAAGCGGAGAAGTTCATAATCTGGTTACGACAATGAAACTCATCGTTCCAGAATTCCATTCCCAAAACTCAGAATGGGAAAATATTGATAAAGAAATAAATGAAGTGTCTAAATAATCGTTATTTTTTTCAGCTTATTTTAGTAACTTCGCCTCATTAAACACATATATATAATTTCACATGAAAAAAATCGCAAAAAGTATTATTGTGCTATTAATGGCTGTCGCAACTGCAACTCCATCAGCAATAGCCGACGACAACAATTCAAATTCAAGTAGTGCACTAAAATCCCTTTTTCAAAAATTAGGGTCAAATTCAAACAACAATTCATCAAACACCACAACTACTACATCGGAACAAAACCAATCGGCTTCATCTTCTTCCGGCCTCAGTTCTATTCTTGGGTCATTGGGATCTATTGGCGACGTTATTCAAAACGTAATTTCCACCGATAACATTGATGTAACAGATTTAGTTGGCACATGGACATATTCTGCGCCTGCCGTAGCATTTAAAAGTGACAACCTTCTTCAAAAAGCCGGTGGCGCTGCTGCAGCATCGACAATCGAGAAGAAATTGTCCAACTATTACAGATATGCCCGCATACAATCAATGACTCTTACCGTTAAGGAAGATAGCACTTTTACAATGTCATTCAACAAACTAAAACTCTCGGGAGATATCTCCAAAGATGCAAAAGGCAACTTCTTCTTCAACTATAAAGTTGCCGGAAAAATTAATATCGGATCAGTTCAAACCTACGTTACAAAATCAGGCGATACATTAAACGTGATGTACGACATAAGCAAACTTGTGACACTCCTTCAAAAAGTGAGCACATACACCCAAAACAGCACAATAAGCGCCGTCACATCACTTCTAAGCAGCTACGACGGCATAACAGCCGGCTTCAAGCTAAAGAAAAAATAGCAGATACTAAAAGCCAAACAAAAAGAGACAATCCAATATTTTTGAATTGTCTCTTTTGTGTTTTATGACTATTATAATACTATTGCATTTTAGCATTTAAAGTCTATGCATGCGCGATCGGCTTTGTGGCCGGCAAGGAGTGCTGCAGCAGCAACATGAGCCGGGTGCTTGGCGTAAACTTCGACATCGGCCATTGTATCTACAACGGCGATGAGTACAACGTCCCATTGTTCGGCAGGATTTTCATTTATACCCACTTCCATTGAGCGCAACACATCAATTTGCTGAGGCAATGCCAATAATGCGTCCTTAAATTCTTGAGCCACACGACGACGTTCTTCGTCTGTTCCAGTGAGTTTGAATGATACAATATGTTTTACCATTTTATTATTTGAGTTTAGTGTTAATTATTTATAGAGTCGTTCTCTTGCTGCAAGCACACGCTCGTCAGTAATATAGTCATCGTAATCCATCATCTTGTCTATTATACCATTAGGCGTTAATTCAATGATGCGGTTACATACGGTTTGGATAAATTCGTGGTCGTGCGACGACAACAAGATATTTCCCTTAAAATTCTGCAGCGTATTGTTAAATGCTTGAATTGACTCAAGGTCAAGGTGGTTTGTTGGAGAGTCAAGAACAAGCGTATTTGCATCTTTCATCATCATGCGTGCAATCATGCATCGCATTTTCTCACCACCTGATAAAACAGACGCTTTTTTAAGAACCTCTTCACCTGAAAAGAGCATTTTTCCAAGGAAACCTTTAAGGTATATTTCACTTGAATCTTCGCTATATTGACATAACCAATCCACAAGATTCAAATCGGTGTTGAAAAATGCTGAGTTATCAAGTGGCAAATAGGCTTCAGTAATTGTTTGTCCCCACTCAAATGTACCACTATCAGCCTTGCGATTACCATTGATAATTTCAAAGAGAGCAGTCATAGCTCTAGGATCACGGCTGAGGAATGCGACCTTATCACCTTTCTCAATTTGGAAATTCACATCTTTGAAAAGCACAGAGCCTTCAACACTAGCCGACAAATCTTTTACCTCTAAAATTTTATTTCCCGGTTCACGTGATGGAGTGAAAATTATGCCCGGATATCGGCGTGATGACGGTTGAATTTCTTCAATATTGAGTTTCTCAAGCATCTTTTTGCGACTTGTAGTCTGTTTAGATTTAGCCACATTAGCACTAAATCGTTGAATGAACTCAAGCAATTCTTTGCGTTTTTCTTCAGCCTTCTTGTTTTGTTGCTGTTGTTGGCGTAGCGCAAGTTGACTTGACTCATACCAGTAGCTATAATTACCCGCAAAGAGCTGCACTTTATTATAATCAATGTCTAACGTGTGGGTACACACCGAGTCAAGGAAGTGACGGTCGTGCGACACAACCAATACAGTGTTTTCAAATTTAGACAAATAGTCCTCCAACCATGCCACAGTGTCAAGGTCAAGGTCGTTGGTAGGCTCATCAAGCAACAAGTTATCGGGATTACCAAAAAGAGCCTTTGCAAGTAACACGCGCACCTTTTCGTTTGCGCTCATATCTTTCATGAGAGTATAATGCTTTGCCTCCTTAATGCCAAGCCCACTCAAAAGAGCCGCGGCATCGCTCTCAGCATTCCACCCTTCCATCTCGGCAAAACGTTCTTCAAGTTCTGACGCACGTATTCCATCGGCATCGGAAAAATCTTCCTTTGCATACAACGCATCTTTTTCTTGCATAATGTCCCATAGAACTGTGTGTCCACGCAATACTGTCTCCATCACAGTGCACTCATCAAATTCAAAGTGGTCCTGACTCAAAACGCTCATACGCTCGCCCGGGCCTTGTGTTACCATGCCCTGTGTTGGAGTCAATTGGTTACTTAAAATTCGCATCAACGTAGACTTTCCGGCGCCATTGGCTCCGATGATTCCATAACAATTACCAGGAGTAAATTTCAAGTTAACATCTTGAAAAAGAACTCGTTTTCCAAATTGAATACCTAAATTGCTAACCGATATCATAATTATTTAAATATTATTCTGCAAAGTAAATTGCAAAGGTACAAAATTTCAGCCACATTTCATAGAAAGTAACATTTTGACCTATAATAGACTATTCTAACTCCAAATATAGCAATTATGAATAATTGCAGCACCCCCATGTCAAATTGAAGTGACATGGGGGTGTGTAGGTGTATGTATGGATTATGTTGTTATGTTACGGAATAGTGTGTGGAGATGGTGGTTAGAAGTTGTAGCCGATGGAGAATTGCCAAGCTTTGTTGTGTCCGGAGTATTTTTGTGGTGAGCCTTCGACGGGCTTGAGCACATTGCGACAACCGGCTTCGTAGTGTATGCCTACGTAGTACTTTTTTAATACCACAAGCCCGGTACCCATTTTAAAGCCCCAATCATATCCTTTAACCATTCCGTCGCTACCAAAATAGTCTTTTTTACGGGTAACGTTTTCGGTGACAAGTCCGGGGATTATTGAGAACGAGGTGTATTTGTCGTCTCCGTCTATTCCATATAGGAAATATGGACCGAAGTCAAGTTGCCATTGGAAGTCGTCGGTGAAGTCAACGCGCCATGATGCCAAGATGGGTATTTGAAAGTAGTAGCTGCTGCGGTTTCCGTCGTTGCAGGTGAAACTGCCATCTTGGGCGCTTGAAATCATGTGGGTATAGTCGTGGTTGCGTCGTTGAAGGAACAATCCGGGCTGGAGAGTGAGAAAATTACGTACGTTAATGTCGCATACCACTCCCATTGAAAATCCGGCTTTCCATTGGTTGTTGGTCCATTTCATGCCTTGCTGAGCCGACGATAGGTTGTCGGAAAGGTTTGATGTGTTGATTGCAGCTCGCACTCCAAATACAAATAGTCGCTCTGGTAATCCGTCATCCATTAGATTTATTTGAGCTTGAGCTTGTGGTGCCACTATTGTCAAAGTGGCGAGTATTGAAAGGATTATTTTTTTCATTGGTTTGAGGTATTAATTGTTTTTGTTGAATTATAGTGCTAAGTTACGATAGATTGGTGACAGTGACAAACTTTTGGGTGAAAAAGGGGCGGGTGTGATTTAATTTTGTACAAAGAGAATATAAAATTAGGCCTTACGGAAATTATGTTGTCATTTAGAGAATGGTGGGTGAGGTATAATAATTGCAAGATTTTATGCATAAAATTATTTTGTAGTCCCAAATATGTGTAGTAACTTTGACCTCACAAAATAGAATTTAACTTATAAAAAAGAATCATTATGCCAACAACAGGGAAACGGCTCTGGGTATCAGCTAAAGACTATATAATGATAGTCTTGGGTATCGCAATTTATTCATTTGGTTTTTGTGCGTTTATTCTTCCTGAGGAGGTCGTTATCGGAGGGGCATCAGGTCTCAGCTCGTTGGTGTTTTTTGCCTCACAAAAACACTTGCCTTTTGAGATTCCGGTGGGTGTGACACAATATGCGATCAACCTCATTCTTTTGGCCTTTGCATTTCGCATTGTGGGACGTCAGTTTGTTATACGCACTATTTTCGGGGCGACTGTGATCTCGACAATGATTGGTATTATGCAACCATTGTTTCATGAGTTGTTGAATGGCCAACCACTCGTAGAGGGGCAGACATTCATGAATATAATAATAGGTGGAATATGTTGCGGTGCCGGTATCGGGTTGGCTTTTATACACAACGGAAGTACCGGTGGAACAGATATTGTTGCCGCAATGGTGTCAACCAAAACCAATGTGAGTATCGGTCGCACGATGTTATATACCGATTTTTGCATTATTTCTTCATCATACATTTTGTTCCAAGACCCCAATAAAATCGTGTATGGTCTTGTGGTGCTATTCATTGCATCGTGGGTTGCCGACCAAATTATAAACACCAATCGTCAGGCAATTCAATTTACGATATTCTCTCCTCTTTGGGAAGAGATTGCCACTGCCATCAATAATGAAGCCAATCGAGGTTGTACGGTGCTTGATGGTACAGGTTGGTATAGCAAGCAAAATGTAAAAGTGTTGCTTGTGATGTGTCGCAAAATAGAATCAATAACGATTTTCCGCATTATAAAGTCGATTGATAAAGATGCATTTATCACTCAAGCCAATGTCAATGGCGTATATGGCAAAGGTTTTGACCAGATTAAGCTCAAGATAAAGCCAGGCGAGCAACGTGGGGCCAAGTCGGTTGCTACAAATAATGACGAATCAACAACTCCTACAACCGAAAAATGAGAAAAGTAATATTAATGGCGGCCACATGTGCCGCCTTATTGCCATTTAGCCTATTGGCAAAGAAGTCTCACAGCCCTCAGATGGTGATGCCCGAATTTCTTGAAGAGGGTGATACAATAGCAATTATTTCGCCAGCCTCAATTCCCGATTCGGCCGATGTGTATGGTGCATGTGAAGTGTTGCGTAGTTGGGGCTATGTTCCTGTGCTTGGTGAACATGTGCTCACTGAGCATGGTTCGTTTGCCGGAACCATAGAGCAACGTTTGAGCGATTTGAATTGGGCGTTTGTTTCGCCAAATGTAAAGGCTGTCATGTGTAGCCGAGGTGGCTATGGTGCAATCCAGGAATTGCTCGAACTGCGCCCGGGCTTTTTTGCCGATTATCCCAAATGGCTCATTGGTTATAGTGATATTTCGGCAATTCATGCGGCAATGACAACCGACAAAGTGATGAGTATTCATGGGAACATGTGCGCCCCATTGTGCCCTGAGCAGGGAAATGACGCTCGTAGCGTTACTCTGCGTAAATTGCTCAGAGGAGAGCTCCCTAAGTATGAAGTGCCTGCCGATACATTAAATCAATGTGGAGTTGCAACTGGAAAGTTGATAGGCGGGAATATGGCGGTGCTCATGGACATTGCATGCTCCGATATAGATGTATTGCAGAATGAAGTTGATTATATCCTTTTTGTTGAAGATGTCGATGAGTCGTTGCAGTCGTTAAATCGCATGATTTATCGCATGAAGGCTGCCGGTATCTTTGACCGAATAAAGGGACTTATTGTTGGACAGTTTGCCAATGCTCCGGCCAATAAGGACTTTAATCACATAAATGAGGTATTTCATAGTGTGGTAAAAGATTATGATTTTCCGGTGTGCTATAATTTCCCGGTAGGACATGTTGAGGAGAATTTTCCACAAATAGAAGGTGCGCGTGTTACGCTCACTGTCAATTCAGAAGGCGCTACGCTTGAGTATCACAAGTTAATTTTCATAACAAGATAAAACAACACGAGGAGACTTCGCCATGAAATCTCCTCGTATTGTTTTTTGCTCTTTTGAAAATTATTCTTCAAAAGACATTTCTTCAAAACCTTCGGCATTAAATTCATCTTCATTGTATCCGTCCGACCCATAGAAGTCTTCATCAATATCTTCGGCGACTAATGCTGCTTTAGCTTCGATTTTAGCTTCATATTCTTCAAAGTCGATAGTTTGAGAAGGTGGATTTCCCATTGAACATGTGCAAACCGGATCTTTGAGTTTTTTGCCTGTTATGATTTCTTTTAGCTCGATAAAGAATGCACGATCGGTCATGTAGTCAAACACAAAGATGAGACGTTGTCCTTCATCTTCGAGGTAATCACTTAGGATTACTTCGTCCATAAGCCACACGTCTTGGTCGCTATCAAAGTCCATGTCCTCCAATGCTATCTCTTTCTCTTTTTCCCAATTGTTGTCACAAAGGAAGAATGAGCACATTTGGTGTTTGTCATACCCCACTGATTCGCAAATAGCGTTGCGCAAGTCGAGGAATGTCATGTCGGCATCAATTTTAATTTCTCTTTTGAAGTTGTCAACTTCATCAGATACCATGCGAAAGTTGAATATCATATCAGTAAAATCTATTCGTTTTTTATTTTAAATTAGTCTTGATCTCGTGTTTCAGAATTATGATGCAAATATAGTATTTAGTCTGTCAACTTTCAAAATTTTATCAGCAAATATTCAATAAAAATTTTTGCAACTGAATTTTTAAGGAATTTGCGTGAGTGAATCCCTCGGATAATATGTCACAAAAACGGCGAACCTTATATAATAGGCTCGCCGTTTGTCTATATTTGCAGAGGTTTTCTTCCTACGGAATGAGATTGTGAGCTCTAAATACTTTTTGAATTTTTTCAAGCGCTGTTGTGACTTGCTCTTTGGTGTGAGTAGCCATTAGGCTGAAACGAATAAGTGTGTCGTGTGGAGCTACTGCGGGAGAAACAACAGGGTTTACAAAGATGCCTTCTTCAAACAATTCAGCAGTAATTGCAAATGTCAAGTTGTTGTCGCGAATGTACAATGGAATGATTGGAGTTGATGTGTTACCAATTTCACAACCCATGTTACGGAAGCCGTCAAGAGCATAATTGGTCATTTCCCAAAGTTTTTCTTGGCGCTCGGGCTCTTGTTCCATAATATCTATTGCTTTGAGAGCTGCAGCTGTAGATGCAGGAGTGATACTTGCAGTGAAGATATATGAACGAGAGTGGTGGCGAAGGAAGTTGGTGATTTCTTTGTCGGTTGCGATGAATCCACCCAAAGATGCAAATGATTTGCTGAATGTACCCATGATGAGGTCAACATCTTTAGTTACACCGAAGTGGTCGCAAGTGCCACGTCCGCCATGACCAAATACTCCGATACTGTGAGCTTCGTCAACCATTACGCTTGCATTGTATTTCTTGGCAAGTTCAACGATTTTGGGAAGGTTGGCTACATCTCCTTCCATAGAGAAAACACCATCGGTTACGATGAGCTTAACTTTATCGGGATCACATTTTTGGAGTTGTTTTTCAAGCGACTCCATATCGTTGTGCTTGTATTTGAGTTGTTGAGAGAACGAAAGTCGGCGTCCTTCAATGATAGAAGCGTGGTCTTGTTCGTCCCAAAGGATATAGTCTTCACGACCGGTCAATGAAGATACAACACCAAGATTTACACCAAATCCGGTAGAATAGATCATCACGTCTTCTTTGCCAATATATTCAGCGATGCGTGCTTCGAGTTGTTTGTGCAAATCAAGAGTTCCGTTAAGGAATGGAGAGCCGGCGCAACCTGTTCCATATTTACGAGTTGCCTCTATTGCGGCTTCTTTGATGCGAGGATCGTTGACAAGTCCGGTGTAGCAATTAGACCCAAACATGAGAACTTTGCGACCATTGATAATTACTTCAGGGTCTTGTTCGCTTGAAATTGCACGAAAATAGGGATAAATTCCGAGCGCTTTAGCCTCTTGAGGGGCAGTGTATTTTGCGAGTTTAGCTTGTAATAGCTTCATATTATAGCTTTAAATATTTTTAGTTATATCAATCAGAGAATTTTTTTCGCAAAGAAGTTAGAGTTTTTTAGCGAAAATTTTATTTTGCAAAGATACTAAATATTGATGAGATTGCATTTATAAAACAATTATTTTTTGCACATTATTTCAGTTTTGTGCAAAAATGGAATTACAACACAAAAAAACAAACGGCACGTCGTGTGACCGATGTGCCGTAGTGTATACTATGACTGTTAATTGTTAAGCGTTTTCTTGTATGCCAGCCAATTCGGGGTCAATCATGATGCGACCGCAATATTCGCAAACGATGATTTTCTTGCGCATTTTGATTTCAGCTTGGCGTTGAGCAGGAATGCGGTTAAAGCAACCGCCACAAGCGTTACGTTGAATGTAAACGATGCCTAATCCGTTGCGAGCATTTTTGCGTATGCGTTTGAATGCAGCAAGAGTGCGAGTGTCAATTTGAGGCTCAAGCGCTTTAGCCTGTTCGCGCAAACGTTCTTCGTCTTGGCGAGTTTCCGATACGATTTCGTCAAGCTCGGCTTTCTTTTCTTCGAGAATGTGGTTGCGATCAACAAGAGTTTCTTCAGTCGCTGCAATTTCTTGTTTTTTGTTTTCAATCACACGAGAATATTCGCGAATGTGTTTGTCGCACAACTCAATTTCAAGAGTTTCAAACTCAATTTCTTTAGAAAGGAGGTCAAACTCACGATTGTTTCTTACATTGTCGAGTTGATTTTTGTAGCGTTCAATTTTAGCCTTAGCTTCATTGATTTTGGCGTCTTCAGCTACCGATGCGAGACGCAATTCTTCAATTTCACGTTGGTATTTTTCAACGCGAGTGTGAAGTCCTACAATGTTGTCTTCAAGGTCTTTAACTTCGAGAGGCAACTCTCCGCGAATTGTTTTGATACGGTCTATTTCTGAGAGGATTGTCTGCAATTCATAGAGAGCTTTGAGACGTTGTTCCACTGAGAGTGATTGTTCGTTTTTTGTCTTATCAGTAGCCATTGCTTACAAATAATTTATTGGATTATTTTCTTTTTCTGAATAATAGACTGCAAAGTTAGGAAATTTTTCTGTAATTACGTGATAAAAAATCTCTTTTGTGTATTGTTCACTTTCAAAATGGCCTATGTCAATGATGAGAATTTGATGAGCATAGTCCACAAAATCGTGATAACGAGTGTCGGAAGTGATAAATGCTTGTGCGCCCGATTTGATTGCGTTGGGAATCATAAATGCCCCTGCGCCACCACACATTGCGATGCGTTTTATACACATGTCGGGATCGAAGGCATTACATCTCACTACCGGTGACGAAAATGTTGCTTTGACGTTTTCGATGAGTTGCTGAGGGGTGAGCGTAGTTGTTGATTGAGCCACTACACCAGAACCGGTATATTTTGATGAATTTTCAAGTGCGATAAATTCATACGCGGGCTCTTCATAGGGGTGAGCATCAATCATAGCAGTCTCTACTTTATGTCGCAACCATCGAGGCAATATCACGTCAATGCGAGTTTCCGGCTCGATGTGATATTCCATGATGTCTCCCACAAATGGAGATGCACCGTCAAGTGCTTTAAAGGAGCCTTCTCCTTTTGTTGAAAAGCTACATGACTCATAGTTGCCCAATTGTCCGGCTCCGGCATTGAAGAGAGCTACTTTAACTATGTCGGCATGGGTATTGGGTACGATTACCGATAATTTCAGCATTTTGCCCACTTGAGGGGCAAGTGTCGCAATGTTTGTCAATCCGAGTTTTTGTGCCATGCGCCACGATACTCCGTTAGTAGCGTTGTCGATAGCAGTGTGGCATGAATATATTGTCACTCCGGCGGTAATAGCCTTTATGACTGTTTGCTCTACAAGCGTATGGCCGGTAATGCGTTTTAGTCCTTTGAACAAAATCGGGTGATGTGAGATGACAAGGTTACACCCTTTTTCAATTGCCTCATCAATGATGGCCGGGGTTGCATCTACACACAAAAGGACTCCGGTGCAAACATCGGATATTTTACCAACTTGAACACCACAATTGTCCCATTCTTCTTGTATGTGTAAAGGAGAATGGGCTTCAATTGCTGTGATTATATCTTGAATCAGTAGATTGTTCATTAATCTTTGTTGGTGGGCAAAATTGCAAGTGCAAGTTCGTCAAGTTGAGATTGATCGATTGTTGATGGTGCATCAATCATCACATCACGACCCGAGTTGTTTTTGGGGAATGCAATAACGTCGCGTATTGAGTCGAGTCCGGCAAGAATTGATACAAAACGATCAAATCCAAATGCTAAACCACCATGAGGAGGTGCGCCATATTTGAATGCATTCATCAAGAATCCAAATTTGTATTGGGCATCTTCTTGAGTCAAGCCAAGAAGGCTGAACATCTTGTTTTGGAGCTCAGCATCATGTATACGAATACTTCCGCCTCCCAATTCATTGCCGTTTACAACCATGTCATAGGCTGTTGCTCTAACGTCGCCTGTTGCGCTATCAAGTTTGTCAATGTCGTCGGGATTTGGCGAGGTGAATGGGTGGTGCATTGCATAGTAGCGTTGAGTTTCGTCGTCCCATTCAAATAGTGGGAAATCGATAACCCATAAGCATGAGAATTTTTGCGGGTCGCGCAATCCCATGCGGCTACCCATTTCAAGTCGCAATTCGCATAGTTGTTTGCGAGTTTTCATTGTTTCGCCTGCCAAGATGAGAATGAGGTCACCTTTGGTTGCTTCGCAACGATAGGCCCAAGTGCGTAATTCTTCTTCGGTATAGAATTTAGATACCGAGCTTTTTATTGACCCATCTTCTTCGAGTTTTACCCACATGAGACCTTTAGCTCCGATTTGTGGACGTTTTACGAAGTCGGTGAGTTGGTCAAGTTGTTTGCGAGTGTAATTGGCACAACCTTTAGCGCAAATAGCTCCCACATATGGAGCGTCATCAAGCACTGCAAAACCTTTTCCGACAGTTAGATCCTTGATTTCCACAAACTTCATTTCAAAACGTGTGTCAGGCTTGTCGCTACCATAATATTTCATGGCATCGGCCCATGTCATGCGAGGGAATGGCTCTGTAAAATCAATATCTTTTACATATTTAAATATGTGTTTTACAAGTCCCTCAAACATTTGTAGTACATCTTCTTGTTGCACAAACGACATTTCACAGTCGATTTGTGTAAATTCGGGCTGACGGTCGGCACGAAGGTCTTCGTCACGGAAACATTTTACAATTTGGAAATATCGGTCAAATCCACTCACCATGAGCAATTGTTTAAATGTTTGTGGAGACTGAGGCAATGCATAGAATTCGCCCGGATTCATGCGAGAAGGTACCACAAAGTCGCGTGCTCCTTCAGGGGTGGATTTAATGAGTACTGGGGTTTCAACTTCGATAAACCCTTTATCGTCAAGATAACGACGTATTTCAAACGCCATCTTATGACGGAGTTCAAGATTGCGACGTATTGCAGGACGTCGCAAGTCAAGATAGCGATATTTCATGCGAATATCGTCACCGCCATCAGTGTCATCTTCAATAGTGAATGGTGGTACGTCTGATTTATTGAGGATATTTAATTCAGTAGCGATGATTTCAATCTCACCGGTGGGAAGATTGGCATTTTTGCTTGAACGCTCGGCAACTTCGCCAGTAACTTGTATCACATATTCACGTCCAAGATGATTGGCCTGTTCACACAATGCTGCATTACTTTCGTTATTAAAAACGACTTGTGTCACCCCATAACGATCGCGCATGTCAACAAATGTCATACCTCCCATTTTGCGGCTACGTTGTACCCAACCGGCAAGCGTAACAATGCTTCCGGCATCGCTCAGGCGGAGTTCTCCGCACGTTTTAGTCCTATACATAATTTATATTAGGTGTTTAGATTATTTAATTCATAATGATGCTATTGACATGGGTCAACAGAACAAATTTTGTGTAAAGTTACACTAAATAGCCGTAATAAGGAAATCCTTTGGCATAAAAATCTTTTTTTTCAACGTTTACGGAATAAAAGTTTCAGTCTTTGCCAAAAGGACGGGCGCGAAGTCTTTACATTTACGTTTACGCCATCATCTTTTTTGTTTAAAAATATAATTGACGATTGCATGACAATAGCTACTTCTTCTTCAAAATTCTCTATTCCATGAATGCGATTTAACAGAAGTTTTCTAAAAGGGGAATGCTCGTTCATATTGTGAATTATCAGCCGATTGTCTTCTATCGTAATTTCATGATGTTCAGCAGTTTGTTCAAATAGTAACGACAAGTTTAAATCGTCAATGCAAGATGGACATCGACGATAAGTCTTATATAATTCTTTGATTACTAATGGTGTGATCATCTCTACAAACGCAATGTGATGGGTTGTGATTTCGGTTATCTATGTGCTTAACGTTCAAACCCGTTACATAGTTTATGTGTTTTTGTTTTTTTAAGAAAAAAAGAATGGCGATCTCACAATGAGTCGCCATTCTTCTATTGAATCGATTTTAGAATTAACCGAGGAAGCTGAGAAGCACACCGGCTGCTACAGCAGAACCAATCACACCGGCAACGTTTGGTCCCATCGCATGCATGAGCAAGTAGTTAGATGGGTCATATTCAAGGCCGACGTTATTGGAGATGCGAGACGACATTGGAACGGCCGATACACCGGCATTACCAATGAGCGGATTGAGTTTCTTGTCTTTGGGAAGTACAAGATTGAAGAGTTTCACAAACAATACGCCTGATGAAGATGCAATGATGAATGCCATGAAACCGAGGAAGAAAATTCCGATAGTTTCGAGGGTAAGGAATTCTGATGCTTGTGTTGAAGCACCCACTGTCATACCAAGAAGTATTGTAACGATATCGGTCAATGCGTTGCTTGCAGTCTTAGCCAAACGAGTTGTCACACCGCATTCGCGCAATAGATTACCGAAGAAGAGCATACCCAAGAGTGGCAACGCTGTGGGAACCACAAAACAAGTGAGCAACAATCCCACGATTGGGAAAATGATTTTCTCGTTTTGAGACACCGCACGAGCGGGTTTCATCTTGATAACGCGTTCTTTCTTTGTTGTGAATAGTCTCATCAATGGTGGCTGAATTACAGGTACAAGAGCCATGTAAGAGTAGGCCGATACTGCAATTGCTCCCATCAAGTTGGGGGCAAGTTTTGATGAAAGGAAGATTGCAGTTGGACCATCGGCACCACCGATGATTGCGATAGCTCCTGCTTGGTCGGGGGCAAACCCGAGAGCAAGTGCAACCATGTAGGCTCCGAAAATACCAAATTGAGCAGCTGCACCCACAAGCATCAACTTGGGATTTGCTATCAATGCGGTAAAGTCGGTCATAGCACCGATACCTAAGAATACCAACGGAGGATACCAACCGGCACTAACACCATTGTAAAGAATGTTCAATACGGTACCTTCTTCATAAATACCCACTTCCATGCCTGAGGCAAATGGGATATTACCGATGAGGATACCAAAGCCAATAGGGACAAGCAACATTGGCTCAAAGTCTTTCTTTATCGCGAGATAAAGGAAGAAGATACCAACGGCGAGCATTACAAAATGCTCCCATGTGGCATTATAGAAACCTGTCATTTCCCAGAAGGTCTGCAGGTTCCCCGCCATAAATTCACTTAAACTTTGTTCCATAGCGGTTTATTTATTCAAGTGTTACAAGAACATTTCCTTCAAGCACAGAGTCGCCTACGTTTACATTGACCGATGCAACTTTTCCGTCGCGGCCTGCGTGGATAGAGTTTTCCATTTTCATTGCTTCAAGACCGATAACTACGTCTGAGGCTTTTACAGTGTCGCCAACTTTTACTTTGACATTAATGATAACACCGGGTAGTGGAGCTTTAATTTGATGTCCGCCGGCTGCTGCTGGAGCTGGTTTAGAAATAACCTTTGCTCCGCTTTCAGTGCGAGGTGCCGCTGATGGACGTGGCTTGCTAACTGCAACTGTTGCAACTTCTTTTTTCTCAAGTTCAACAGTATAAGGTGTTCCGTTAACTTCAACTTGAGCAACGTTGTTGTCAATGTCACCTACGGCAACTTTATAAACGTTACCGTTGATTTTATACTTATATTCTTTCATTTTGGATAGTAATGTTTAAAAAGTTATAGATGGATTAACGACGAGGCAATTCGCGCAAACCATAGATTTTAGAGCTCCATGGAGAGTAGGCGCGTTTAACCTTGTTGATTGTGAGGATTGTATTTTCTTGGTCGTGTGCATTGAGATGTTCATGCAAAGCCATAACAATTGCTGCGATTTCTTCTCCCGAGTCGTTGATTTTTTTGCCTTTGGGTAATTCGCTTGGTTCAATGCCTTGAGCTTTGAGTTTGTTGACCTTAGAAATTTTTTCACCAATTTTGCTAATGATGTAGAAGCAAATGCTCAAGATGAGCAATGCTGAAAACACGATAGCCATAGCCATGATAGTGAGTACAAATCCATTTTTGTCAAGAATGCGGAAGCTCTCAACTTTGGTGTTTGTATCTACAATAATATTATTGCTACTTGGTGTGATATAGGTTAAATCACCTTTACCATCTCTCACTTCCCATGCATCTTGTGAAATGCCACCTTTTCCATCAATCTTGCGTGCAAATGTGGTATTTGGAGCCAAATCCACAGGAATTGTCACTTGGTCAAGGATAGTTTTTTGGTCGGCATCAAAGATGTAGATGGTTTCTCCATTTTTAATGTTGAAGCTAACGTGGAATGTTCCCTTGTTGGGTTCACTGTCGGCCCAAAATATAACGTGTTGTAGTGGCGGAATTTCAGTATTTACGTCGCCAAGGGGAACAGGATATAACGTGGGGTTGTTCTTGTCGTTGGTGAGATAAACACTTGAAATTTCCATGGGTGCATGTGTTGAATTGTACAATTCAATCCAGCCATGGCGCAAGCCGTAGTCATCTATTACGCTTGAGTCATTCTGAACCATCACCTCGTTGATGCAAAGGCCCTTACGACCTTGTGCATAAGAGGTCATCGCACATGCAACAACTGCTATAATTACTAATAATATATTCTTTTTCATATTGAATATTCAGTATATTATAAAGGAATATTACCATGCTTTTTAGCAGGGTTGGTAACTTTCTTGGTTGCGAGTTGTTGAAGAGCGCGAATCACGCGGAAACGAGTGTTGCGTGGCTCGATAACATCATCAATGTAACCATATTTAGCTGCATTGTAGGGGTTGCAGAAGAGCTTGTTGTATTCAGCTTCTTTTTCGGCAAGTACTTGTGCAGGATTTTCAGCTTCTTTAGCTTCACGAGCATAAAGCACTTCTACTGCGCCGGCTCCACCCATTACAGCGATTTCAGCTGTTGGCCATGCGTAGTTCATATCACCGCGCAATTGTTTACAGCTCATCACGATGTGGCTACCACCATAAGACTTGCGGAGTGTAACTGTCACTTTGGGCACAGTTGCTTCGCCATAAGCATAAAGCAATTTAGCACCATGGAGAATTACACCATTGTATTCTTGGCCTGTACCGGGAAGGAATCCTGGAACGTCAACCAATGTTACCAAAGGAATGTTGAATGCGTCACAGAAACGTACAAAACGAGCACCCTTGCGAGATGCGTTGCTATCAAGCACACCTGCGAGGAATTTGGGTTGGTTGGCAACCACACCCACTGCTTGTCCGTTAAAACGAGCGAAGCCAACGATGAGGTTTTTAGCGTAGTCACGTTGTACTTCAAGGAACTCGCCGTTGTCAACAATTGCGCCGATAACTTCATACATGTCGTAGGGCTTGTTGGCTGAATCGGGAATGATTTCGTTCAATGAGTCTTCAAGACGGTCGATTGGGTCGTTACATTCTACCAATGGAGCTTCCTCAAGGTTGTTTTGTGGAATATAGCTGAATAGCTTGCGAATGATTCTCAATGCTTCTTCGCCATCTTCAGCTGCAAAGTGAGCCACACCACTCTTTGATGAGTGTACTTCAGCGCCACCAAGTGCATCTTGAGTAACATCTTCGCCGGTCACTGTTTTTACTACTTTCGGACCGGTGAGGAACATGTAAGAAATGCCTTTGGTCATGATGGTAAAGTCGGTCAATGCTGGTGAATAAACTGCACCACCTGCACATGGGCCAAGGATACCTGAAATTTGAGGAATTACACCCGAAGCCATGATGTTGCGTTGGAAGATTTCGGCATATCCGGCAAGAGCGTTGATACCTTCTTGAATGCGAGCACCTCCTGAGTCGTTAAGACCAATAACAGGAGCTCCCATCTTCATTGCCATATCCATTACTTTGCAAATCTTCAATGCCATTGTTTCTGACAATGAACCGCCAAACACGGTGAAATCTTGTGCAAATACATAAACAAGGCGACCATCGATTGTTCCGTAACCGGTCACAACGCCGTCGCCAAGATAACTTTTCTTTTCTTGTCCAAAGTTTGTACAACGATGTTTTACAAACATGTCTAATTCTTCAAAAGAGCCTTCATCAAGCAATTGAGCGATGCGCTCGCGTGCTGTATATTTGCCTCTTTCATGTTGTTTTTGAATGGCCTTTTCACCACCACCCAAACGAGCTTCATTGCGCAATGCGATGAGCTCTTGTACTTTTGCAAGTTGATTACTCATTATTATATTTCTTTGAATGAATGATTATTTGTTGGGATCTTCACACAACTCGATGAGTGCTCCGCAAGTTGATTTGGGGTGAAGGAATGCGATGTTGAGTCCTTCGGCTCCTTTACGAGGAGCTTTGTCGATAAGTGCACAACCTTTTGCTTCGGCTTCGCCCAATGCATTGGCTACACCATCTTCCATTGCAAATGCGAAGTGTTGAATTCCGCCACGTCCGCCATTCTTAGCAATGAATTTTGAAATTGCACTGTCTTCACTGGTACCTTCAAGCAACTCGATTTTTGTTTGACCTACTTTAAAAAACGCTGTGCGCACTTTTTGGTCGGCTACTTCTTCGATTGCGAAGCATTTAAGGCCTAAGATGTTTTCGTAGAATGGGATAGCTTCGTCCAAGCTGGGAACTGCTATACCGATGTGTTCGATATGAGAAATTTTCATAACTAAATAAATTTTTGTTATTGGTTAATATATTTAATTTTCATTGTAAACATGCAAAAACGAAAGAACACAACATGCCCTTTCCCTTTTACGTTGCAAATTTAGCAATTTTATTTGAATATCTCCCAATTTATCCTATTTTATCACACCTCTAAATAAAGGAAAATTAAAAAAAAGAAAAGTGAGAAGAAAAACCGAAGTCCACACAAATACCCGGGTTAAATAAGCACAGCCCCCTCACGTTGGTACATGTTTTGCAAATCACTGTTTATCTGCAACTTACCCTCCTCCAAAAAAACGCAAAAATAATTATGATATTTCAATTTTATTATATACATTTGCATCATCAACTATCTGTTAACCACTTAATACACCATGACTATGCGAAAATTTCAATTACTTTCCATTTGCTTTTTAGCATGCTATGCTTTATTGTTCACGGCATGCAGCGATGATGACGAACCTTGCACCAATTCCCAAAGACCCGATTTCTCTGTTTCATTCTTCGAAGATGGAAATAACAACCCTATTAAAGAAACAAAATTCTTCCTCCCGGCTTATGACGATAGCATATCTGATTTGAGCAATACCACTGGCATTCACTACAAAATCGCCAATTGTGCCAAAGGACACAATCACACCGACATTGCCTTTGATTATATATATTCAGGCAACTTAAAAATTAAACTCGTTCCCAACCCCACTGATGTTTCTTGTGGCAAAATCATATTTTGGGCACTTATTGGGAGTGAATGTAAAAGAAACGAACAGATTCGTCTATATGTAACCGATGAAAAAAACAATACATCGATTACGAGTTTACATATAAATGTTGTTCCCCCTCAACTAAATAGCATTCTTCGTATGGGAGATAATGAACTAATTGTATACGAACGAGATGAAGCCAATGGCACATACAAAGCTTATTGTGCTTTAGGTAATTCACGGACCGGACTGCATATTGGTAATAGCCATGAAGTTAATGTTTCTTGGAGTAATTTGCCAAATATTGATGAAGCTAAATATTTTTTACAAAATGTCTATAACAATCAAAAAGACAAAGTAAAAGGCATTTGGTATCTTCAGAATAACTTGCGTTATGTTATGCTAAACGATGGTACTTATCAGTCTCTTCGTTATAGTGGCAAAGAATTAGAAGAATCTTATTTAGTCCTTCAAATATTCGATTTTAATATCCCCAACTAAACAATTGACAATAAAAATGGGAGGTACTCCAATTGGCGTATCTCCCATTTGATTTTTGCAATTCCAAATCTCTATTTTCCCACAAGGTTAGGCACAAAGCGTTTGATTAGCAAAATTGCCGGGATCGATACTGCTATAACAATCACGTACGACACTATTCCTTGCAGCATCAACGACATATCATCTACTCCTACAAGTCCCATCTTGGGCAACACTTTTGATGCCGCCAACAAGATAGTGCCATGCACACATAGAATCGTCAACGAATTCTGACCGATAAACAACAATAAATTCTTCCGAATTACCCATTTATCAACCAACACCGACAATCCTATCAATGCCATTGACATCAACAATGCGTTAGCAAAAAACAGTCCCCAATTTCCGAATGCGCCAACCGACATTTCAACATGTGCACACGCCGGATTTAACGACTCGGGCAAATTCATAAATGCGGTAAAACCTGTCACTGCAAACAACGCCACTACTGTCACTATCAACAGCCATTGTCGTTGAGTGTTAATCCAATCTATCATCTGTCGAAAATAATAGCCGGCAACCATAAACACCGCACCCACCAATGCCATATCAAAATTCAACGGATAGCCATATTTTGCTATCATCGGTTGCCCTCCTTTCAGCATTTCACATGCTTTGGCACCGACAAGCATCACCGCCACTCCGGCTGCCAAAATCCACACTTTATGCTTTGACCGGTTGCCAATATTCATCAACAACGAAAACACCAACACTGCCGCAAAGAAACATGGCAAGAACCACAACACCGTATAAGTGCCGGCCATATCCAACGCATTACGACTGCCATATGCTATATAAGCCCAACTGCTCATCTCTCCTCGGCAAAATATTAGTGCAAACAGTAAAAACGGCACATATATAGTCTTGATTTTCTTCATCAAGAATTCTTTATCAATCCTTTGAGCCCGATAGGTATAACCCGATAGCACAAAAAACAACGGCATGTGAAATGCATATATCCATTGCAACACCTCACCGGGCATTTTTATATGACCAAATATCACCAACGAGATACCCAACCACTTACACACATCTACATAATCCAATCGCTTCACTTTTTCCATCGTCAAATTCTTCAAGTCTTACTTAAACTGAAATACATTATTTCCTGAATCTTTCACCATATATAGCTCAAATTCGCTACCGGCTGGTCGAACATAATACACTCCACTCTCGGTCAATGTCATCTTCTTTCCTTCGGCATTTGTCATCACAATCTTGGAGCCTAATGAAATCTTGCATACCAATGAGAAGCCCAGTTTTGCTTTAGCCAAACTATGGTCGGTAGTGATATTCAAAATCGAATTATCATTTACGGTAATAAATGCCTTGTCACTCAACACCTTTTGATTGCCTGCGTTTGCAAAAAACAAGTCATTGAATTTCATCGTTTGCACCACACCTCCTCGTGGTGATGCCTTTGAGGCTCCCACATAGATCTGTTTAATCTCTGCAGTCCCCACTGCGCTTCGTGTCAACAATTTCACATTTTCGCTATTTTTATCATAAGCGTTATTCAACGGATTATATGCACCATTCTCATTCAAGATATAGAGACGGTCATATCCCGCAAAATAGCCTAATCCGTTATCGGTAAAATTTGCATGCATTTCAATGTGGTTGCATCTTGTAGCCTTTACCGATGAATATGGTATCTGGCTCTTGAAACTGAAGTTCAAATATCCACATTGTGTGAGATCGATCCATGGTTGCCCGATAGGCACATATCCTTCACTCAATCTGATGTCGTTAAAGTTATTATGCCATGCATTATATAGCGTAATAGCCTTGCATTTAATATTCCCTTCTCCTTCAAAGCCTATGCTGTTAAACACATTGCCATTTATGAGCCCTATTATATCTTTATATTTGTCGTCAATGGGAGTTGAATAAATTCCATATCTACACAACAATCGTCCTCCGTTAAATTGGTTTTCATTCACCCACATTCTATCTCCCTTTTTGGCCGTTTTTGCCCCCGATGGGATATCAATATAAATTCCATATTCACCTATAACATATTGCCATGAAATCTTACAATATTGTATTCCGCAATACCATTCTTTCCCCAATTTTGGAGACAAATCAAATGCTCGATTAAAATATAAGATGTTATCGATATTTATATTAGCATTATACACATTTCCCGAAAGTAACACACCCGAACCTTTAAATGGTGTCGTTTGATTATAACCCGTCCCGGCATTTTGGCGCAGTTCTCTGATATCCAACTCAACATTCTTCTCAGTCAATTCTATGGCAGCACCATTGCCTCGATATGAAAGGATTCCATCGCATCGCAACTTTTGACCTTCCCCAAGCACGATTGTCTCATTGGTCAAATATCGTAAGTTATCAAGTACTACCCACGAAGAGCCGGCATTTTGCAACGCTCGGTTTATCGCACCACAATCATAGTTCACGCCATCACCTTTTGCGCCCCACCAATGTGCAGATACTTCACCGTTACCTATTGCATTTTTACCGAATCCTACATTCTCACCAAATATCTGATACTTCGGCGCATCAATCATCAATCGTGAACCAAGAATTTTCCCGGTACCATTAATCACGCCTCCTTCAAATTTCAATATCGAACCTGCAGCAAGTGTCACATCGCTCGAAAGCGAGCATTCGCCGGTAATAATATACATCGCTTGTCCATTTACGGCATTAAAACTACCTTGCGACACGCGCTTTACCGTGATAGCATTTGTTCCAATGGCAATACTACACAGCAATCCTATGAAAAATCCTAAACGTTTCATATACATAATATACATTGTCTCCCACAAAGTTACTAAAAAACTCCCACTATACAACAATATGTGATGTCATAATAGAAACTTATGCTAACGTGACCAAAGAACCAATACTTTTATTGAGAAATATTGCTGCAAAAAAAGTGGCGAGCCAAAGATATTTGACTCGCACCAGTTATTTTATTTAAATACTCTTTTTAGAATTTATATTGCACCGATGTTAAAACTCTCATGCTTTTAACCGAAGAATCTTCTATAGGGATTGATACTCTTGGACTCACACACAATGGTCCAACTTCAAACGAAAGGCCCAAATAAGCACGATCTTCCGCTTTTCTATATTCCGGAATATTTGACACACTCGCCACAATTGAAAGCGCCTTATACGCATTAAACCATACCCCACCTTGATAACATGTTGAATAATCGTAACCTGAATCGTAGTGAGGATTTATAGCTGCTTCAATTTTAAATCGATCAATTGGTTTATATTCGGCTGTTACATTTAGACCCACATTATAAAAATCGCCGTTATATATCGTTCCACCATAAATTGTACCCATAATGGAAACCTTTTTTATAGTTTGCTTGTAGCCTACATTAGCTCTCACATATTGAAATTGTAATTTCTCGGAAAAGAGACTATGTTCTAATTTAAATTCCAACTTATTATTTAATTCGTAGGCAACATTTCCATATCTATTATCTCTCAGACCTATACTCCATTGTGCAAATCCCACTGCGTTGATTGACACAAAAAGAATTAATACTAATATTTTTTTCATCTCAATTTTGAATTTAATAGTTTACTTAACACTTCATATCCGTATGGGGTTAAATGCAATCCATCATACGAATATTGCGGATTAATATCTCCATCGGCTATAAAATATGAGTATGCATCAATATACACTACATTCCCATAATTTTCTGCCTCGCTTTGTATCATTGAATTTAACCGTTCAATCCGTTGATTTATAGATAGGGAATCGCCTTCAAAACTTCGTGGCAATATTGAATATAGATAGATTGTTTTGGCATTAGTTTCTACTATTTGCGCCAGATAACTTTTCGCATACTCGATCATGGTTGAGTCATCAAAATCATATAGGTCATTTGTTCCGACCATTACTACGATGTCTTTCCCATTATATTTATTGGCATAATTAGCAATCGTCTCAATTCCACTTCCCGAGATTCCTTTATTCTCAACAACGTATGACGGGAATGACTCCTCTAAGTCCCATCGAGCAATAATGGAATCTCCTATAAACACAAGATGCCTATCCTCTTCAGTACTACATGACATTAGCATGCATACACACAATGCCACCAATAATCGCAATAATTTCCTCATGATTAAAATATAGAATCTTTTTTCATTCGACACACTAAATCGCGGGTATATTTATACGCACCTTCCTTGTTGAGATGAGTCTCATCATAAAACATTGTTGAGTCGTTTAAATATTCCTCTTTTTGAACGTCAATATAATATTTGAGATCATATTTTTTGCAGATATCTACAATATCGTTTATTGACGATATATCATTGTGTAATTTTAGATATTTGGGCAAAAACACCACAACGAGATTTACGCCTTTGGACTTACACATCTCAATGATATTTTCTAATTGAGACAAACGTTCAGGAGTTGAAATATAGTCCTTACTTTCGGAGTTTAGGCGAGGGTAGAAACGTGGTATCCCTTTTGCCACAAATCCTTGTTCACCTTGTTCATTAGGTGTTACAAATTGATACAATAATATTCGCCACCAAATATTATTATATCGATATAGATTTGACTTCAATAAATATTCTTCCTCTTTTGATGACGATTCCAAATATTTATCCAAAATTTCATATCCTTTGCCATAATATGGAACCAAAAAATTATATCGGTCTCCGATGCCACTTGTTGTTGTTTCATCGGGGCGCATTCCAAATATAATTGTTTTAGGGGTATATCTTTGCAAAACACAGTCAATCATAGTCTCAAAAAACGGCATAACTTGACCATTGGCTGCTCCATTATAACACGACAGAGAGGTGCTATCTGTTATTATGGTGGGGACTATACCATTCAATGCGACTGAAGAGCCTAATATTAGTACATCTTCATTTGATTGAGTCATAACATATTCTACCGACTTATAATCGCCCGACAATTTATGATTCTCAACCATGTAATTGCCAATCAATCCTACAATCAAATCAGCCGCAACTACTATAGCAACTACTATTAATATAAATTTTACAACTCTTTTCATGACTTAAAATTGGAAATAGATAAATTGCCCACTTTCAAACTCGGCACATAAAAATATCAAAACAACCATCATTGCTGTTGATACGATACTAACTGCTTGCGACTTATTGTGCATCAAGTGTATAGGCCATTTCAATTCATCTTTAATTTCTTTAAACATTAATAATGCTATGAGACATAAACACAATAATATTTGAGGCATTCCTTCGCCATTATACAACCCTCCCATATCGGTAAATATTGACCGCAAGATATGAATTGCATCACCCATTGAGTTTGCTCTAAAAAACACCCATCCAAGCATTGCCAGCGCAAAGGTAAATAGCACTTTGCCTACTGTCATTATTTTGCCACTGAATTTAATAGGGATATATTTTTTCTTCAATACTTCAAGACACAATATCACACCATATAATCCGCCCCAAGCTACAAATGTCCAACTCGCGCCGTGCCACAAGCCACTGATTAAAAATGTGATTAATAGATTTCGCAAATGTTTTATTAGCGAGCATCGACTTCCTCCCAATGGAATATAGACATAATCTGAAAACCATGTAGATAATGATATGTGCCATCTACGCCAAAATTCCTTTATGGAAGTTGATAGATAAGGCCTATTAAAATTCATCATCAATGAAAAGCCCATACATTTGGCAGCTCCGATTGCAATTAATGAATACCCGCCAAAGTCGCAAAATATTTGGAACGTAAAGAAGAATGTTGCCAATATCATACTGGTGCCATTATGCATCATTGCATTATTATATACAGCATCTACATATGGTGCAACATTCTCTGCAATACACAATTTCATGAAATAACCCCATATCATAAGTTTAAAGCCATCAATCATCAAATCACCATTGAATTTGTGTGCTGAATTAAATTGAGGTAATAGATTCTTTGCGCGCTCAATAGGCCCTGCAACTAATTGCGGGAAAAACGATACAAATAATGCATATTTCCATAGAGAACGTTCTACCGGAATTGATTTTCGGTACACGTCAATCATGTATCCCAATGCTTGGAATGTATAAAAAGAGATTCCCACAGGAAGCAATAGATCAAAATGTGGAACTTCCATTCTCAAGCCACACCATTCTAAAATGCCATATATACTTTCTGTCGCAAAATTTAGATATTTATACAGAAATAACACCCCTAAATTTAACCCTAATCCTATCCAAATATATATATATATATATA
>JAFVPD010000032.1 GCA_017505535.1 Muribaculaceae bacterium
AAATAGAATAATATACAACTTGGGCCGTGGCCGAACCGGCGACATTAACGTTGTGGTTTGATGTAGAAATAGAATAATATACAACAATAACAACGTTAGGGCATCTCAACATCGCGTTGTGGTTTGATGTAGAAATAGAATAATATACAACATAAGGAGGTTGCCGTATTCAACTATATTAGTTGTGGTTTGATGTAGAAATAGAATAATATACAACTCAAAAGTTCTTTCAAAAGAGTCTCCATTGTTGTGGTTTGATGTAGAAATAGAATAATATACAACTGGTGTTGGTAAATCAATTGCCGAAGTCGAGTTGTGGTTTGATGTAGAAATAGAATAATATACAACCAAATCTGAAAAAATAAATAGTAATATATTGTTGTGGTTTGATGTAGAAATCGAATAATATACAACGTTTTTTGGGGGTATTCAAAATTGATGGTCATGGAAGAGAAAAAGCCATTTGCGGGGCAAATGGCTTTTATGGAAAGTTGGGGGATTGGAATGTGCGGGGTTAGATTTGGCCGATGATTTCGTTGATGTCTTTGATGTTGTGTCGGTCGCAATATTCGTTCATAAAGTCAATGATTTTAAGTGTGACTGTTGGGTCGATGAAATTGGCTGTGCCGACTTGTATTGCAGAAGCTCCTGCCAACATGAATTCGATTGCATCACGTCCGTTCATGATTCCGCCTAATCCAATTACCGGAATGTTGACTGCTTTAGCTACTTGCCACACCATTCTGACAGCTATTGGTCGAACTGCAGCTCCAGATAGTCCGCCTGTGATAGTTGATAGGTAGGGGCGTTGTCGTTCGATGTCGATGGCCATGCCGAGGAGGGTGTTAATGAGTGACACCGAATCGGCTCCTTCGGTTTCAACTGCTTTTGCGATGTCGGCAATGCTTGTCACGTTTGGTGAGAGTTTTACGATTAATGTTTTTGGGTAGGCTTTGCGCACTGCTTTAGTGACTTGAGCAGCTCCTTCGGTTGTTGTTCCGAAGGCCATGCCACCTTGTTTGACATTGGGACATGAGATGTTGACTTCGATTGCATTGATATTGTCAAGTGGCGCAAGTTTTTCACACACTGCCACGTAGTCGTCGATTGAGGCTCCCGATACGTTGACAATGATTTGTGAATCAATGTCTTTGATGCGGGGGTAGATTTGGTCAATGAAGTAGTCAACGCCTTTGTTTTGTAGGCCTACGGCGTTGAGCATTCCCGATGGAGTTTCAACCATTCGTGGATAGGGGTTTCCTTCTCGGTGGTTGAGAGTTGTGCCTTTTACTATGAAGCCTCCAAGTTTGTTCAGGTCAATAAAATCGCTGAATTCTTCGCCATATCCGAATGTTCCTGATGCTGTCAGTACCGGATTTTTGAGGGCGATGTTGCCTATATTTACGTTTAAATTTACCATGTGAGTTGATTGATGTTAAATACTGGACCTTCGGTGCATACGCAAACGTTTCCTTTGACAGTGTTTTCAACGCAACATAGGCATGCGCCTACGCCACAAGCCATCATGTTTTCGAGGGATACTTCGCACTGCGCGTTGATGTTTTTTGCTACGTTGGCAATTGCTTTCATCATTGGTGCCGGTCCGCAGCAATATATGAGGTCAATGTCTTGGCTGAGAATTGTATTGGTTGTCACCAATCCTTTTTCACCGAGAGAGCCGTCTTCGGTTGAGATGTGTACGGTCCCGATTTTTTGCAGAATGTCAAGTTGTAGAATGTCTTTGGCTGATCGTGCTCCAATGAGAAATTCGGGGGAGAATCCTTGCTCTTTTAGAACCTGCCCAAGATATAGCATGGGGGCTATTCCAACGCCTCCGCCGGCGAGTAGTACACGGGTGTTTTTGTCGGCTGGAATGGAGAATCCGTTTCCAAGAGGGAGTATGATGTTGAGTGATTCTTCGGGTTTCATGTTGATTAGGTGAGAAGTTCCGTCGCCGGCTTTACGAACTAAAAGCCAGAGTTGGTTTGCTTCGTAATCTACAAAGTTTATTGAGATAGGGCGCCTCAAAAATGTGGTTTTAGAATTGTCGATGGCTACTTGAACAAATTGTCCCGGTTTTATCGGTGGAAGCTGTTGCCCCGATGTGGGGGTGAGAATTAATAGAGAATAAATATCGTGGAGACGACGGTTCTCTACTATTTTGAAGTCAATAATATGTTTTTTCATTAATGAAATATTTTTTTACAATAATGGTTTTAACATAAAATGGATATCACAGTGAGGATTTAATTAGATGCAAGTGTGAATTTCTCAACACTATTATCATCATAAAACACCATTACGTATGCAATTTGTCGTCCTGAGGAGATGTTGGGTGATAAATTGGCTTTGTTTTGTCCCATAGCCATTGTGAGCACGGTATTTTGAGATGTAGAGGCTTTGGCTGAATTTTCTGAACTTTTTTGAGGAACTTTTTCTCCGAAGTCAAATGTTGGCGCAATTGACTCATCGATAGCTTGTTGAGTCATAATATTGTTGCTTTGTTCGGGGTTTAAAGTGTCTGAGATTTTAATATTTGCGTCAAGCATCATGGAGCCTTCGCCAAACATGAGCCACGACATTGAAAGCCCGGGGTAGGCTGCGTGGATTTTAGCAATGAGGTCGTTGCTGATTTTTTTGTTTCGTCCATTAAGGATTTGCGAGATGGTGGGTCTCGGAATTTTACATGTATCGGCTAACTGTGAGCTTGAAACTTGTGCAGAATACATGAATTTTTTGATGCGTGATACGATATCCATAGAATTATGTTTTGTAATTAAGAATATGCAAATGTAAAAACAAAAATCCAAACTGCCAAATTTATTTGTGTAAATATTAAATTTAAGAATAATAGAGTATCAATAAAGGGTGGGAGAGAGGTGTTACATTTGCAAAATTGGTCATTAAAGAGATTGTAGAGGTTTTGTGCTATAATTGGCTGGTGTATAGGTTGGTATTGCGTATGCCTATGGGGGGGGGGATGTGTGTTGGTATATGGAGCTGTGAAAATATGAATAAATGATTGAAATATAGTGCATAAATAGCTGAAAATTAATGTGATATGACAAATGTTAAATAAATAAAATGAGCAAAATTGCAAAATGTGAACGGTTGTAGATTGTGAATCTCAAATTTAAATACCGGAAAATTTGAGAATAGTGATTGGGTGAGTGTGGATTTGAGAATTTAAGGTTGAAAACTCGAGGTAAGAGTGGCGTGAATTTATTGAGTTTTAGATTGTTAATAGATGTGGTAATTTACCAATTTGAGGTTTTGAGAATAATGCTTAGATCATCGAAAATTGTAAATTTTGAATATTTACCACCAAGAGATAATGAAAAATCAAAATTTTGATTCTAAACGGGTTAAAATTGCTATAAATATGGGTTATTTAATTGAGTGTCAGTAATGTAATACTCATATTGATGTAATCGGCATTTTATTCCAATTAATTTGTAGCTCGCGAGATTTATGTAGCGTTTGTGTTTTATTCCGTCCGGTTAAAGTTAATGTTTCGCTCATACCCATCACATGAGTAATCTTGGGGAATTTTTGTATTGTAAGATTTTTTTGCTTGAGCATATTTTTATGAGTGCGAGAATGTTCCTTTTTGCATGCCATTTTCATTTCAATCCTAATAATGTATTTGTAATGAACAAATCGGCCAGCGATATACCTCAATCTATGAGTGAAATTATAGATGATTGTTTGTCGGCATGATTTACCTTGAACGAGTCAACATTGGGCTGTGTGAGTGTGGCTCACGATTAGATTAAAATTACCCAGCTGACGTTATTAATTGACTACTTATTACTGATATAAACTCAATTATAATAGTATGCACATAATACACATTATGTTAAATGACGTCTTTCAATGAATTGAGGCGTTCTATCCTTTCGGCCTATTTTATCTTTTTATAAAAGTCCTCGTTATGCGCTCGAAAGTAAGGCTTTCTTTTTTTACAACTGAATATTGGTTTATTAATTCTTCATTATGCGTTCAAATCATGTTTTCATTTTTTCAACCTAATCTTGGTTTATTAATTCCTCGTTATGTGCTGGAAAGTAAGTCTTTCATTTTTCGCTACTGAATCATGATTTGTATAATATGCCATGCCCTTCTGTTATGTTGGCTCGTTTGTTTAATTGAGTTCCATCTTCTTTTTGGGTGTTGCCAGAGTTGTTGTCTCGCCCTCTTAGGAAAGTGCACTGAATGCAATGTCGTAGGAATTTTCGCAGGCTTCTATAGTTGGATTTGGGAAGTTTTGTAACTTTATTTGCAATTGATAAAAGGTCCAAGCCTATTCGTTCAGACTCAGCGGGATTAGTCCGTAGACTGTCGATAAGAGTGCGGACCTTTCACTTTTTCAGGGTTCAAGACTTTCCACGCTTTGCGTGAGGTGGGATTGTCGTTGCTCACTCCAAATGGAGATATTAAGCCGTTCAACACTTTTCTCAACGATGTAAAGGCGATTAACGACCGATACAATCACAACTATCTGCGTGCCGAGTATCAACAGGCCATTGCGGCATCGCAAATGGCGGTACGCTGGCATGAGTTTGAAAAGGACGGCGACCGCTACGATTTGCAGTACCGCACGGCCAATGACTCTCGCGTGCGCGAGGAACATGCGATTTTGCACAATACCACCTTGCCGGCAAGCGATCCGTTCTGGGATTCGTTCCTGCCTCCCAATGGCTGGGGCTGTCGCTGCACTACTGTACAGGTGCGCAAGGGGAAATATCCCACTTCCGACCCTGAACTGGCAATGAAGCGCGGGCAGAACTGCACCGATGGGGCAAAACGCAAGATTTTCCGCTTCAATCCCGGAAAGGCAATGCGTCTATACCCCGAACAACACCCTTATTTCCCTAAAGGATGCGGCTCATGCCCCCGCAAACTGAATCTCGCCTTTGACCCGAAACGACAAATCTGTATAGCCTGTGCCGAATTATCACGATTAAAGCGCATTATCGTTAATCGTCTCAAGTATAATCGTCTCAAAAAAGACAAGAACTATCGCGATGTTGAATTTGACGAAATGACAGGAGGCGTTAAGGCTACTCACAAAGGGCATAGCGTGCAAGACGCCGATAATACAGAAACGTTTTTTGGAAACATGAAACCTGCCGATCTTGAATGTGAATGCCAAAATCTTCTATTCAAATGGGGGCACACTGCTGTGCTTCGTGATGAGTTCGCAAATAAACGACTAGGAAACACGCCTCCAAGTCTTGATATTGAGATTGACGGTAAAATTATGGATATTCGTTCTATCACTCAAGGTGGTTTGTTTGGAAATGCTTTAATGGCTAAAAATAGACAACTTGCCAATGTTAAGAAAAAAACAGGGATAATTTCAGATTCTGTCTGTTTGCACTTCCACGACCCCAATATGTTTTCTGAGGAAAAACTATTACATGATGCTGAATGGTTTAAGCAAACTATTCAAAATGTTGGCTCTACTCAACGGATAAAGCACATTTACGTCGTTATTAATGGAGCCTCGGAACTTAAAATTTATGATATATAAAAAAACCTCCCGAAGGAGGTTGCAAGTATGAAAGGCATTAGGCGAACCCACAGCCAACAGCTAAACCTCACGGTAAAGCCTGACTTGCAGTACAAAGGTAGCAACTATATTTTAAATCAGCAATAATAAACTCAAAAAATTATGTATAAAGCATTTGAAACAAAGACGCAAATTTTATACCATTATGCCCGATTATATTGACCCCGACCAACTAAAACGAAATATCCTCAACGATATGCGGGTGGAACTCGCTGAGGAGTTTGACCGAAATTTTGAGCGCAAAGCATTCTTCACCCGCAAGTGGAAGCCTCGTCGCATAAATCGCCGGGGATCGCTGCTCATCGTCACCGGAGCTCTGCGTCGCTCTATCAAGGCTGAAAAACTTAAAGACGGGCAATATTTGAAATTCAAAAAAAATAATCTGCATACGTAACAAGGAAATCGTTCATGTTGCAGAATTATAAAAAAAGGAACGGCAGGCTCCATTTCTGGTACACCCACCGCGCTACAAATATACAAACTATTTTTTAGATAACAACTATTTTACATCATCTGTATTCGGCTGGCATACAAAAAACCCTTTATACTTGACCACATACCGGCCCAATTTAGCAACTTGATTTTTGACATCAAACCAAATACACCGGTTAATAATGGCATTACCTGCGAAAGTGGCACCATTAATTCCGAGATAGAACTAACCCATAATCCAAAATCCCCTACAAAATTGAATATTGAGACCTTTATTTCCTCTATCGTGTCACGAAATGACGCCATTCTTCCAGCTGTCGTTTCTGATGCTGCTTCTATTGCTCCATAAAACAATCCCCCCTCACTGGTCGCCATCCTGAATGCCTCCGAAACCATATCTGCCGAGATGGCCCCCTTGCTCATTTCTTCTTTAAGTGCCCCGACGCTCTTTCCCGTAACCTTGCTTATCTCGTTAAGCGGGTTGAAGCCGGCATTTATCATCTGCATCAAATCCTGCCCGGTCAACTTGCCGGTGCTCGACATTTGAGCAAATGCCAATGCCAACGATTGCAATTTCTGACTGTCTCCCATGGCGATGTCTCCAATCTGTTGCAGTGTGGAAAATGCCGCTTCTCCCGACATACCAAATGACATCATTGTTCTTTGTGCATCAAGCAAGCCTGCTTTATCATAAGGGGTTACCTTCCCATATTCCGAGATGCGTTCATACATCGCTTCAGCTGCTTCGGCATTTCCTCCAAACAAAGTCTTCAGATTCATCAATTGCAATTCTGCTGTCGCCCCGGCTTCGGTTATATCGTTAAATACACCGCTGATTTTTTCAACATAATTACTTGCCATGTCCCATGCAGCAAATGTATTGGTTAATCGACCTAACCAAGAATTACAGTCTTCTATTTTTGCGCTGAATTTGCCGGTACTGTCAATCATGCCCTCCATGACAGCGATAAAATTACCGCCTAAATTAAATCCATATTCAAATACACTTGCCATTTCAAAAAATAATTATTAAATTTGGAACACATTTAATTATAACATTATGATAGTAGCTTTTTTAATAACTGTTTTAACCTATATCATAGCCGTCATTCTCTATGTAGGGTTTGTTGTATATTTTATTGGTTTTATTAAGTATATTATTGAAATATTAAAAGGTAATACTCCGCGGTGTAGAGGCCCGTTCTTTTAATGGAAAATGAACTATTTTTCATTAAATCACCTTTTCTTCTCTCCAAACAACCTCGCTATCATCTCAGCCTGATTTCTTAATCGAAACTGCTCGAGCCACAAGGCTTGTGCATACCATGACGCCCAATCTTCCTCGCTACCCGAGCAGGGATCTATCATCAGGTTTGACCTTATCAAGGCACAACCTTTCTCAAATCCGTCTTTTTCGTTGTCGTCACTCAGTTTAGGTATTTGCAAGAGTGAGAATTATTTAGTAATTTTACGCGTAAAATTGTGAGGTCTATTGAAAAAGATATTACCACATATTAGTTTGATTGTATTGCTGGTGTTTGCCATAACATCGGTGTTGCAATATCATCACCATGATTGTGACGGGAGGATATATATCCATTTGACAACGTTAGATGATATTGTGATAGGTAATGGTGGTAATGCTATTGAACATTGTAGGCATAATCACAAATGTGAATCGGCTCATCATCACAGCCATGATGGTCATGAAGATGACGCAACGTGCTCAATGCATTTGGGCGAGTATAAGGGCTCGGAAATGGATTGTGATGCGACAGAGGACTCTCCCACTACCCTACTTGATTGGGCAATAGATAATTGTGAAGAAAGAAGTTGCACACAACAATGCATAACAAGTGTAGTTAATGCAGAACAATCTGATGCAGATAGAGCGATATATAAAAACGTCGGATTATTGAGAGCTCCACCCATTGCATGATTAAATAATAAACCCATCAGGGTATGGGGACATTTGCCAGATGCCTTAAAGGCATAGAATTGATGTCTAATTATTTAAAATGCAATAAATTATGAAATTTAATAAGCTATATTTTATTGGTGTATTATGTACTTTGGTAGGTTGTGCACCATCGGCTCAAGATGACGGATTGGGCCATCATCACCATGATCATGCATCGCATGGTTCGACCAGTGATGAAATCGTATTAAAACCGGCCGATGCAGAGCGATTTGGCGTATATACGCAAATGGTAAAGCCTCAGCAGTTTAATGAGGTTGTGAAAGTGTCGGGTCAGATAGTATCAGAGCCAAGTAACGAGTCGGTGGTATCGGCTCAATCATCGGGAATTGTATCGTTTGTAAATGGAGTCGTAGAGGGCCGAGACGTAGCAAAAGGCAGTGTATTGGCCACAGTATCAGCCAAAGGAATGGTTGGTGGCGATGCAAATGAGTCGGCTAAAATAGCATATGAGGCCGCCAAACGAGAATTGGAACGAATCACACCGTTGCACAAAGATGGAATTGTGACCACAAAAGACTACAATGCCGCAAAACAATTATATGAGCAAGCGCAAGCTGCGTATAATGCAAACAGTGGTTGTGGAAGTACAGCTGTGGCTGCAACGTCGGGAGTGATAACACAATTGTTGGTGAAACAGGGAGAATATGTTGAAGCAGGCAGTCCTATAGCTACCATTTCGGGAAATGTGAGATTGACGTTGCGAGCAGATCTTCCTGAGAAATATTATAACTTGTTGTCAACAATAACAACCGCAAATTTTCGCACGTCATATTCGCCTGAAGTAATATCACTTTCAGAGTTGAATGGAAAAAAAGTGTCAACTTCAAGTGTTGCGGCTTCGTCGCAACCAGGTTATATCCCGGTATATTTCACGTTTGATAATAACGGAATGGCAGTTCCCGGAGCGTTTGTGGAAGTGTATTTGATCGGGTCAACCCGCAATAATGTTATAGTGTTGCCAATCGACGCCGTTACCGAGCAACAAGGAAAGTTCTATGTATATGTGAAACTTGATGAAGAGTGTTATGAAAAGCGTTTGGTGACACTCGGACAGACCAATGGTGGCGAGGTTGAAATCCTAAGCGGTCTCAGTAGAAAAGATGAGGTTGTATCACGAGGAGCAATAATCGTGAAATTGGCCGAGGCAAGTGGAGTTGTTCCAGAAGGTCACAGCCACAACCACTAAAAGAGAAAGGAGGTTTCTATGCTAAATAGGATCATACATTTTTCTCTATTAAATAGAGTTATAATTCTCATTTTGTCGGGCTTGTTGGTGTTGGCCGGAGTATATGTGTTAACACGAACAGAAGTCGATATATTTCCCGACTTGAATGCTCCGACAGTAGTTGTAATGACCGAGGCTCCCGGCTATGCGCCAGAAGAGGTTGAGCAGTTGGTTACATTTCCGATAGAAACATCGGTTAATGGTGCTACCGATGTTAGAAGAGTGCGTTCGTCATCTGCAACCGGTTTTTCAATAGTGTGGGTAGAGTTTGATTGGGGAACAGATATTTACCGAGCCCGTCAAATTGTGTCGGAACGTTTGGTTAATTTGGCCGAAACGTTTCCACCGGGAGTGAACTCCCCTACTTTGGGACCGCAATCGTCGATATTGGGCGAAATAATGATTATTGGATTGACATCAGATTCAACTTCGATGAGTGATGTCCGTTCGATTGCCGATAGATTGATACGCCCTCGATTATTATCAATAGGTGGCGTGTCGCAGGTGGCAGTTATCGGGGGTGATATCAAAGAGTATCAAATTCAAATATCACCAGAGCGTATGCGTCATTATAACGTTACGCTTGATGAAGTGATGGAGAGTGTCTCGTTGCTCAATAACAATGCAACGGGAGGCGTATTGTATGAATATGGCAACGAATATATCATCAAAGGTGATATAACAACGACATCAACCGAAGAGATTGGTAAATCGGTCGTTAGAAGTAATTCTGACGGAATTGTTTTGGTTGAAGATATTGCAACTGTGAAGATTGGGAATAAGTTGCCTCGTCTTGGTGTTGCGTCGGAGAAGGCTGAGCAAGCTGTGTTGCTAACTGTAACGAAACAGCCCTCGGTGGGAACAATCGGCCTCACGGAACGAATAGAGTCGGAATTGTCAAAGATGTCAAAAAATTTGCCGGCAGATATAAATATTTCTACCGATATATTTAAGCAAAGTGACTTTATCGATAATTCAATTACCAATTTGCAACATTCATTGATAGAGGGTTCAATTTTTGTTATAATCGTATTGTTCCTTTTCTTGATGAATACTCGCACAACAATAATTTCGTTGGTAGCATTGCCAATGTCAATTATAATTGCTGTACTTGTGTTGCATTTTATGGGATTGACAATCAATACGATGAGTCTCGGCGGTATTGCCATCGCCATAGGATCATTGGTTGATGATGCAATTGTAGATGTTGAAAACGTATATAAGCGATTACGCGAGAATAGAGCGTTGCCCGAAACGGAGCGAAGTTCAACAATCGACGTGGTGTTTAATGCCTCAAAAGAGGTGAGAATGCCAATATTGAATTCAACGTTAATAATTGTCGCAAGTTTCTTGCCCTTGTTTTTCTTGAGTGGAATTGAAGGTCGCATGCTCATTCCATTGGGTATATCGTTCATAGTGGCCTTGGTCGCATCAACGATAGTGGCTCTGACATTAACACCTGTTTTGTGCAGTTATCTTTTGGACTCAAAAAAGACAATGCAACAAATTACGAAAGAAGCATGGGCCGCCATAAAATTGCGCGAGATGTATTCTCGAGGATTAGATTGGTGCTTTAGAAATAAAAAGTTTTTATTGGGTAGTGTCGGCTTGTTGTTTGTGGTGAGCTTAGGTATATTCTTTACCCTGGGCCGAAGCTTTTTGCCTGCATTCAATGAGGGATCGTTTACAGTCAATGTGAGTACATTACCCGGGATATCTTTAGATGAGAGCGACAAGATAGGACGTGAGGCTGAACGCATTATTATGTCAATTCCCGAAGTTAAAACTGTTGCTCGTAAAACAGGTCGCGCCGAACTCGATGAACACTCGTTTGGAGTGAATGTGTCGGAGATTGAAGCCCCATATGAGCTTAAAGATCGTACTCGTGGTGAAGTCGTGAAAGAGTTGCGCGAGAAACTTGCATCAATTCCCGGAGCAAATATAGAGATTGGTCAGCCTATTTCACACCGCATTGATGCAATGTTGTCGGGAACAGAGTCGCAGATAGCAATAAAACTATTTGGTGATGATTTAAATCGACTGTATCAAATAGGAAGTAAGATAAAGAACTCTATATCAAGCGTAGAAGGTGTTGTTGATATAAATATAGAGCAACAGGTTGAACGTCCGCAACTTGAAATACGCCCACGAAGAGAAATGTTGGCACGTTTTGGCATACCCATCAATGAGTTTGCTCATTATATAAATGTAACGCTCGCAGGCGAAGTGGTATCGCAAGTATATGAGCAAGGATTGCCCTACGATGTAACAGTGCGTCTTGATGAAGACCATCGCAATTCAATGGAGAAGATATCTAATTTGATGATTGACAGCAATGTGGGTAAAATTCCATTGAGTTATGTTGCTGACATAGTATCGGCAACCGGTCCAAACACTATCAATAGAGAGAATGTGAGCAGACGCATCATTATATCGGCAAATGTTCAAGATCGTGATTTGCGTGGCGCAGTAAACGATATTCAAGAAAAAATAGATGAAGAGATAATTCTCCCCGAGAACTATTATATAACCTATGGAGGTCAATTTGAGAGTGAAGCCGAAGCATCACGCACTTTGGCTTTAACATCAATAGGAGCATTGGTTATTATTTTCATGTTGTTGTATCAAGAATTCAGAAACATTAATCAATCGCTCATTATATTGTTGAATATGCCGCTTGCAATGATTGGTGGAATCTTAATTTTGCGATTAACATCAGGAGAATTGAATATCCCGGCAATTATCGGATTTATTTCGCTGTTGGGAATTACAACTCGAAATGGAATGTTGTTGATGACCCGTTATAACAATCTCAAAGAAGAAGGCATGGCATTATTAGAAAGAATTAAGCACGGCTCAGCCGATCGATTAAATCCGATAATAATGACAGCATTGACATCGGCATTGGCGCTCATTCCAATTGCTGTGAGTGGCAGCGAGCCGGGCAATGAGATACAATCGCCCCTTGCGATTGTTATACTTGGCGGATTGTTGACATCTACAATCTTGAATATATATGTAGTTCCTATCGTATATTATTTAATATATCGTAAAGAAAAATGAAAAGAAAAGTAATATATTTGTTGACACTATTGTTGACTGCCATGAGTGCTGTGGCGCAAGATTATGATGCACTATTGAAACAAGTGGTAGGAAACAACACCGAACTATCATCGCTTGAGTCGGCAAATGAGAGCCAAATACAAGCGTTGCGCAGTGAAAATAATCTACCTGAAACCGGTATTGACTTAGAGCATCAATGGGGCCAAAAGAATATTGGCAACAAGTGGAGCGTGGGCATTTCTCAGGGTTTTGAATGGCCCGGAATATATGGCGCACGAAAAGACGTGGCACGAAGCGCATCAGAAGCAATGGAATATCTCAATCGCAGTAATTATCTCGAAAAAATGCTTGAGGTGAAACTATTGTTTATCGACATCGTGAATGCTCGTAAAAATCTGAGTGTCATGGAGCAGGTGTGCGATTATATGTCACAACTCAAGACCAAGTATCACGATGGATTTAAACAAGGCGAAGTGAGCATCTTAGATGTAAATAAAATCGATATAGAGCACGTGGCTGTTTCGCGTCGATGCAATGAGTTGAGAATTCAACTTGGAGTGTTGCAAAATTCGCTCAAGACATTAAATGGGGGAAAAGATTGCAGCGAAATCATATTAATGCTTGATTCTTATCCCGAAGATGTGATTTTGAGTGAAGATGCCTATGAAACAATGATAAAGCAAAACGATCCGCAATTGAAGTATAATTCAAGCATGTTGCAATCCCAATCGGCCGCAGTGAGAGTTGCCCGAATGGGCAATCTTCCCGGATTTACGTTGGGATATATGCACGTAAATGAGCTTGGAAGTCATTTCAACGGGTTGAAAATAGGGATTTCACTACCATTGTTCTCAAATCGACACAAATCAAAGGCCGCTGAGGCGTTGCGCGAGTCGATTGATTATGAGCAATCAACACTTGAAATAGCAAAGTTTTCAACGATGTATAGCAACAGAGCTAAGGCCGTAAAGCTATATTCTGAAGTAGAAGACTATAGAGGCGTGTTTGAGAAGAGTGATAATTTGGCATTGCTCAAAAAAGCTCTTGACGGCGGAGAAATTACTTTGTTGACCTATCTGCAGGAGGTGAATTATTTCCTTGAGGCTCAACGCGATTATATGAATTTGGTATATGAGTATCACTATACCTTGGCTCAACTCAATAAATATTGTTTGTTGAAATAGAGGTTAATACTTTCGTAGAATAAACAGCACTCAAGTTTTTTTCTTGGAGTGCTGTTTTTTTTCAAAAAAATTGTGGGGGAATGAACTATTTTTGAACGGAGTTGTTTTAATGATGTAATAACGATAAAACACTCTCAGTTATGAAATACGAACTACCTCCATTACCCTACTCTTCCGATGCTTTAGAGCCGGTAATAAGTCAGGATACAATTAATTACCACTATGGGAAACATGAAAAGACCTATATTGATAATCTCAATAACCTCATACAAGGCACAAAATATGAAGAAATGCCTCTTGAGGACATAATAAAATCGTCGGAAGGGGCATTGTTTAATAATGCAGCACAAGCGTGGAATCATTTGTTTTATTTCTTCTCTTTTTCTCCAAATGGTGGAGGTGTACCCACCGGAGGTCTCATGGCTGCAATAAACAATCAGTTTGGGTCATTTGAAGAGTTTCAGATAGCATTTGAACAGGCCGGAGTGAAATTGTTTGGCTCGGGTTGGGTGTGGCTGTCAAAAGATGGCGATGGGCAATTGTTTATAACCCAAGCGTCCAATGCAGCCAATCCGCTAACGCAAGGCTTGACTCCCCTACTCTGTTTTGATGTGTGGGAACATGCCTACTATCTCGATTATCAAAATCGCAGAGCAGATGCCCTACATAATCTATGGAAGATTATAGACTGGGAGATTGTTGCTCAAAGATATCAAGAAGAAGCACTATAATCGTAAATAAGCATAATGTGATGAATGAGGATTGGGGGCTGCGTGATGCAGGTCTCTTTCTTCGTTTTTGTAGGAATAAATAGGAACGTGTTATTTACTTTTACGATTCAATAATTCTTCAAGATTGATAGCTTTAATTTTTTCACTGATACTATTTTGGTTAACAGAGTCCATGACATTGCTGATAAAATATGTGTCATCAGATACGATAACAATCTCATCATATTTCTCAAGATTGGAGTATTCTATTGCTGTCGCTAACATTTGATTATCTGTATTCTCTCTATTATATCCAGCGGGAAGAAGGTTGGTATTGACGTTGTCTTTTATTGTGATTAATTGTGGCTGAGAATCTTTTTTTCGTTTTAATTGTAGCTGAGCTTTATGTGCGTTACGGTTCATATGAGCTTTGCAATCGAGCTCTTGTTCTATCGCACGAGGAATAACTACTTGGTCTGATTTAAGACTAAATTTATTAAGAATTAGAGGTTCATTCATAAAAACAGATGTATCAATGATGTACAAAGAAGTTCGTGCGATTTGAGAAGAGCGATAATTGTTAATCTTGAAATTCAAATTGTTAATATATTGAATAACACTTTGCGAAATTTCTAATTGATTAATCGGTTCAATTTCGTTCTCGATTTCAGTTATTCGTCGTTTAATTTCTGAAATATCAGCGCTCTGTTCATAATAATCGTTTTCAATGGCTTTGATTTGGACTGAAATATTATTGAGCCATAGATTACATAGGAGTTCAATAGAATCTACAAATTCATTATATTTTGGATGTGTATTGCGATCTTTGATTAAATCATAGACTTCGTTATATAGGTTAATATAGTGTCCAATAGTAGCAGCATTGGCGAGGTTATTATTTATTTCATATTGAGCAAATTCAAGTTTCAAAAAGTATTTGTTCAAAATAAATTCTATATATGGATCAAATAGCGCATTGAGATTATATTTAGAATATTTAGAATCATCTTGTAACAAGAAATACATCGGAATAGAATAATTAATGCCATTATATTCAGTAACAAAGTAATTGTACATATAATATTTGTGACCTAAAATACAAAAGTCAAATGTTCGAAGACGTTTACACTGTTGATAACAAACGTTATTGTGTTCAATATATTCTTGATCAAAGTTACCGTTAATGTAGTCAACACATAGAAAATGACCATATAATTGTTCAAATTTATCTTGAAGACCTTCATTTAGATTTGGAATAGAAAAGAAGATGACATTTATGTTATTATATGATATTTCGTCATTAATACTCCTGAAAAGATCTTGTTCTGGTATGAAATTAACACTAGTAGAATTTAAAGTTTTTAGTTGAGTTTCGATTTCACGTTGATACAACGTTTTATATATAACAGATTTTTGTTGATTAGAGAAGAAATTATCTAGAAGATAATTTTTAAGAGTACGATTTGTTTTCAAGATATTATCAATCTCGGAAATATTCTCCGTTGTCTTCAAAATGTATTCTTGGGCAATTAAATCAAATATAATCTTGCATTTAATGTGTGCAACATAATAATTCATTTTTATTAAAGATAACGACTCTATTGACAAGTTGTTGTTGCAAATCCAAGCGTGATGTTGATTCTCAAATATGGTGTTATATTGATTGATAAGGATATTCCAATCGGTATTTATAGGGCAATTATCTTGTTCTAATTGAATAGTACTTAATAACTCAGATTGATATTCCACGATAGAAAATTCATCGTTCCAAAGAGTCTTATTTTCAGAATAACTCTTTTGTTTTTTGCGCGTTTCATATGCGATTGCACCTTTGGGTGATAATATTATAATGTTATCTTGAAGCGAGATGAGTTCATATTCAACAAGAGAATTTAGTGCCATTTTAAAAATAGAATATTCAGACGGGTCTCTATATAGACCTTCAGATGGGTTATCAATTATATTAAAGCCCATTAAATTTCCTATTTTATCTTGGCTCATTTTGTTGTTTGAATGATATAGCAATCCACAAATTACCAAATCAAAAGGATTCATTGGCTCAGATTCTAGGCAGTTACAAATATACTCACCTTTTGCAAAATGCCAGTCCCAATTTATATATCCTAGAGTAATATAATTATTCATATGTAATCATCGAATTGGTTTAAAATTTTGTTAGTTGTATTTTGAGCTAGTGCCCTAACATATATTTAAGCTCATGATAATCAATAAAGACTCCATTCCCTTCAGGTCTAGTAATAGCCTCAATTACGTTGCGGTATATCGTTTCTCCATCATCGTTTTTTGCTCTATCTGAGGTGTAAAAATTACTATTTCCGACAATTATAAGTAATCTGCGTGCTCTAGATAATGCAACGTTAAGGCGCTCTGGAGTTTTGGTAAACCCTAATCCATTTGTTCGTACCGTTGAAACGATAACAATCCCACTTTCTTTGCCTTGAAATCTGTCCACAGAATCAGTAGCTAGATTAAGGTGATTATTAACTAGAACTGAATTTAAACGCTCTCTAATTTTTTTTACTTGAGCGGCATAAAAGCTAATGATGCTAATTTTACTTTCGGTAACTCTAGTCTCGTCATCTTGAACGTTCTCCCAATATTTCATATAATCCTTGAATCCATGGGCACGCGATAGCGCTTCAATAACCATTTCAACGGCATTGATTTCGGATTCATTAAAATATGAATTATTTTCACTCCTTTCATAACCGTCAGGAACATCAACCCAAATTGTATGAACTTTGGGATTAATAAATTTACCGAATGAAAAACCATGATATCGACTCTCTCTCTGGAAATTCGGACTATCAACACAAGACTCATTAAGTCCACAAATAAGCTCAGTTGTATCATCTCTATAAAACTGAGAGATAACAGCATTAATATCAGGGTGCATTCTGTACTGAATATTTAAAGTAGATTTAATTGTTGGAGATAAAAATTGATGTGTAATCATGCGTTTAAATAACGATTCATCAACCAATTTATGTTTGAACTCTCTATCTAGTTTTAATTCGAATTCAGGGTCGGCCTCTCTAATTTTATCAAAGAATTCATTCTCAAATATAACTGGAGGCAACTGGCGATGGTCTCCAATAATAATTGATTTACGGGCATAACACAATGGCATCAATAATTCGGGAGGAGTAGTTTTACTCGCTTCATCAACAATTACAACATCAAAGCCAATATTCTTTTCAAAATTTTTAAAATCCTTAGAATCAACTTTGCCACATGTTATACATAACACGTTTGAGTCGTTTAAATATTGTTGCGCAAAAATTTTACGCAATGATTTATTTGGCTCAGATATTGCGGATTTCCACTCGCTTAAAACATTACTAAAATGCTCATGTTCTGGAATCCTTTTTGAGATATGCATCAACCAGCTATGAACGATGTTATTTGAAGATTCTGTTATATTGTTATCTTCAACCCAATCTAATATTCTTTCCTCAGAATATGGCATACCATCTTCTTCAATTTTTTCAGACTCGGCAATTCGAATCGGCTTTATAAGCATAATGAATCTCCAAGCACTAGATGTCCGATTAATTGCTGAGTTATAAAATAGTCGGTTTAAAACGTTGTCAATAGCTAAATTCGTTTGTGAAGTTAACATTATACGTGTCTTTTGATTTTGACGAATATGTTGCCAAATAAGTTCCGCAATAATGGTGGTTTTTCCCGTACCTGGAGGCCCTTGAATTAGACTTAGGTCATTTGCATACACTCCTTTAACGACAGCTTCTCGTTGAGGTCCATTTAGTTGCAATAGTTGGTTACTTAGACAATCAATGTATTCATCGGTGTTAGTGATTTCATCAGACGTTAGTCCAATGAAAACATCTATGGCAGATGCCCGAGATGAATTAAATATAAATTCTTTTAAATTAGAGTTAAATAATTGTGTCCCGTCCTTAACTTTAGATATAGCTTTTAGTTCTCTATTAAGAAGAGTCGTTTCTGCGATTAATCCAGGATATATATATTTTTTTTGGGTCCCCAAGTTTCTGAAAAAATCCAAAGATTTATTCCTCTCGTCTGGGTTGTCAGGTAAAAAAATTCTAAGAGAATTTCTCCCCGACCCCTTTTCATTCAATTTTCCCAAATAGATTCCTCTTTGTTCTGGCTCAGAATAGATTGCGCAACCAGAAAGTATTTTAAGCCTTTTTTGACGGTCTTCATCAGACTCGATCAAGGTTATATTTAAGTCAAATTCTATAATTGCACTGTCTTCATAAACATCGCTAAAATTATAGCTATTGTGGGCCTTTTTGATTAATAAATTGATATCGTCTAAATTATCAGCATAATATGTTAAGTTAATTAGTTGTGTTGAATAGTTATATTGTCCATAGTGAAATTCTACGTTGTTTAAATCATTTTCGTCTCTAAATATTTTAGCTTTTTTAAAGCCATCACATTTAACTGTAATTATTAGCTTAAGTTTTCCCCTAATTGAGATTTCTATATTTTGCGTGGGACTATTATTGCATGATTTTTGCCATTTGCTAAATTCAATTAAACTCATTTGGACCTTTCCATTCACAATTGCTCCACCGAAGTCATTAATTATTTTAGTGAGAGTATCCTTATCAGCTTTTTCTGTATACTTAGAAATAGTCTCAATGTCCACAAATTTCTTTTTTATATCAGCCACTTTAGGAGCAACAACAAATTGTTTATTAGCCAAATTGTAATGTTGACTTTTGGTGCTAAGGTAATCTTCCCAAACTTTAAGTTGCTCATGAGCATATTTATCTTCATTAAATTTGCGTAGTTTTAGTTCTTCGTTACGGTTGTATTCTTCAAGTTTTGCGTCATAATTATCAAGTTTTTCTAATTCATTGTATAGTTCATCAGTGGGATCAACAGATTTGCGATTTTGATAATATTTTAATGGTTTGAAGACAATAGATAATTCTCGGTCAATATGACAACCGTTAATTTTATTTATTTCTAAGCCTAGGTCATCTAATGAATTTATTATACGTGAGCTAATCAATTCAAAATAATATCCCATACTTATATATTGACTATAAACAATAAAATATGAGTGGTGTAAATCTATAACAAAAATAAAGGTAGTAGAATTCTTTTTTATTGCAATACATCGATGTTCCCCGATATTTATTTCAGAGATTAAATGATTAAGGTTTTGTACTAAAGCGTTGTCTGCATAACGGAATAATATTACAGGCCTATCATCTTTTTCGACTTTATTGAAAATATTAAACATTTTGAATTGATGCCTCGTGTGTCCCCTCATTTGGCGATTATTGAGTATAAAGAAAGCGCGGGACTTTGTTCAGCTTATTTTGTTAGAGGTATCGCCAAACACCTTGCTCATAATAAACAGTCCACTCCCACGCCTTGATCGATATACCGAACCCCTTGCCGGGGAGTGGATATACGACAAGCGAGAGCGTTTTGACCGCTAATCCTATGAGCTAAATTTTGGCGAATTTTCTAACAAAGGATAAAGCGAAACGCTTTCAAGAAAATGTCACTTGCAGAAATTGGCAATGCTTTGCCTCTCCAAGATTATTGCAAATTTAGTAATATTTTTTATATTTCACAACTCAGACAAATTTTGTTTGGATTTTTGTGGAACGCGTGTGTTTCAAAGACAGAAGTACATAAGAACAGGCTTTTAAGGACAGAAATATTATGCTTCTTTACCCTCTCCGACCTAGCAATTCTCGGTATCGTCCCCCTACTATTGGGACCGCTTAATACTAATGTATCTTTGTCTAGCTCCAAAATTTTATAAATTTTATGTCATTCTGTATTTAGGTCCAAGACTGAAAATACTAGTAAAAGAAAAACGAGCCGTGTAGAGGCTCGTTTTAAGTGGTATGTTATAAGATGGAATGTTATTCAGAGAAGAGGCTTTTTGGAAGGTTGCGGCAATTGTATTGCGAAGCCATTATTTCGCCATAGGCTCCGGCAGAGCGAAGAGCGAGAAGGTCTCCTCTTGATGTGATGGGGAGAATTTCGGATTCGCCAAATCGGTCGGAGGATTCGCAAATGGGCCCCACAACATCGTAATGTTCGGTGTCGGTTGTTTTGCTTGAGAGGTTTTCAATGTTGTGGTGGGCTTGGTATAGAGCCGGGCGAATTAGTTCGGTGAACCCGGCATCAACGATTGCAAATTTCTTTTTTACGCCTTCTTTGACATAAAGTACACGGGTGATGAGTGATCCACATTGGCCAACTATTGAGCGACCAAGCTCAAAGTGGAGTTGTTGCCATGGTCGTAGCTCAAGATTGTTGTGGAAGGTTTCAAAATAGTCTTTGAAGTTGGGGATTGGATTCTCATCAGGGTTGTCATAATCAATTCCGAGTCCGCCTCCTACGTTTATCGAGTTGAATTTAATTCCAATGTTTTCGTAGTGAGATTGTAACTCGTTGATTTTTAGACAGAGTTTTTTAAATGGCTCGGTCTCGGTGATTTGACTACCAATGTGAAAATGAAGGCCTTGCAGATTAATGTTTGGCAAAATGATGCATCGTTCAATGATGTGGTCGAGCATTTCAAGATTAATACCAAACTTGTTTTCGGCGAGGCCGGTTGTGATGTAATGGTGGGTGTGAGCATCAACATTGGGGTTAACTCTCAGTGCCACTGTCGCCGATTTATCCATGCTTTGCGCAATTTCTTGAATGACTTCAAGTTCTGCTTCTGATTCGACGTTGAAGCAAGAGATGTTGTTTTCCAACGCTAATTTAATTTCCCAGTCGCTCTTGCCAACACCTGCAAAGACAATCTTATCGGGAGAGAATCCGGCATTTAACGCGGCTTGGACTTCTCCCCCACTTACACAATCAACACCAAGATGGGCATCGCGAATGATGCTGAGTATCTGAGGGTTGGCATTGGCTTTTATTGCGTAGTGAACGTGGTAGTTGTCACGTGAAGAGTGTTTAGCAACCTCGTTAAGCGTTTCTCTTAAGATGTTTAAGTCGTAGTAGTAGAATGGAGTGGGAATATTTTCAAACTCCTTTACCGGGAAAATTGTCATATGAGCAGTGCAATCTAATGGTTATTTGTTTTTAAACAAACGATCGCTGAGAAGGTTCAAAGCTCTCACTTTATCTTCTTTGCGCACGAGGAATGAAATGTTATAGTTGCTACCACCATATGAAATCATGCGCACAGGAACGTCTTTTAATGCGTCCAATGCTTTGGCTTCAAAACCTCTATTTTGCCATTCAAGGTCACCTACTACGCAAATAATAACCATGTCTTTATCGACTGTGACAGTGCCAAATTTTTTGAGGTCATCAAGAATTTGAGATAGGTTGCGCTCGTTGTCGATTGTGACAGATACACCAACTTCAGATGTGGCAATCATATCAATTGGAGTTTGATATGTTTCGAAAATTTCAAATACTTTGCGCAAGAAACCATAGGCGAGCAACATGCGCCCCGATTTGATTTTGATTGCTGTAATGTTGTCTTTAGCCGCAACGGCTTTAATTTTGCATGATGCGGCTGTGTTATAAATTAGTGTTCCATGTGCGTCGGGTTGCATTGTGTTGAGCAATCTCACCGGAATATTATTTAGTTTAGCCGGTAAAACGCATGTCGGGTGAAGGATTTTAGCTCCGAAGTAGGCAAGCTCAGCCGCCTCTTCAAAGTGAAGTTCGCTTACAGGTTCTGTGCCTTCAACAAAACGTGGGTCGTTGTTATGCATTCCGTCAATATCGGTCCAAATTTCAATTTCTTCGGCATTTATAGCACATCCAATGAGCGAAGCGGTATAGTCGCTTCCTCCACGTTGAAGGTTGTCGATTTCACCATAAGCATTGCGACAAATGTATCCTTGAGTGATGTATATGTCGGCATCTCGATGTTTATCAAGAAGAGCTAATAGTTTTTGTTTGATGTATTGAGTGTCGGGCTCAGCATTTTTGTCTGTACGCATGTAATCGAGTGCGGGAAGAAGTTCTGAGTTTATACCGCATTCTTGCAAATATAAATTCATCATCGCCGTTGACATGAGTTCTCCTTGAGCCAAAATCTCTTTCTCTTCAAACATAGTGAAGAGGTCTTTTGTGAAAGAACGCATGTAGTTGAAGCATGCTTTTACCTCTTTTAGTGCTTTTTCCTTGAATTCGTCGGTAGAATACAATTCGTTTATAGTGCGATTGTATTTAGCTTCGAGGGTATTAATTGTTTCTTTGGCACCGTCGGTGTTCTTTTTGTAAAGGTAGTCGGATATTTCAACTAACGTGTTTGTAGTACCGGACATTGCCGATAAAACAATAATGTTTTTTCCACGCTCGGTTATGAGTCGAGCAACTTCCTTAATTCTTTGGGCAGAGCCTACTGATGTGCCGCCAAATTTTAATACTTTCATTTTAGGATATTACAAAATTTGAAGAATAAAAAGTCTTTATAAAAATAATTGTGCAAAATTACAAAAAATGCGTTGAATTGTTGTCGTATTAAGTCAAAATTCTAAAGAATAGGTCGCATAAAGTCATTAATTTAGCAATTTACAATGCGTTTGTCTTCGCAACGAACTATTCTGCCGGGGTATTCTTCCACCAGGTTCATGTTGTGGGTTGCCATTATAACGGCAGTCCCTTCATTTGCTATACGATGCAGATGTTGAACAATTTGTTCGCCTGTAGCAGGGTCAAGATTTCCTGTTGGTTCGTCGGCAAGGATGAGTTTGGGGCTATTAAGCAATGCACGAGCAATAACTATGCGTTGTTGTTCCCCTCCCGATAGCTCATGAGGCATTTTATATGATTTGTTTGCCATGCCCATTTGGTTTAGCACTTCTTCAATGCGATTGTCAATGTCGGATAGGTTTTTCCACCCGGTGGCTTCTAACACAAATCTTAAATTATCATATACGCTACGATCGGTGAGTAGTTGGAAATCTTGAAATACGATACCAATTTCTCTGCGCAACATGGGGATTGTTTTGCGTTTAATGCCCACTAAATCATAATCAAGGACAGTTGCTTCTCCTTGAGTAATGGGAATTTCGGCATACATTGATTTAAGCAAACTACTTTTACCGCTACCCACTTTCCCAAGAAGGTAGATGAATTCGCCTTGATTTAGCTCAAAATCAACGTTTTTTAAAACAATGTGTTCTTTGCGAAGAATTTCGACGTTTTTGTAATTGACAATGCTCATTTTGGGGAGGAGAAAGTTAAAGGTTATTCTTTGTGACGTTTTACCAATTCGTTTGCTAAATCTTCAATGCTAAGTCCTTTTGAGGTTAGCAGAACGATTAGATGGTAAATGAGGTCGGACGCTTCATATACTAAACGATCGTTAGTGCCATTTGTTGCTTCAATGACTGTTTCAACGGCTTCCTCTCCTACTTTTTGTGCCATGCGGTTGATGCCTTTTTGAAAGAGTGAAGTAGTGTAGGAGCCTTCGGGCATTTCGTCGTAACGACATTTAATGAAGTCTTGCAAGTATTTGAAGAATTCAACCCCCCATTCATTTTGAGTTTGGAAACATGTGTCGGCGCCGGTGTGGCAAACTGGACCCACGGGAACTACTTTAATGAGAAGAGTGTCGTGATCGCAGTCTTCCTCGATTGATTTTACGATTAGAAAATTACCGCTTTCTTCGCCTTTGGTCCATAAACGTCCTTTAGTGCGACTGAAGAAAGTCACTTTTCCCAATTCAAGGGTTTTGTTGTATGCATCTTCGTTCATAAATCCAAGCATGAGCACGTTTTTTGTGCGGTAATCTTGGATAATTGCAGGCACAAGACCTTGCATTTTGTTAAAGTCGATAGACATAGTTATAATGATTATTGATGTTATATTCTTACGTTAATATTACGCTCTTTGAGGTAAAGTTTGAGTTTGTCGATGGGTATTTCATTAAAATGGAAAATGCTTGCAGCTAAAGCGGCGTCGGCATGTCCTGTGGTGAATACATCATGAAAATGAGAGTAATCTCCGGCTCCTCCCGATGCAATAATGGGAATGCTGAGTTTATCATGTAGCATGGAAAGTGCTTCACATGCAAAGCCTGTTTTAACTCCGTCGTGGTCCATGCTTGTGAAAAGTATTTCACCGGCACCACGTTCTTGGGCTTCGTAGGCCCATTCCAATAGATTTCGATTTGTTGGAATGCGTCCGCCATTAATGTAGCAAACCCATTGTCCGTGATTAAATCGAGCATCAATGGCTACTACGCACACTTGATTGCCAAAGTTGCGCGAAATGTTGTCAATGAGACTCGGGTTTTTGAGGGCTGCAGAGTTTATGGAAATTTTGTCGGCACCGGCATTGAGGAGTTTCTCAACATCGCAAACGTCGTTAATGCCTCCGCCAACGGTGAAGGGAATGCTTATGTTTTGAGCAATTCGTTGTACGAGGTCGATGAATGTTTTACGACCTTCGTGCGATGCCGTAATGTCGAGGAATACCAATTCATCGGCACCATCTTGGCTATATTTTTTGCCTAATTCAATAGGGTCGCCAGCGTCTTTGAAATTAACAAAGTTAACCCCTTTGACTGTTTTTCCGTCTTTGACGTCAAGGCATGGAATTATACGTTTGGCGAGCATCGTTATAGGGAATTAAGATTTATTTTTTCAATATCTTTATTAGAAATATGACCCTCATAAATTGCTTTACCAACAATTACGGCCGGTATGCCATTTTTATCCAACTCGATTATGTCGTTGAGTGTCCCCACTCCTCCACTTGCTATGAGATATAGGCCGGGGCATTCCGATAGAATCTGTCGATAAAGACCAATTGATGGTCCGGTTAAAGTGCCGTCAACATTTATATCGGTCGAAATTGCTTGGGTGATACCATGTGTGATATAATTTTGGATGAATGGAATTATATCCAATTGACTATCGTTTAACCAACCCGATGTTGAAATTTTCCCATTTCGAGTGTCGGCTCCGAGAATGATGCAATCACCGCTATATTTGTTGAGCCAATTAATAAATAGATTGGGGTCTTTTACAGCTATGCTTCCTCCGGTAATCATTTTGGCTCCACATTCAAATGCTATGTGCAAATCTTCGTCAGATTTTAAACCGCCTCCGAAGTCAATAATGAGAGATGTGGCATTGGCAATGCGTTCAAGCGTCGGATAGTTTACGATATGGTTGTTTTTTGCACCATCAAGGTCAACCAAATGAAGTCTTTTACATCCGGCATCCTCAAACATTTTGGCTACTTCAAGAGGATTGTCGGAATAGGTGGTTTTTTTGTCGTAAGCTCCTTTTGTGAGTCTTACGCATTTGCCATCGATTATATCTATTGCTGGAATTATCTCAATCATAGTTCAATGAATCGTTTTAAAATTATTTCGCCAATGTCTCCACTTTTTTCGGGGTGAAATTGTGTAGAGTAGAAATTGTCTTTGTGCATGGCTGCACTGAATTGGTGTAAATAATTTGTTGTAGCTACTGTGTTGCAGTTTACGGGCACGTAGTAACTATGAACGTAATAGACATATTTGTTTTCGATATCTTCTGGAATGAAATCCGACACGTTTTGAAGTGTATTCCACCCCATGTGAGGAATTTTGAAGTTGGAATCTTTGGGGTTAAATTTTAAAACGTTAGAGTCAAAAATTCCTAAGCAATCGGTGTCTCCTTCTTCGGAATGGTTGCATAGTAATTGTTGACCAATGCATATTCCTAACACGGGTTGTGTTAGTCGTTTTATAAGAACGTCAAGCTTGTTCTCAATGAGGTAATTCATTGCCGACTTTGCCTCTCCTACTCCCGGGAAAATTACACGGTCGGCATTTAGAATTATGTCGGGATTATCGGTTACGACAGCCTCATATCCAATGCGTTTCAGTGCACATTGTACCGAGAAGTTGTTGCCTGCGTTATATTTTAAAATCGCAATATTCATTGAAGTGCTTTAGCTAAATACAATAGTCTTGTTTTTATAAGTTAGAATTTTGCGTTGAATATGCTTTTCTACCGCACGAGAAAGAACTATTTTTTCAAGGTCGCGCCCTTTTTTGACAAGGTCGTTGACGGTGTCTTTATGGGTAATGCGGGTGATGTCTTGTTCAATAATAGGTCCGGCATCAAGTTCGGTTGTCACATAGTGGCTTGTTGCTCCAATGAGTTTAACACCTCTATCGTATGCTGCATGGTAGGGCTTAGCACCCACAAATGCGGGAAGGAAGGAGTGGTGGATATTAATTATGCGATTTGGATATCTGTTTATAAAGTTTTCAGAAAGGACTTGCATGTAACGAGCCAGCACAATAAAATCAACTTCATATTTATCAAGAATGCTGAACTCGATAGCTTCCATTTCCTCCTTGTTATCTTTATTAACAGGAATAACTTCGTAGGGAATGTTGAATTGCTTGGCAACGATTTCCATGTCGGGGTGATTGCTGATAATTACCGGTATTTCAACATCCCACTCCCCTGCTATGTATCGAGCTAAGATGTCATAAAGGCAGTGCGACATTTTTGAGACAAAGATTGCCATGCGTTGTTTGCGCTTGGTGAAGCTAATTTTGAATTCCATGTTATACTTAATCGCATAAAGGGTTTCAAAGTAGTCTCTGATTTTCTCAGTTGGGATTCCAAAGTTATCTAAATCCCATTCAACTCTCATGTAAAAGATTCCATTATCTTTATCAACATATTGGTCAAGATAAAGAATATTACCACCATTTGCGTTAATGAATTCAGTTATAACTGCAATAATACCCGGTTGGTCGGGGCAGTGCATTAAAAGTACGGCTGTATTTTGTCTATTCTGTTCCACTATAGTAAAAAGTTGATATGAATTGCAAAGATAGTCATTATTGACAAGTGTCACAACTATTTGTTATTTAAAAGCGAGATTTTATGTGATTTTGCGAGGTCTAACGGGTAGATATGCATCAAAATAATACCATATTCAAAAAAGAAGCATCGGAATGAAGATGTTCCGATGCTTCTTTTTTTTGATATGAGAAATGATTAGTTGCCAAGTTCAGATATAAATTTGATTCTAACAAGTCTGATTTCTTCTTCGGTGTAGTCTCGGCCTAATTCGTTAATAGCTTCTTCGATATCATCGCTTTCACTTTCTTTGAAGTATTCAAATATGTCTTCTTGATGATCCTCGTCCATAATCTCATCAAGGAAATAGTCGATGTTGATTTTTGTCCCGGAATATACAATGGCTTCTACTTCATCAAGTAATTCTCCGAATTCAAGACATTTTGAATTGGCGAGTTCATCAAGTGCGATTTTTCGGTCAATAGCCTGAATGATAGAAATTTTTAGTTTGCTTTTATTGGCTACGCTTCTTACTCGAAGGTCTTCGGGGCGAATTATTTCGTTCTCTTCAACATGGGCCTTAATTACCTTTAAGAATTCTTCGCCATAGCGCTTAGCTTTTCCGGCGCCAACGCCTGTTATGTTTTGAAGCTCGTCCATCGTAATTGGATAACTTGTGGCCATCGCTTCCAACGATGGGTCTTGGAAAATTACATATGGGGGTAATTCAAGTTCCTTGGCGATTTTTTTTCTAAGATCTTTGAGGATAGAATATAACTCGGTATCGGCTGCGCATGAGGCTCCTCCTTTTAATGATACCTCTTCTTCGTTTTCATCAAAATCATTGTCTTCAACAATTTTAAATGAAGTAGGTTTTTTGAGGAAATCTTTTCCTTTTCGAGTAACTTTTAATAGTCCGAAGTTTTCAATGTCACGAACAATGTATCCGGCGAGAGTCGCTTGTCGTATAATAGCGTTGAGCTGTCGAGGATTTTCGCTTTGAGCGCATCCAAAAACTTCTAATTCATCGTGTCGGTATGATTTAACATCGGCCGATTCTTTGCCTAACATAACATCAATGACGTGTTCGGCTTTGAATTTTTCTTTGAGGGCGGTGATCGTTTCAATTACCGCACATAAATCATCTTTTGCTTCCACTTTCTTTTTAGGATTTAAACAATTGTCGCAGTTTCCACAATTGTCTTGGTCGTATTCCTCACCGAAATAGTGCAACAAAGATTTGCGTCGGCATACACTTGACTCGGCATAAGATGCTGTTTCGGCAAGAAGTTGTTTGCCAATTTCTTGCTCGGCAAGAGGTTTCCCTTGCATGAATTTTTCCATCTTTTGCAAGTCTTTATATGCGTAGAAAGTTATACATTGTCCTTCGCCTCCATCTCTACCGGCACGACCGGTTTCTTGATAATAACCTTCAAGAGATTTTGGCATATCGTAGTGAATCACAAATCTAACGTCGGGTTTATCTATACCCATTCCAAATGCAATAGTCGCAACAATAACGTCAACTTTTTCAAGTAGAAACGCATCTTGATTGTCTGATCGTGTTGCGCTATCCATTCCGGCATGATAAGCGAGTGCTTTTATTTCGTTTACTTGCAGCATTTCGGCAAGTTCTTCGACTTTTTTTCTGCTCAAGCAATATATTATGCCTGATTTTCCTTCGTGTGCTTTAATGAATTTAATGATGTCTTTATCTATGTTGTCGGTCTTTTGTCGAACTTCATAATATAGATTGTGTCGATTAAATGAAGACTTGAATACCGATGCATTTTGCATGCCAAGGTTTTTCTGAATGTCGTGTTGGACTTTTGGTGTAGCCGTAGCCGTCAAAGCAATGACGGGTCGTGCTCCAATTTCGTTAATTATAGGCCGTATGCGTCTATATTCGGGCCTGAAATCGTGTCCCCATTCAGATATACAATGGGCTTCATCAACCGCATAGAAGGAAATGGAAACTGTTTTGAGAAATTCAATATTCTCCTCTTTTGTTAATGACTCGGGGGCAACGTACAATAACTTTGTTTTCCCTGCGATTATGTCGCTCTTAACAATGTCAATTGCGGCCTTGTTGAGCGAAGAATTGAGGAAATGAGCAATGCTATCGTCTTCACTATAATGTCTCATTGCATCAACTTGATTTTTCATTAATGCAATGAGTGGAGAGATGACTATCGCCGTCCCCTCCATAAGCAAGGCAGGTAATTGATAACACAATGATTTGCCGCCACCGGTAGGCATTAGCACAAAGGTGTCGTTACCTTCTAAAAGACTGGTCATTATGGCCTCTTGATTGCCCTTGAAGGTGTCAAATCCGAAGTGCTTTTTAAGCTCCTCTATGAGTATCGTTTTATTTACCATAGCTTATGGGATTTGTTGGGTTAAAAAATGAATTTCTTTTATGCTGTGAATGTTGTTGTATATTAATCGTTTTGTTTAGAGATGGTTTCAAAATTGGCTGCAGTCAATTTTTCAAGAGCATATTCCTTTGTCACTTCAAACTCTGTTGTTTTAGATGAGGGAATTTCATACATGGCATCAATCATAATAGATTCTACGATTGACCTTAGACCACGAGCACCTAATTTGTACTCAATGGCTTTATCAACGATGAGGTCTAAAGCATCGTCTGAGAAACTTAGATTGACATTATCCATCTCAAACAATTTTTTGTATTGACGAATGATAGCATTGTTGGGCTCAGTTAAAATGCGGCGCAAATCATTACGCTCCAACGGATTGAGATGGGTTAAAATTGGTAATCGCCCAATAATCTCAGGAATGAGTCCAAACGATTTCAAGTCTTGAGGCGAAACGTATTGCAAGAAGTTATCGCGTTTGATATTGCTTCGAGATGCGTCTGATGAGTAACCTACAACATGGGTGTTCAATCGTTGTGCAATCTTGCGTTCAATGCCATCAAATGCCCCGCCACAAATAAACAAAATGTTTTTGGTGTTTACTTGTATCATTTTTTGCTCAGGGTGTTTGCGGCCCCCTTGAGGTGGAACGTTGACTATTGAACCTTCAAGAAGTTTTAGCAATCCTTGTTGTACACCTTCGCCACTTACATCGCGCGTGATTGATGGATTGTCTCCTTTACGCGCGATTTTGTCAATTTCGTCAATAAACACGATTCCTTTTTCGGCTTGCTCAACATTATAGTCGGCCACTTGTAGTAATCGTGTCAAAAGGCTCTCAATGTCTTCTCCGACGTATCCGGCTTCGGTTAATACAGTTGCGTCAACAATTGTAAACGGCACGTTGAGGAATCGTGCAATTGTTTTTGCTAAGAGGGTTTTACCTGTACCGGTTGGTCCAACAATGATAATATTGCTTTTTTCAATATCTACTCCGTCGGTGTCGTTTTGAGCCAATCGTTTATAATGATTGTAAACGGCTACAGCGAGATATTTTTTTGCGTCATCCTGCCCTATTACATATTGGTTTAGAAAATCATTTATCTCTTTAGGTTTAGGCACCGACGCAAGGTCGATGTCCTCACCTTTAGATTTATTCTGTTCTTCTTTGCGGTAGTCTTTGAGTATCTCGTGAATTTGTTCAACACATTCAGCACAAATGTAGGTCTGGTCAAGTGCTGAAGGGATAAGCACTTCACTCATATCGGACGAGCGTCCGCAAAAAGAGCATTTGATTTGTTTCTTTGCCATGCGTATTTTGTTTAGTGCTTGACTCTAACGAGAATGTCATCAATCATGCCATATTCTTTGGCTTCCTGTGAGGTCATCCAATAGTCACGATCGGAGTCTTGTGCAACTTTCTCGTATGCAACACCTGAATGGTCAGAGATGATGGTATAAAGTTCTTTTTTGAGCTTTTGTATTTCTCTTGCTGTGATTTCAATGTCAGAGGCTTGGCCTTGAGCGCCACCCATTGGTTGGTGTATCATCACGCGAGAGTGGTTGAGCGCAAATCGTTTGCCTTTTTCTCCGGCAACAAGGAGTACGGCAGCCATTGATGCCGCCATTCCTGTGCAGATTGTTTTGATGTCGCTTGATACATATTGCATAGTGTCATATATGCCTAAACCGGCATATACCGATCCACCGGGAGAATTAATATATATTGAAATGTCCTTTCCGGGATCGGTTGAGTCAAGATATAAAAGTTGTGCTTGAATTACATTAGCGGTATAATCGTTGACTTCTGTTCCTAAAAAAATAATGCGATCCAACATGAGACGAGAAAATACGTCCATTTGAGCAACATTGAGTTGGCGCTCTTCAAGAATTGTTGGAGAAATATAGCTTGATGAGATGGTTGATGTGTATTGGTCTAATGCGAGACCATTCATTCCCAAATGCTTTACAGCATATTTTCTAAAATCGTTGTTCATAAAAATAATTGTCTTATTGTGTTTATAATTCAAAGATACGAATAAAAAACGTATTAAAAAATATTCTGAGAAAAAAAGTGGCATAAAAAATTAAGACGTCACTTTTCAGCGACGTCTTAATATATAGTTTATGAGGCTTCTTTTCTTTATTGCTTTCCTGCAATTTCTTTGAATTCTTCAATCGAAACAGGCTTTTCATCAAGAGTGGCGTGTTCTTTGATAGCAGCAAAGAGTTTGATGTCGCCAACTTCTTCAACAATGCGAGGACGATAGTTTTTGTCGGCAAGCATGCGTTTTGCATAGTCGGCAAGAGTGTCGTCATCAACATTGGCCATACCATATTGTGCAAATTGGTTGGCTGCAATCATTTTTGCATGAGCGATAACATCGGCTTCTTCAATTTTTACTTCAAACAATGCAGCGATGCGTTCTTTGATGAGTTGCCATTTGAGTGAAGGAATCATTTTTTCAAATTCTTCGTCAATGTTTTCTTCAGTGAGACCTTCATTGCGAGCAACGAGCCATTTTTTCAAGAATGCGACAGGAAGTTCAACGTTTCCATATTGCTCAACGAGTTGTTTTTCAGCTGTCATGTGGAAAAGGAACTCGCTATTGCCTGAAATTTGAGATGAAATCATTTTTTTGATTTCCTCATAATATTCTTCTTCCGTTTTAACGTTATCTTTGCCAAATAGACCATCAAAATATTCTTGGTTGAGGTCGGCGGGTTTTACTACTATGATTTCAGCAATAGCAAATTCAAAGTTCCCTTTTGCTTCGGCAGCTTTGTCTTTGTCGATGTTGAGCATAGAAGCGAGTTCTGAAATGTTGCCTTCAGTTGCAACCCATGGGTTGAAAGCTACTTTGTCACCAACTTTTTTGCCGTTGAATTTTTCGCCTTCTTCTGATGCTTTGAAGTACATTGGCGCAATGATGCCACTTGTTACTTGTATAGCGTCCTCTCCTTCCTTGATGCTACCATCTTCGTTAAGTTCCATGATTGAACCTTTAACAAGGGCTTTAGGAGTAACTTCTTCGCCTGGTACTTGTGCACCAAAACGTTCACGAAGATTGTTGCTCTGTTCATCAATCATTTCTTGTGAAATAATGATTGGGTAGTATGGAATGTGAGTGTTCTTGTCAAGTGTGATGTTGAATTCGGGCGCAAGACCAATTTCGTATTTGAAAGTGTAATCTTTTTGATTCTTAAGATCAAGTTCTTGTACTTCAACAGGAAGTGGTTCTCCAAGAATTCCGAGATTATTTTCGCGAATGTAGTTGATTACAGATTCGTAAACGTCATTGTTGATAACGTCACTTGCTACTTGTTTGCCAAAACGGCGAGATAGTTCTCCAAAAGGAACGTGACCTTTGCGGAAACCGGGAATGCTATGAGTGCGGCCGATTTGTTTTAGTTCCTTTGTTACTTTTTCTTGATAATCGTTTTCTTCAACCGACACAATGAGACGAGCGCTCACATTGTCGATTTTTTCCATTGATACGTTCATAATGTTTATTTCAAGTTTTGTTTGTTTCGTTCGTGGCCCAATTGGGCAATTTTACAATTAAGATGCAAAATTAGTGCTAAAAATTATATTGAGCAATCTTCTGCGCGGTTTTTTTAGTTAAAACTTCTTTTGAGTGTGGCATTCTATGCTTCGACAATGCTTGTAGGCCACCATGTCCGATGACTTCATGGAGTATTGTGCGCTCGATGTCTTGAGGCGAAGAGTGTCGATGGGGATTAATGCGAATGCGACCTGTGCGAGTATTGTAAGAGCCTTTTGCCGGAAGAGTCTCGTCAATCTCAATGTCAACACCAAGAGCTTCGGCTGTCTGCTGTGCTACAACTGATGGGTTGTCGATAGCTGTCGATTTATCAAGCAAAAATTCACCGGGTTTGTCGCTTTTTTCAACTCCTTGTAGTAAATTTGCAACTGAAATAGAGTTGTTAGGAGTGGTGTAAGAGTCAGCACTTTGTGTATGCGCTTCCAATGATCCGCCTAATAACTCTATTTCCGTTACTTCGTAACTATATGCCTTTGTCCTTACATTGGTATCATTATAACGGCTCAGTAGTTATTTTGTGTTGGAGACGTGCGAAGCACGGGACGCGAAGCGAAAAAAATAACCGAGGGTAGAGCGTAGCGATACCCCCGGAAAGCCAATCCTACCACTCTCGAAGTCTGTAAAGACGAGGAAAATTAGGGCATCATTCTCTCGATTTCCCCCTGATTCATTATATTTGTTCACATATTGGTTGATATCACATTTAAAATGGCATTGTCTGATTTTGTAAAGCGTTTAAAGCAAGAATCGAGCTATTTATTGAGGAAAGATAGCGCATTCTCCGATTGGAATGGTTGGGCCGAAGGATACGGCGCATTTACATATTCCATCACAGAAATCCCCAATGTGAAAGAATATATCAACAATCAAAAAGAGCACCATAAAAAGGTTTCATTTATTGAAGAATACCGACAATGGTTAATTGA
>JAFVPD010000014.1 GCA_017505535.1 Muribaculaceae bacterium
GTGCTCGCTATCCGGAGGTTTCGGGCTCTGCCCTCAACCACGCGGTTATTTATACGCTTCGCGTCCCGTGCTTCGCACGATTTGTTACAAGGTTGTGATTATACATTAGTGATGTTATCCACACTAAAAAGCGACTGAACCGCTTATATGTCCATGTTTTATGGGTTTTGCCAGGTGTAGTTCCATTTGCGAGTGGCAAGGCTTCGGAGGTAGAAGTAGAAGTTGTGTAAAGGTCGTGCTAAAAGGTAGGCGGGAATGGTTAGTAGCATGGGTCGAGATTGAAGTGATTTGAGTGTTCGACGCCATGTGAATATCAGTGGTAACCAAAGGGCTAATGAGATGATGGTTACGGCTGAAGCTGAGATGATTAGTTGGTGCAGAGATGTTAGTGATGACGCAATTGCTGCGATTGAGAGTAATAGCCAAGCCCACATCATAGTTGAGGCCAAGCCAAAAAGGCGTCGGCTGCCGTGGTAGAGGTGACGAGAGGTGAACATGTAGCGCATCTTAAGGTCGCGATACACGATTTTTGGTTTGCGACGATAGACGCATGTTACATGAGCGTCGGGCGAGAGCTCTACGGCAGTATTGGAGGGTGTTGCTATCTCGCTGATGAAAATATCGTCATCGCCAAATTTTAGGTTTAGTGAATTGGAGAATCCGCGATTGTCGAAGAAAAGTTTGCGACTATAGGCAATGTTGGCGTCAAACCCTCGGTAGGGGTGAGCCCCGATTGCTGCGGCGAGGTGTGTCGTAGCGTCAACGGCAGCATTAAAAGCTCGCGAGCGAGTCCCGAATGCTTTGTCGTCGGCCGGAGAGTAGGAAGCGTGTCCGATTACCACGTCTTTGCCATTGGCGAAGTGTTGTGCCATGGATTTCAACCAATTAAGAGAGTCGATGCGGCAAGAAGATTTTGTGATGACGACGTAGTCGTGGCGAGCCGCTTTGATTCCTAATGTCAGTGCAAGTTTTTTGCGGCTAAGGAAGCGCGAATCGTCGGGTGTGTAGGTGAGATATAGATTGGGGAAAGTTGCGCTGAGGGCCGAAACGATGTCTTTGGTTGATTCTGAAGCCCCATCATTGACTACAATGACCTCAAAATCAGAGGGGTAATGCTGATTGAGGACGTTGGGTAGCATTTGAGCCAGATTGTCGGAGTCGTTACATGTATAAACGATGACGCTTACCGGCGGAAGGTTCTCAATGGGGGCTGAGTCTTGGCATTTTCGTGCATGTTTGGCAATGCTCGCAACCCTCATGCGATAGATTGTGAGCAGAAATAACGTTGGCAAAATTATGGCAATGAGCAACGCTATGGTTGTATTTGATAGTTGGAGTGATAGCATGTGAGAGATTGTAGGACAAGTTGTCGTGAATCGGATAATTTTAGGAGTACAAAGTTACGAAAAACAAGTGGAATATTAAAACGTTTTTTGGTGAGGTGATATGGCCTATGTGGTTTTGTGGGAATGAATAAAAGTTGTAACTTTGCAGAATTGTTTTTGCTGAGACTGATTGGCCGGTAGAAGAAGATATAAACTGCTGACTTGATAGGGCTCAGAATGAATAAAACCGATAAATAATATAATAAAACAAGGAGATACTACGTTAAAAAAGAAAGCAACATTTTGAATATGAAAAAATATATACAATTATTTCTGTTTGTCGTGTTATTGGCAGCATGCAGTTCGCCTAAAAATTCTCTGACTTATTTTGAAAATGTAAAAAGTATCGAGTCGGGAATCGTACCTTCTCAAGAATATTCAGTGAAAATCGTGCCAGACGATGAATTATTTATAATGATAACATCGTTGATACCGGAAGCAACAATGGCTTATAATCTACCGTTGTCTAATCCTGCGACAGTTGGGAACTTGAGGTTGACAACTCAACCACAGCAATTAACCTACTTGGTTGACCAATCAGGTAATATTGATATGCCCGTGTTGGGTAAGATTCATGTAGCCGGATTGACAACTTTACAGGTGAAAGAAGAATTGGAGTCTCGTATCGGCCAAGATGTAGAGGATCCGATAGTGAGAGTTGAACTTGTGAATTTCCGCGTCAATGTGTTGGGCGAAGTGAAAACCCCCAGGGCAATTGATGTAAAACGTCAACGATATTCAGTGCTTGATGCACTTGCCGATGCTGGAGATTTGACCGAATATGGCGAACGAGGCAATGTGTTGCTTGTTAGAGAAAATGGGAATAAAAAAGAATATCATCATCTTAATCTCAATGATGCATCGGTTTTGTCGTCGCCCTATTTCTATCTACAACAGAATGATGTTATTTATGTAGAGCCAAACGAAATCAGAAAAGAAAATTCAAAATATAATCAAAATAACTCATTTAAAGTCTCGGTAGTATCAACTATCGTGAGCGCATGTTCGGTAATTGCATCACTTGTAATTGCGTTGACAGTAAAATAATAGACAATCAGAATGGAAAATAATAGCAATAATACACAGGTTGCCACCGAAGGCAAAATTGATGTAACAGAGATTGTTGCAAAATTGAAACGAAATTGGTGGCTGTTTGCCATTTCGGTATTTGCGTGTTTGTGTTTGGCAGGAGTATATCTGTATGTCAAACATTCGCTTTTTAGTATTCACGCCAAGGTGTTGGTAACCTATGATGACGGAACAGGATCAATGGGTTCAACCTTCATGCAGAGTCTTTCGCTCGGAGGAGTAGGGGGAAGTGGTGTTGAAGATGAAATCCTTGTGATGGGGGCTCATTCAATAAAGGCGCAAACGATATCGGAGTTGAAACTAAACCGAAGCTATTCAAGCCCAGATGGGTTGTTGCGAACACGCTATTATTATAATGATTCACCGATTGAAATAGACGCACCAGCGGCATTGTTTGATACGTTGTCAACGTCAATGACGTTTAATATTGAGGCTAATGAAGATTTGTCAAAAATCAGTGTTAAGGTAAAAAAAGGCCGTTTCAAAACATTGGCTGAGGCTGAGGCTTCAAGCCTCCCAATGGTGGTGAATACTCCATACGGAATTTTCTCGATCGACACTACAAAATATTATGTGCCCAATGAAGAAATAGAGGTTAAGGTAAATGTCAGCGGAAACTCTATTGCTGCCGAAGGGTGGTCGCAACTGATTTCAGTGGGCAAATCGGAGAAGAAATCCAATGGCATATCAATGTATATCGAAGATATCAATATACAACGAGGAAAGGATTTCTTGAATAAAATGATAGAGCTCTATAATCGTAGGGGACAAGCCGAGAAAGATGAAATGGCAATTAACACCGGTAAGTTTATAGAGGAACGTCTTGAATTCTTGTATCAAGACCTTTCGGCATCGGAAGAAAAACTTGAAAAGTTCAAAAAACAAAGTAATATAACCGATTTAAAGGCCGATGCGGCTATCTTGTTGCAAAAGGCTAATAGTTTGGACGAGAAACTCGTAGAGGCCGAAACGGAGTTTGAAATTCTCAAATTGAATCGCGACTTTTTGGCCGATCCGGAGAATAAGTACTCAATGATTCCAAATGTGTCAGGTACACATAGCGGATCGTTGTCGGCATATAATAGTTTGATTTTGCAATATTATAGATTGCAAAATAATGCCAAGGCCAATAATGCGATACTAAAATCGACTGAGGCACAGATTGATGCTATGCGTGAGAATATTATTGAAACAATCAATAAGAGCTACGAAACGGCAAAACTTAAACTTGACGAACTAAAACGTCAAAACAATTTAGCTAAATCGCAGTTGAATATTGTGCCTACGCACGAGCGTGAGTATCTTGAACTCCTAAGAGAGCAGTCAATACGTAACACACTATACAGTTTCTTGCTCCAAAAGAGAGAAGAAAACCAATTGGTGCTTGCAGCAACAACACCCAAAGGAAAAATCGTAGATGAGGCATTTGCATATAATGAGCCGATTGCGCCAAAGAAACTAATGGTGATAGTTCTTGCACTATTCTTTGGATTGATGATTCCGGCATTGTGGCTATATGTGAAGCCAATGTTGAGCGACAAGTTTGACTCAATCGAGGCGTTGAAACGACTTACCGCCCTTCCTATACTTGGAGAAATATGTCATTCACGCAATGCACATGTCAATCCTGTGGTAGTGAGCGAGAAGTCAACACGACCGATAGCCGAATTGTTTAGATTGTTGCGGAGCAATCTTGGATTTATGCTTCCGGCAACATCAACCGGAGGAAATGTAGTTACTATCACATCAAGTTGCAGTGGCGAAGGAAAAACATTTGTGGCAATGAATGTATCAGAGTCGCTTGCGCTCCTTGGAAAGAGAGTCGTGCTCGTTGGAATGGATATACGCTTGCCAATGCTTGCACAAAACTTAGGCTTGCCCAGTGCTCCCGGGGTGACAAATTACTTGTCAGATGATACCACAACGATAGAAAGTTTGATTCAACGCAGTCACAATTGCGACGTAATAGTTGCCGGTCCTGTACCTCCTAATCCATCGGAATTGTTGCTTTCTGACAGAGTCGATGTATTGTTGGAGGACTTGAAGAAACGATATGATTATGTCGTAATAGACTCGGCACCAATCGGCTTAGTGTCAGATACATTCTCGTTGACAAAATACACCGATGTAACACTCTATGTTACACGTGCAAATTATACCAAACGAGGATTTATCAAATATCTCAACACAATTGTTTCGCGAGGTCAGCTCAAGAATGTTGCAGTTGTTGTTAATGACACAAATCCTAAATTGTCGCATGGCTATGGTTATGGCTATGGAGCCAAACAAGAAGATTAATAATTAAGAATTTAAATAAATAGAGATGACTACGATAAGTAGTTGTCTCTATGTCGCGTATAAAACAAATGCTATTAAGTAAATCAAAAATAGTAATGAACATAGTGCTCACGCTCTTTTGGGTGTGGTGCACTTTTGGTTTTATAAGCGAAGAGATAGCTCCATTTTTATTGAGTATTGAATCACCATTGTTCTTTTTATTTGACGTGGTGATGTTGCTGCTTGGTTTTTGGACGTTGAAAAATAAATGGGACAAGATTTTTGTTGTCTCATTCCTTGCAATCGGCTATGGCATAACGTGTGTATATAACGGCTATGGTGTTGGGTTTTATGCCAATGGGTTGCGCGAGTTTGTATATCTGATATCATTGTTGCCGATACTGCGCTATCTTTATGAAAGCGAACTAAAAGATGAATTTGTAAAGAAATTTGACCGAACGTTGTTTGTCTTCCTAATTGTACAGGCATTATGTATCACATTCCAATTTTTGAAGTATGGAGCCAATGACCATGGCGGAGGGTCGATGGGCGTAGGATTCTCGGGAATTGTGTCAATTCTCATCTATTTAGTGTCGTTTTATTTGTTAAAGAAAAAGATGGACCCGGACCGATATGTGGGTTCGTTAATAGAAAATAAATGGTTGGTAATATTGTTGTATCCAACGTTCTTGAATGAGACTAAAATCAGTTTCATATTCTTTGTGCTTTATTTTATCTTGCTGATGCCGGTGGATCGTCGCATGTTTGTGCGGTTAATAATATCGGCCCCTATAGTCATCGTAGGAGTGGTGATTTTATTTAATGTGTACACCACTACAACAGGGAACAATGAAGAAGTGGTATCTGTTGACTATTATATGAATGAATATCTCTTTGCCGGAGATGATAATGATATTGTAGATTGGATGGAATATCTATATGATCATGGCGAAGATTTGGCGCTTGATGGCTCAAACGACTTGCCTCGATTTACAAAAATAGCACTAATCCCGGAGTTGAATGCCGAATATCCCGGTCATTCAATAACGGGCTATGGAATTGGGCAGTTTAAGGGCGGCACGATGGTTGATCGTTCCGACTTTTACATAGAAAATGAGTGGTTGTTGAGAGGCTCAATACCATATTGTTATCAGATGTATATTCAAATAGGATTGTTTGCTATATTGTTCTTTGCATGGATGAGCAAAAGATTATGTAGTTTAAAAATAAAAGGAAGAAAGATCGAATTAGGGGTAATTGCCTTTGTAGTAATACAATTCCTTATAATCATATTTTATAATGACATGTTTGCTTATTGTTTCCCCTCGTTGGTCTTTATATATATTTTCACGCAGGCATTGCGATGGAATACAGCCGAAACTAAAACAATAGAAACAAAATAAGAATTATGCGCAAGATATTAGTGACCGGAGGAGCCGGTTTTATAGGATCAAATTTATGTGAGTACCTTTTGGGCAAAGGAGATTATGTGGTGTGTCTTGATAATTTTGCCACAGGTCACATCGAAAATTTGTTGCCTCTGATAGAGCAATATCCCGATACATTCAAGTTGATAGTTGGTGATATACGCAATCTTGAGGATTGTCGCAAGGCAGTAGAAGGTATGGAATATGTGCTGCATGAGGCCGCATTGGGCTCTGTTCCTCGTTCGGTAAAAGATCCTATCACGTCAAACGATGTGAATGTTGGCGGATTCTTGAATATGCTCGTTGCATCGCGTGATGCCGGAGTGAAGCGTTTTGTGTTTGCTGCAAGTTCGTCAACATACGGCGATAGCGAGTCATTGCCTAAGGTGGAAGATGTAATCGGACGTCCACTTTCGCCATATGCAATCACAAAATATGTGAATGAATTGTATGCCGATGTGTTTGCCCGCACCTACGGATTGGAATTCATTGGATTGCGCTATTTCAATGTGTTTGGCCGTCGTCAAGATCCCAATGGCGCTTATGCTGCAGTAATTCCGTTGTTTGTTAAGAAATTTATGGCGCATGAGGCACCTAATATCAACGGTGATGGCGAGTATAGTCGAGATTTCACATATATCGATAATGTGATACAAATGAATGATCTTGCGCTACAAGCCGAGGCCGGTAGCGAAGCAGTGAACCAAATTTATAATACCGCTTATGGTGAACGTACAACCTTGAATCAATTAGTAGAATATTTGAAAGAATACTTGTCGCAGTATGATGCTGAAATAGCGAATGTAGTGCCAACACATGGACCGAATAGAGTGGGAGATATACCACATTCACTTGCGTGTGTTGACAAGGCTAAACGTTTGTTGGGTTATGACCCTCAATTCAGTATGAAACAAGGCTTGAAAGAGGCTTGCGGTTGGTATTGGAATAACTTAAAATAACAAGTATAGACATGAAGAAAGAGATAAAGATTGCAGTAATAGGGCTTGGCTACGTAGGATTGCCATTAGCTCGCCTATTCTCGACAAAATATAAGACAGTGGGCTTTGACATGAGCAAGGCTCGAGTTGAGGCATTGATGCAAGGACACGACGCAACGCTTGAAGTTGCCGATGATTTGTTGCAAAGTGCGATTGCAAATGGATTTGTGTGCACAAGTGATATCAACGATATAAAGGATTGCAATTTCTATGTCGTAGCAGTTCCAACGCCGGTTGATAGAGATAATAAACCTGACTTGACACCACTATATGGAGCAAGCGAGACTATTGGAAAGGTTATTTCCAAAGGGGATATAGTTGTATATGAGTCAACTGTATATCCTGGAGTGACTGAAGATGAATGTATCCCGGTAGTGGAACGAGTGTCGGGCTTGAAATATAATGTAGATTTCTATGCCGGATATTCACCGGAGCGCATCAATCCCGGAGATAAGTTGCACACAGTAGAAAAAATCAAAAAGGTAACATCAGGCTCAACGCTTGAAATCGGCAAGATTGTTGATGAAGTGTATTCGTCGGTTATCACAGCCGGAACACATCTTGCTCCCACAATAAAAGTTGCAGAGGCAGCAAAGGTTATTGAGAACTCTCAGCGTGATATAAATATCGCCTTTGTGAATGAATTGGCAAAGATATTCAATCTCATGGGTATTGATACGCAGGCAGTTCTTGAGGCTGCAGCTACAAAGTGGAATTTTTTACCATTCCGACCCGGATTGGTTGGCGGTCACTGCATAGGTGTGGATCCTTATTATCTAGCACAATGTGCACAACGATATGGCTATAACCCTGAAATTATCTTGGCGGGCCGTCGCATGAATGATGGAATGGGCGAATATGTTGCCACCCAAGTTGTTAAACTGATGATAAAGAAAAATGTAAAGGTGAATGGCGGTAAAATCGCAATCTTTGGCTTTACATTCAAGGAAAACTGCCCCGATGTGCGCAACACCAAGGTGGTTGATATCTATAACGCATTGAAGGAGTATAATGTAGATTTAACTGTATATGATCCATGGGCAAATGCCGCGGTTGCTAAGCATGAATATGGCCTTGAAGTGGTAAATGAAATCGCACCGGAGTCGCAATTTGATGCCGTGGTATTGGCGGTTGCTCATGAAGAATTTAAATCACTTGACGTAATGTCCTACCTAAAGGAAAATGGCGTAGTATATGATGTTAAGTGGATTTTGGGTGAAAATGTAGATGGTAAATTGTAGTAATTGATGAGCGTATCAACGAGTGACATAAAGCAGAAGGCTGTAAAGGGAATGTTGTGGAGCTTTATTGAAAGATTTGGCTCTCTACTGATTCTGTTTACCGCCAATGTAGTATTGGCACGAATGCTTACTCCCGACGATTTTGGCCTTGTTGGAATCTTAATGGCATTTGTGATGATATCACAGATGTTGATTGACGGAGGTCTTGGGAATGCGTTGATTCAGCGACAAAAAATTACGACAGTCGATTGTTCCACAGTATTTTATACCAATTTGGCTGTGGCGTTGGTGTGTTATGCTGCACTATATTTTGGCGCCGAATCAATATCCTCATTCTATAACGAGCCAATGTTGTCCGAGCTTATAAAAGTTCTTGGCGCAGTTGTTGTGATAGATGCGTTTGGAGCGGTGCAGAATAACCTTTTGATGAAAGAGGTTGATTTCAAGAAAATCACTATCGTAAAAGTGGGGGCAGCGTTGTTATCGTCGGTGATAGCTATTGTTGCCGCTATATGTGGAATGGGAGTATGGAGCTTGGTAGTACAATATGTGGTGAATAGTGTGGTTAAAAGTTCACTATTGTGGTTGTTATCGTCATGGCGCCCAATCCTCACATTCAGCAAGACCTCATTTAATACGTTGTTTAAATATGGCTCAAAGTTGTTGCTTGCCAATTTGCTAAGTGAAGCCTATCGCAATTTATTGGTACTGATATTTGGTAAATTTTTTGCAAAGGCCGAAGTTGGGTATTATTCCCAAGCCAAACATTTGCAAGATGTGCCAGTAACGTCGATAATGACAATTGTAAATCAAGTGACATTCCCAATCTTCTCAAAATTACAAGAAGATAAAGAGCAGCTAAAACGAGGACTAAGTCGAAGTGTGAAAATTTTGACATTCTTGAATTTTCCCTTGATGATGGGTCTTGTGATAATGGCCGAGCCAATCTTTAGGTTGTTGTTTGGAGAACAATGGATTCCATCTGTGCCCTATTTCCAATGGTTGTGTGGCGGTTTTGGATTCCTTTTAGTAGTCCACAATACCAATATAAATGCGATTAAGGCAGTAGGAAAAAGTGGAATAGTATTATATCTTGAAATCATAAAGAAACTTCTCGGCTTAGGGTTAATCATGGCCTTTATATACATGGGCTATGGTGCAATCAGTATAATGTGGGCTTTGGCAATAAATTCGTTTATCGAGTTTTTCTTGAATGGATATTTTACAGGAAAATATACCGGATATGGAATTCTCAGCCAATTGCGAGATATGTTGCCCAATTTAATGGTAACAGCAATTGCATCGGCTGTGGCTTATTCGCTCACATTAATAGATATTCATTACTTGTTGTTGCTCGTAGCGCAAGCAATAAGCTTCGTTGGGGTGTATTTGATAGTGATGAAAGTCGCCAGAGTTGAAATATTTGAGTATCTTGTGGTTGAATTAAAAACAAAATTCAAGAAAAAATGAAAAAAATAGCGAAAGCGATATTGCGTCCCCCTTATGCCTATGTTAGATATCTTTATTTAAGATACATCAAACAGGGATTCTATACTCCTGCAGAGGTGGTGTCACAAGAATTGAATTTGGGAGCAGTCTCAGATTTTCCTATGTCGTATTTTGGCTATTACAACGTTTCTCCGGAGAATCACAAAGGACAAGTGCTTTATTGTGTACCTACGGGCAATGCAAAGGTGTCGCTTTATTATCGTGATGCAGACGGTGAACATGAAATAGGAGAGACCAAGGCCTATAATTTGCAACAAGGATGTATGTCACAATGGGGATATACCAATCCTAATCGTGCATATTATAATCGGTATAATCAATCCACTGATAAATATGAGGGAGTGGTTTATGATGCTGATGCCCAAATGGAAATTGACACATTGCCCATGCCCATCTATGCATTATCAAAGCAAGAGGATTATGCGTTGTCGTTGAATTTTGATCGCTTGGCCTTGATGCGTCCCGATTATGGATATTTTTGTCATAAAAACATTGTTTTGCCAGAGAATGATAATGACGGAATATGGCATATAGATGTGGCAACAAAAGAGGTGAAATTGATTATTACCTTGCAACAATTGATAGATCTCAAGCCTGTTGAGTCAATGGAAGGAGCTCAACATAAAGTTAATCACATTGATATTTCGCCCGATGGCAAGCGCTTTATGTTCCTTCATCGTTGGGTTGGCCCCAAAGGCCGATTTATGCGCCTGATTACAGCTAATGCTGATGGCTCGGAAATGTATATTCTCAACGGCGATAAGATGACGTCCCACTCCTATTGGGTTGATGAGAAGCGGATTGTGTCGTTTTGCCACACGCCCGAAACCGGTGATGCTTATGTAATGTTTGAGGATAAGACCGATAATCGCAAATTGTTGTCGTCAAAGCTTCCCAAAACCGATGGACACCCATCTACAATTAACAATGGGGAATGGCTGGTGACTGATAGTTATCCCGGTCATGATGCAATGTCGCGATTGTATCTTTATAATATAAAAACTGATGATCTTGTTTGTCTTGGTCGTTTCTATCAACCATTGAAGTATAAAGGTCCCGGACGTATTGACTTGCACCCCAAATGGAACATGCAAGGGACAAGGGTTTATTTTGAGTCGGGACACGATGGTAAGCGCCGTCTATATTCAATTAATGTTGAACCATTGCTTAAATAGTATTGTAAGATGAATATACTTATAATTGGTCAAGGTCAATATGGGTACAAAGCCGGATGTTATCATTATACAAAACATCTTACATCATTGGGGCATAAAGTAGTTTTTTTATGCAATGATTATCATCTGAAAAAAGTCGAAGTCCCCAATGTAAAAGTTATATATGTTGATGAGCCAAATAGCATAAAATGGCGTCTAAGGTTTTCAAAGTTGATTAGGCCAATTTTGAAAGAATATAAGATAGATGTGGTTCTTTTTGAATATTATAAAGGTTGTTTCTTGAATGCACATTTGTTTGGTAAAACTCCTGCTCTATTGGACGTGAGAACCGGCGATGTTGCAAAAAATAAATTCAAAAGGAGGTTCTTCAATTGGTTAATCAAATTTGAGTCGTTTTTCTTTACCCGTACTATAACGTTGTCAGAATCGTTAGCCAAAAAACTTAAATTTAAGGAAGGCTCTTATGATATTGTGACCTTGGGGTCAGATATATTTGATGATAGCCCAAAACAATATGATGACATAAATCTGTTATATGTAGGGACTTTAAAGCAAAGAGATATCCATAAAACGGTTCAAGGATTGGCTAAATTTATGAAAGGACGTCCACAAGCAAAATGCCATTATGATATCATTGGTTTTGGAACACCCGAGGAAGAGTCGCATATAGGCGATTTAATCAAAGAGCATAATTTGGAGGGAATTGTAGAGTTCCATGGCCGTATTAATTACGAATTCCTTAAACCCTATTTTGAACGTGCAAATGTTGGTGTTGGATTTGTTCCGATGACACCATACTATGATTGTCAACCTTCAACAAAAATATATGAGTATGTATTGTCGGGATTATATTGTATAGCGACAAATACTTATGAGAATAAATTGACAGTGGATTCACGCAATGGAGTGTTGTGTGATGATAGTGCCGATTCATTTGCATCGGCGTTAATACGCTACTATGATTCTGATAGGACAAAATTGAATTCAGAAGAGATAAGAGAATCAATGAGCCGATATTTGTGGGCAAATGTAATTTCGGAACAATTGTTGCCGGCATTTGAGCGTGCATGCCATAAATAGGTTTAAAAACAAGAGGGAATATGAAAAGGATATTACTTGTAAGCAAATTCTATTATACACGAGGCGGCGCCGAAGTTGTGGCCATAAATATGGCTAACGATCTTGCAAAGCGAGGCTATGAGATAGGAGTATTTACGATGGACTATCCTCAAAATCTATCCCCTGCAAATTTCTATACAGCTTCGCAGGTTGATTTCTCCGGAGGATTAATTGATAAGTTAAAATTTGCGATGCGCACAATGGGCTACAATGGCATAAAATCGTCGTTTAAAAGGGCTTTGCAAGAATTTAAACCCGATATAGTGCATCTTCACAATGTGCATTCCTATCTATCGCCTGTTGTAGTGAAACTTGCAAAAGAGTTTGGTTGTAAAGTTGTGTGGACTTTACATGACCTTAAGTTGGCTTGTCCGTCTTATAGTTGCTTGAATAGAGGCCGAATATGTGAAAAATGCTTCACGTCAAAGATAAATGTAGTAAAAGAGCGTTGTTTTAAAGAAAACTTGCCTGCGAGCGTATTGGCCTATTTTGAAGCAGTAAAGTGGAATGTCAAGAAACTTCAACGATATGTTGATTACTTTGTTTGCCCAAGTGCTTTTATCAAGCGTCAGATGTTAAAAGCCGGCTTGCAAGAGGAAAAATTGAAGGTGGTTTGCAATTTTGTCGACCCTATAAAACTTGACCAATTAAAGAGAGCGGAAATTCCCGATACGAGAGATGATTTTTATGTATATGTAGGGCGTCTGTCGGAAGAAAAGGGTGTGGCAACATTGCTCAAGGCAGCAAAAGATTTGCCTTACAAACTAAAGCTCGTGGGAGGTGGACATTTGTATGACGGTTTTATTGCCGAATATGGCAACTGCGATAATATTGAATTCATGGGGCATCAGCCGGCCGAGAAGGTTGCCGAAATATTGTTGTCGGCCAAATGTCTTGTTTTGCCTTCGGAATGTTATGAAAACAACCCGTTGAGTGTAATAGAGGCCTTATGTGCCGGTATTCCCATTGTGGGTGCAAATATTGGTGGCATACCCGAATTGATTGATGCTGAATGGGGTGAAACATTTGAGTCGGGAAATGTGGAAGATATGCAACAAGCAATTACTCGTGTAATGGCTAAAGAAAAATACGATTATAAGAGTATCGCAAAACGTTCGCAAGAACGCTTCTCGTTTGAATTACATTTTAAGCAACTTAAAGAATTGTATAGATGAGAATCGTAGTTATTGGCACTCGAGGTATTCCCAATATATTGGGCGGAGTAGAAACGCATTGTGAGGAGTTGTATCCACGCATTGCGGCGTTGGGACATGATGTGACAATAATACGTCGCACTCCATATATAGAGGACAATAATCGCATTAGTGAATATCAAGGGGTGAAACTGATAGATGTTTATGCTCCGCGTAAAAAGAGCATAGAGGCTATTATTCACACTTTTTTGGCTATTATTAAAGCTAAGAAACTCAAGCCCGATGTTTTACATGTTCATGCGATAGGTCCGGCAATAATGATTCCATTTGCACGATTGCTTGGCTTGAAGGTTGTTATGACTAATCATGGACCTGATTATGATCGCCAAAAATGGGGAAAATTGGCTAAGACAGTTCTTAAAACCGGAGAACGATTGGGCACAAAGTTCAGTAATCAGGTGATAGTGATATCAACTGTTATAGCTAATATTTTGAAATCAAATTATGGTCGAGAGAATACTCATTTGATTTATAATGGGGTGAACATACCATGTAAATCAACATCTACCGATTATATTGAGTCGTTGGGTATTATTCCGGGTAAATACATTTTGGCAATCGGTCGCTTTGTGAAGGAGAAAGGTTTCCATGATTTGATTGAAGCTTATGGAAAACTGAAGCATGGAGGATTTCAGCTCGTAATAGCCGGTGATGCAGACCATGAAGATGATTATTCGATGCAACTAAAGAAACAAGCTCGAGATGCCGGCGTGATTCTTACAGGGTTTATAAAAGGAGAGCGACTAAACCAAGTGATGTCAAATGCAGCATTATTTGCGCTCCCATCTTATCACGAGGGCTTGCCTATCGCACTATTGGAGGCTATGAGCTATAATCTTGATGTAGTGGTAAGTAATATTCCTTCAACAAATTTATCGTGTCTTGAAAAGTCGGATTTTTATAAAGTCGGAGATAGTGATGAATTGGCTTCGCTTATTGAACGAAAGCTTGAAAATTTGGCCACACCTCGTCAATATAATCTTGCCGACTATGATTGGGACAAGATTGCTCCTCAAACGGTAGAGGTGTATAAGCTTATGTAACTTAGTGCGTTATCTCTGCTTTTGGCTTGGAGGTATGTTGCTGAAGGCATGGTAGTGTGAAGGTGAATTCGAGGCCGCCTTGCGGGCGGTTCCTGACTGTGATTTCTCCGCCGTGAGTGGTAATTGTGTTTTTTACGATTGGAAGTCCAAGCCCGGTGCCTCCGGCTTTGCGTGAACGTCCGGTGTCGATGCGGTAAAATCGATCAAACAGATGGGGAATGTGCTCGTTGGGAACTCCTATCCCGTTGTCGTAGAAAGTAAAAGTGTGGAATTGAGGCGTTGATTCAACAAGGTAAATGCCCATTTCGGTCCCTGAAGAATAGGCTATGGCGTTTCGTACGAGGTTGAGTATGACGTCATTAAGTAGGTTGTAGTTGGCGGAGACATGGCAATCGATGGGAATGTCATATTTAAACGTTAAATTATTTCCCGGAATGGTCTTGATGTCATTGTCAATTGAGAAGATCAGATCGTGGAAATTGACATCTTGAAGTGGAATTAGATTGTGTCCTTCGTCAAGTCTTGTGAGAGTAGAGATGTCGTTTAGTAGAACCGTGAGTCGTTGTACGTGTTGAAAAGCTTTGGAAAGGAAAGACCTGATTGTATCTTGCGGCATTTGAGTGTCGCTAAGGATTGTCTCGATGTAGCCTTTAATTATTCCGATAGGGGTTTTTAATTCATGGTTGAGATTGTTTGTGAGTTGGCGCTTAATTTGCATTTTTTCTTCAATAGCGAGCATTGCAATCTCGTGCTCTTTCTTGCTTTGATTTATGGCATTGACTTTCTCGTTGTATAGATGTGTTATTTGTCGAGAAATTTCGCCTAATTCATCGTTTGGGAATTGGTCGGCGCTTATTTCTATAGGCGAGTTGCCGCTTGCGCTAATTGCAAATTTGTTTAGGAGTTTAATGTTGCGCCCAAGGTGTCGGCTTGCGTAGAAAGCTATAACAATAGTGACAACTACTAATGAGAAGATTACAATCCACATGCTTGGCTCAGAGGCGATCGCTTCGAAAATGGTTAACTCATAGGGGATTGCTGTGTGTACAAAAATTTTACCGTCGTCGCTCTTTGTTGCCGAGTAAAGATAGATAGCGTCGGGGTCGTAATGGCTATATCGTGTAGCAGTGCCATATCCTGTGAGTTCGGCTTGTCGCCGTTCAACGCTTTTCTTGTCAGGGTCAATGCTGTTTTGCTTGATTGGGTTTCCGATGTAGTGCAATAAACATCCATTACGGTCATAGATGGAAACGTTCACGTTGGAATCGTCAAAGTATTGATTGAGAAACGACATGAAAGGAGATAGGTCGGTTTCTCTTTCGTAGGCCGTGATGATGCGCTCAGAAATGAGCGAAAGTTGTTGCATCATGGCATCGGTGCGATAGGATTTCTCTCGTTTATACTGAAAGAAAACGAGCGTGGCAATGATGAAACAAAGGATTGTTACCAGAGGGAAGAATAGTTTCCACTGGTAGTTAGACAATTTCTTTGAACCCATATCCGTATCCTGTGCGAGTTACGATGTTGTTGCCGTATTCGCCAATTTTTTTTCTGAGTCGTGTAACGTTGGTGTCGATTGCTCGAGCAGTAACCACTACCTCGTTGGCCCATACGGCTTTGATGATTTCATCACGACGGTAAATGCGATTGCGATGGGTGAGGAAAAACAACAATAGGTCCATTTCGGTGCGAGTTAGACTCATGGGCTCGCCATTAACATAACATATTTTCTCATTGCGATTTATTCGAAGGGTGCGGAATGTAATGTCGGGCTCGTAATTTGCTTTGGACATATTGTAGGCCCATTGTTGAGCAATGTGGCTACGACGCAACACGGCTCTAACTCGAGCAAGCACTTCGCCTATGGAGAATGGTTTTGGAATGTAGTCGTCGGCTCCGATGTTTAGGCCCATAACTTTGTCGTCTTCATCGTTTAGTGCAGAACAGAAGATGATGGGGGTGTTTTCAGTTGTGGAAGAGTTTTTTAGACGTTTAGCAAAGTCAAAACCACTTAGTTTCTCCATCATAATATCAACAATGAAGAGTGAATAAGTTGACAAGTCAAGCGTCAAGGCTTCTTCGGCGCTGAGGGCATATTCGGCCTCATAGCCCTCTTTTTCAAGATTATATTTGAGAATCTCACAAATAGATTCTTCGTCGTCTATAACAAGTATTCTGATTCTCATGGGATATAGTTTAATTGTGGCGATAAAGTTACAAATAAGTGAAGAAATTAGGAGTTAAATAATATTAAATGGAGAACACTTGAAGTGTAAAATTGTTCTAAGAGTATAATTACTATATTTGCACTGTGTTTTCATGGTATTAGATTTAAGGTTAAGGGATTGTCGCGTGTCGTGATGACAGGCGGCTTTTCTTTTTTATAGACGCGAGGGGAACCCCTGCGTTGTGATTATTTCCCAATGACGTGATTGGGTAGTGTCGGCGATGACAAAAAGAGCTTCAGTATCAGGCTCTTTTTGTATCATGAGTAATGCTTCTTGAGGGTTCATTGCCATGCAAGCAGTGGCAAAAGCATCGGCTCTCATAGCTGATGAGGAGATTATGGTAACGCTTAGAGTCTGAGTTTGAGATGGCATTCCGGAGTGTCGGTCAATCGTATGTCCTATGGTTGAGTCGCCATTGTGCTTGAAATTACGATAGTTGCCCGAGGTGGCTATGCCACAATCAGAGGTCTCAATGATGGCCAGGTTGGAATGGCTCACAGTTGAGTCATTATTAACCGGGGCATCAATCATAATGTTCCAAGTTTTCCCTTGTCGATTTACTCCCGAAACGGCTATCTCCCCTCCGATTTCTATAAGGAAATTGTTGCAATGATTGCGTTTTAGCATGTTTGCGATGAGGTCGCAACCATATCCCTTAGCGATGGCACTGAAATTAAACTCGGTATTGGTGTGTTTTTTTATAATATGACCATTTTGGGAAATTGAACATTGGTCTATTCCGACAAATTGTAAAGCGCTGTCAATCATTTCTTTTGTGGGAATGAGAGACGTGTTGCGATACCCAAATCCCCACATGTTGATAATTGGGGATAACGTTGGGTCAAATGCACCTTCGCTTTTTTTGCTGATTTCTTGGGCCGTATAAAAAACTTGACGGAACAAACTGTCGGTTTGAACAGATTGATTGCTGTTTATCAAGCTCACTGTTGAGGAGTCGCAAAAAGGAGATAGAGACATATCCACCATTTTCATTATTGATATAATGGAGTCGTCTAATTGTATGTCACTCTCGTAGGTGATGTGAAAAGTGGTGCCCCAAGTAGAGCCTTGGCACAAACGGTAGCTCCTTTGCGAATTGCACCCAACAATCAGCGATAACATTGATATGGCGAAAATAGCTAATCCGGAAATTTTCATTTGATGAGTTTTATAGAAAAAATGAGTTTGTAGAAAACAAATATAGCAATTTTTACGTTATATGGTTATAACGCATTATGTGCCAATCTAATTATATTGTGTGGCCTAAATTGTAATAAAATTCAAATAAAAGATATTATTAATCTCTAATTACCATTCTCTGTTATGAAAAAATCGTATTTGTTCCTTGCTGAGGGTTTTGAAGAAATTGAAGCTCTCACAGTTGTTGATGTTATGCGTCGTGCCGGAATGCCGGTTGTGACCGTCTCAGTTACCGAAGAACTTGAAGTGCTTGGCGCTCATGGAATAAAGGTGCAAGCCGATGCGGTGATTGGAGACATTGATAGTGAAGATGCAGAGTGGCTAATAGCGCCCGGCGGAATGCCCGGCTCAACCAATTTGGCCGAGTGTGATTTATTGACAACAGCGTTGAAAAAACATTATGCCAAAGGAGGCCGCATTGCAGCAATATGTGCAGCTCCTGCTGTTGTGTTGGCACCTCTTGGAATCCTTGACGGAAGAGATGCAACATGTTATCCCGGATTTGAAGAAAAATGTGATAAGGCAGTGATGCGTGACACCCCGGTAGTGGCATTGGATAATCTGATTACAGCCAATGGCCCGGCGTCGGCATTGAGATTTGCGTTATCGATAGTTGCAAACTCGTTGGGTGAAGGTATTGCAAACGAGGTGGGTAGTGGCATGTTGTTTTACCCCAAAGAAGTAAATTTCTATTTCTAACGAAATTTAGAATAATGATTAAAGGCGAAACCAACTGAGACGAGGTTTTCGCCTTTTTTTGCTAATAACAAAAGTTCCCAATGGACTCATTTGTCGTGGAAGGGCGATTTTTTTGTGCCGAGATGGTGTGTAAAAGAAACAAAACTTGTATCTTTATGTTTTAATTAGAAAAGACCTCTTCCAAAGGAACGGATTATGCTACAAAATGCAATGAAAATTATACTGCGATTGTTGGTGGCGCTATTGCTACTGATAATCGTTGTTGTTGCATTGTTGTATATTCCTCCGATTCAAAATTGGATAAAAGACCTTGCGCTTGAACGTGTTAACGAAACGATGGGAATGACCATCGAAGTAGATGACTTGAATATTGGATTTCCTGCCGATGTTGATGTGACAGGAGTAAGAGTGATTGACGCAAATGGCGATACAATGGTCAGGGCTCAGAATCTTAGCGCAAATGTGTCATTGGCCCCATTATTTAAGGGCGAGGTAGAAATTTCGGATATCTCGTTGACCGATGCTTATTACAAAATGGGCACCCCCGACTCGATTATGTATATGCGTGCAGGGCTTCAGCAGGCCGAAATTGATGAGCTGGCGTTATCATTAAAGCAATCGGAGATAAATATAGGAGACACGAGAATCAACGGTGTGAAGTTGAGACTTTCGCTTAAAGCCGATTCGACAGAGTCGGTTGCTGATACGACAGCATCTATCCCGTGGAATATTTTGGCCCGAAAGGTGAGCCTTAAAGATGTTGATTATGCGATGGCAATGGAAGCCGTGGCCGATACGATTGCTGTGTATATCGGAACTGCTCAATTGCTTGACGGGATAGTAGATATGTCCTCAAAATTGCCTACCATCAGAGCTAAATCATTTAAATTGTCAGAAACCGAAGCAAAATATTTGGTTGATGCCTCAATTGCACCCCAAGAAGGATTGGACTTAAATCGCATAGTGGTCAGCGATGTGTCAATAGATTTAGATTCAATATATAATCAAGGCCCCAATATTGATGTGCCTATAAGGCGACTTCATGCAGTGGAACAATGTGGAATTGTTCTTGACGCAGCGGGGAGATGTGTGATGGATAGTGTGTCAATGAAAATATCGGATTTAGATGTTGCGACATTGTTCTCACAGATTAAAATAGACGGAGAATTGGGTCTGACACAAGATGATGCACCTCTGCGCCTTTTGGCCAATGCGAGGGTTGGCCTTGCCGATATAGAGACTCTTTATCCATCGCTGAAACCGATGCTGAGAGAAGTTCCTCGATATAACGACCTTATAATCAAGAGTGATATAGATGGTCGAATGTCGGCCATATCATTAAATGAAATGAGCGTAGAATTGCCTCGTTATATGTCGGTTGCGATTGATGGAGAGGTTAAAAATGTAACCACACCATCACGACTATCAGGAAATTTGAATTTGCAGGGAAACCTGAATAACGTAAATTTTATTAAACCTACGGTGATAGATGCACGATTGAAAGAGCGCATAAATGTGCCTCCTATGACATTAGACGGAAATGTTGCGATGTCAAAAGGCGAGATAGCCGGGACAATGAAGGTTATCACTCATGACGGCCAACTTGCGCTTGATGCATTGTGGAAGGGTCAAGGAGAAGAATATGACCTGACGTTAGATGTTGATTCGTTCCCTGTGACGGCATTTTTCCCTGAATTGGGACTTTCGGAACTATGCGCCAAAGTGAAAGCAAACGGCAAGGGGTTCGATATTTTTTCTCCGGCGACCAAAATAGACGGAGATATAACGTTGCAACACATGCTCTACAATGGTAGAAAATATGGAAACGCGCGTGCATGGACAAAGCTTGCCGAAGGAAATATCAATGCCGGAATAGTGTCGTTAAATGACAATGCCGACTTTGACTTTGAAGTGTTGGGTAGCATTGCCGAAAATAAAGATATAACGTGGGCTATTGAAGGCGATGTGCGCAATTTTGATTTGAGATCTTTGGGGCTATCGCCTGAACGTTCTCGAGGTGAACTTTCAATCAATGGTCAAGGTGAAGTGTTGATGGAGGGAACGCATTATCGAGGACACATAAATGTGGGAAATCTTGAATGGCAATTAGGCGAAATGGTTGTGTCAACGTCGTCAATAGATTTTGAAGCTGAAGCCAATGACTCGCTTATGACAGCTGAGTTGCGCAATAATGATTTGTTGGCTCATTTCGATGCGAAGTGTGGAATAGATACATTTGTAGAGCGAATACTTGCCTCTTCAACAGAACTTGAGGGGCAAATAACCAACCGACGAGTCGATGTGGAACGTTTGCAAGGTCTATTGCCGAGGTTTGCGCTTGATGTGAAGGCCGGAGGGAATAATGTGATTAATAGTGTGTTATCATCGAGTGATATGGCAATAAGAGGCATTGCGATGTCAATGAGTAACGATAGTTTGATAGATTTGCAAGGAGCGGTTGATGGCTTGAAAGTGGGCGAATCGCGTATGGATAGCATAACATTTAGCGCATTGCAACATAGCCGTTATTTAATCTATAATGTCAATATGGACAACCGACAGGGCACAATGGATAAATTTGCTCATGTATGGTTGAGTGGCTATCTTGCCGATGATAAAGTTTCGGCCTTTGTCAAACAGCGTAATATTGCCGGTAAGGAGGGCTTTAACTTTGGCGTTGTTTCATCGATAGGAGATTCGGTTGTGTCAATGCGTTTCTCTCCATTAACGCCAACAATCGGGTATAAAAATTGGACTATAAATTCCGATAACTATATCACCTATAATGTTTATACCCACCATTTTGATGCCGATTTAAGAATGCAGAGTGATGAAAGCCACATACAATTATATACCGAGCACGATGATGCGACACACCATCAGGAAGAGGTGGTGCTTAATGTGGCAAACCTCAAAATTTCGGAACTCTTGGCAGTATCGCCCTATGCACCTCCAATGAAGGGGGCGTTATCGGCAGATATGCGTTTTGGTTGGAATGAAAATTCGCTTGATGGAAAAGGACTTGTGTCGATTAACGAAATGTTCTACGGCCGAGATAGGGTGGGGTCATTTGATTTAGGAATAGACCTTACAACGTCACGCACCGGAGTTGTGAATGCCTCGGCATCATTGATGATTGATAGCGTCAAAACAATTACGGCAGTAGGAACACTGAATGATTCGACGTCGGCCAATCCGTTTAATTTGGACTTTAGAATGATACATTTCCCATTACGGGTGTTAAATCCGTTTGTTCCAGACAAATCCGTGGCATTCACCGGGCAATTGAATGGGCAAATGGATATAACCGGCGAGTTGTCTTCTCCACGATTTGACGGATATGTGAAGTTTGATACCACCTCAGTTAAAGTTAAAATGATAGGGTCGTCATTTACCTTCTCGCCCGATATGATTCCTGTCAAGGATAATCGAGTGACGTTTACCGATTATGAAATATTTGGAGCAAATGAGAATGCGTTGAAGATTGGCGGTTTTGTAGATATGACAAATATTGTATCGCCTCAAATTGACTTGACATTTGAAGCTAAAAATATGCAGTTTATGAACAGTAGTAAGGGCAAAGGCGCAGATGTTTATGGTAAAGGATTTGCCAATGTCGATGCATCGGTTAAAGGAGATATGTCGGCATTGGGAATTGATGCATCTTTAACATTGCTCGGAGGGTCCAATCTTACATACATTATGACCGATGCAGCATCGACCCTCAGTTCGCAAAATACAGGCGAAATGGTTAAGTTTGTTCAATTTGCCGACACGTTCAACATTGATAAAAATGACACGATAACAACTTCGGCGATGGCAATAAACCTTGATGCGCGATTGCGCATTTCGGGCGGAACGACCATCAACGTGGACTTGTCGCCCGATGCAAAAAATCGAGTGCAATTACAAGGAAGTGGCAATTTCAACTATACAATGAATAGTATGGACGATAGCCGCTTCACCGGTCGCTATACACTTGATAAAGGATTTGTGAGATACACTCCACCGTTGATGTCGGAAAAATTGTTTAATTTCCAAGAGGGAAGTTATGTGGCATTTAATGGAGATATGCTCAACCCAATACTAAACATTCATGCGGTAGATCAAGTTAAAGCCAATGTTACGCGTGAAGGGCAAGACTCGCGATTGGTGAATTTTGATGTGTCATTGGCTGTGACAAATACAATGAACAACATGAACGTGGAATTTGACTTGTCAACAACAGATGATATTACCATTCAGAATGAATTGCAATCGATGAGCGCCGAACAACGTGCCAATCAGGCAATGAATATGCTGCTATATAACGTATATACCGGACCCGGATCTACCGGAAGTATGGCATCTAATCCATTGTATTCGTTCCTTGAGTCTCAGATAAATACTTGGGCGGCAAACAATATAAAGTTTGTGGATATTTCATTCGGAATAGACCAATATGATAAGACCCAAGATGGGGCAACATCAAGTGCTGTCAATTATTCCTATCGAGTTTCTAAAACGTTGTTTAATGACCGCTTTAAAATTGTGGTGGGCGGAAATTATTCGACCGATGCTGATGCCGATGAAGATGTAACGCAAAGTCTCATTAATGATATTTCATTTGAGTATATGCTCAACCGCAGTGGCTCGATGTATGTGAAAATATTCCGCCATGTGGGATATGAAAGTATTCTTGAAGGAGAGGTGACACAAACCGGGGTGGGTTTTGTGTATAAACGTAAGTTGCAAACGTTGAGGGACTTATTTAGATTTGGACGGCGCCCTAAATCGGTGAATGAGCCTTCAGATACATTATCAAAGACAGCCAATGATAGCATTAAATAGTAAAATATTTAAAATCTTAACGCTCTGGGTATTCGTGATGATGCTTGTGGGGTGTTCGACAACCAAACGCATAGCGGAGGGGGAGACACTATATACAGGCGTTAAGAAGATGGAGATTAATTCTGTGGAAGGGGAGCGCATTCCAACAGATGTAGAAGATAAGGTGAAAGAAGCGGTAAATGTTGCCGCCAATAATTCGCTATTTTCACCCTATGTACGGCATCCTTTCCCCATCGGATTATGGGTTTACAACAATTGGAGTAATCCTCCGAGTGGGCTCAAACATTGGTTGTATGAAAAACTTGTAGAGGAGCCAGTGCTCATTTCCGATGTACGTCCCGAAGTGAGGACACAAATGATAGATCAGATATTGGATAATAATGGATATTTCAGTGGAAATGCGTCATATTCAATAGTTCCCGGTCGAAATAAAAAGAAAGCTCGTATATCCTATCAAGTCAATACCGGCCCGGTATATAAATTAGGGGCAATTGAATTGCTTCCCGATTCATCGGCTCTTAATCACATGATAGACTCGGTGGCTCAGAAGGGTACATATTTAAAGCGAGGTAATAGGTATTGCACTGATTCATTGGCTGCAGAGCGCATTCGCATAGCTAATGCAGTGCGAAATAGGGGCTATTATTATTTCCGCCCCGAATATATCGAATTTCTTGCCGATAGTACGATTACTCCTCGTGAAATTGCCCTACGTATGATAGTGGCGTCAAATACACCCAAGAGCGGACTGAAAAAATACCTTACAGGAGATGTGACAATTAATATCTATCGCAATCGTGGAGGCGGAACTCCCGACACGATCCCTACGTCGCGAGGAACAATAGTGTTGATGCAACCTTCACGCTTGCGCACCGAATTGATTCCCGAATGTGTGACATTTCGCACGGGTAAAGTGTTTTCAGTCAGGGATATGAATCGCACGCAATCCTATTTGGCGCGAATGGGTATTTTCAACGCAATAAATATTGATGTGGCACCCGATAGCATAAGCGACACCGATAGATTGAATGTAAATATTTCATGCACGTTTGACACACCACTTGAGGCGAGTGTGGAAGTTAATGCAACCTCAAAGTCCAATAGTTATCTTGGTCCGGGTTTGACATTTGGCGTGACTAATCGTAATTTATTTGGTGGAGGAGAACAATTAAATGTGAGTCTTACCGGTGCTTATGAGTGGCAAACGGGACGAAACAAAGGAAATTCGTCGCTATTTAATTCCTATGAATTGGGCTTAAATGCCTCATTGTCGTTCCCTCGTCTTATAGCTCCCAAATTCATACCTCGTCGCCGTCGCACACTCAATTGGACGAGAGTTAATCTGAATGCCGATTTTCTCAATCGGCCACATTATTTCAGAATGGCTCAATTTAACACATCGTTTAGTTACGACTGGCGAGCTACAAGACACGCGACAAATACATTTACGCCATTGAAACTGACCTATACCAAGCTGCTTGATACGACATTGGAGTTTGACTCCATAATGGACGCCAACCAGGCTATAGCTCAAAGTTTCAGGGACCAATTTGTGCCTCAAATCATGTATAGTTACACCTATGATCGTGCATTTGGGAAGAATCATAATATCAATTGGCAATTTACATTGCAGGAGGCCGGTAATGTGTGTTGGGCATTATGGTCATTGGCCGGCGATAAAGATACCAAAGAACTCTTTAATACACCCTTCTCGCAGTTTGTAAAAGGCTCGGCTCAATTGGTTTATAGCCGGCGAATTGGAGGCTCGCATTGGATTGTCTCGAGAGCAGCAGTGGGCGCCGCACATGCCTATGGAAATTCATCGCAAGTTCCTTATAGCGAGCAATTCTATGTGGGTGGCGCCAACTCAGTCAGAGCATTCACTGTGCGAAGCATAGGCCCTGGTAGTTATCGCGCAGATGAGACAAATGTTCAAGGATATTTTGACCAAACAGGAACGTTTAAATTTGAGATGAATGTCGAGTATCGTTTTCCAATTTATGGGCCGTTGCATGGAGCATTGTTTGTAGATGCCGGCAATGTGTGGCTGTTGAAAGATGATGAACAGCGTCCGGGAGGAACACTTCGCGCATCTTCATTCTTGAAAGATTTGGCCCTCGGCACCGGTATGGGTTTGAGATTTGACATAGGAATGCTTGTAGTCAGAGGAGACTTGGGTATTGGTATTCATGCCCCATATTCAACCGGATATGGCGGATATTATAACATGGAATCGTTTAAGAAATCACTCGCATTCCACTTGGCAATTGGCTATCCGTTCTGATGCATTTTAAGAGGTCGTTTCTGGCGAGGAATTAGCCATTATAATGTCAAATATATCTGTAATGTCGTTAAAAAGGGGAAAACTTGTGCTAAATCGCATTTCATTTGCTATCTTTGTAGGAAATTTTGTATAATTTGGAATAACTACAGTTGCAAAGGATTCAACTATATATAGTCATTATGCTGATGTTTAGTGCAGTAGGAGCATTTGCTCAAACTGCATCTGATAGCATTGTCTCAACATTGTTGGTGGGAGATAGTATAGTTGTGCCCGATTCAGTCCCGTCGTCGGTGTTATCTCCTGATACATTGGCAAAGCCTAAATCACGCATAGTGAGAGCAAAAGTTGATCTAGACCATATCGTAGAATTGGTGGCAAAGGATTCTATGGTGATGCGTGGCCAGAATAATGTATATATTTACGGGCAGGGCGAGGTTGTATATGGCGATATCAAACTCAATGCCGAAGAGATAAAAATGAGTCTGGATAGCAGTATTGTTGACGCCGTTGGCAAACCCGATAGCTTGGGCAATTTACAGGGAACTCCTGTGTTTGTTGACAAAAGCGGAGAATATGCATCAAAGACAATGCGCTATAATTTCAAGACCGAAAAAGGTCTCATTAACGACGTTGTTACAGAACAAGGCGAGGGCTTTATTATCGGAAAAAATACCAAAAAGAACGAGAATGGGGAGTATTTCTTAGGAGATGCGTTCTACACGACATGTAGCAACCATGACCACCCACACTTTGGGATACGTCTCACAAAAGCGAAGATGCGCCCTAATAAAGATGTAGTGGTGGGCCCGGCCTATATGGAATTGGCGGGATTGCCATTGCCATTGGCGGTGCCTTTTGGTTTTTTCCCGTTCTCAAAGAAATATTCTTCGGGAGTGATATTCCCTACATTTGGATCGGATTATCAACGAGGCTATTATCTGCGTGATGGCGGATATTATTTTGCTATCAGCGATAATATGGATTTGGCATTAAGAGGCGAATTATATACCAAAGGCTCTTGGGGTATCTCGGCTCAGTCAAACTATGTGAAGCGATATAAATTTTCGGGAAATTTCAATTTTAGCTATCTCACGACAATTTATGGCGAAAAGGGTTCACCCGATTATTCAAAACAAACCAACTTCCAACTTCTTTGGAGCCACTCTCAAGACTCGAAGGCAAATCCAAATATGAGTTTGTCGGCAAGTGTGAACTTTACAACGAGTGGATATTCCCGCAACGACCTAAATAGCTATTATAGCAACTCGTTTACCGAGAATACAAAGAGTAGTACGGTAAACATGACCTATAGATTCCCTAATTCAAAATGGTCGCTATCAACAACTGCCAATGTGTCACAGCGCACGCAAGACTCAACCTTGTCGGTGTCTTTCCCTAACTTGACATTAACCATGTCGCAGACCTATCCTTTTAAGCGGAAAAAGGCGGTGGGTGATGAAAAATGGTATGAAAAAATAAAATTATCCTATTCGGGACAATTCCAAAACTCGCTGACTGCTCAACAAGATGAGTTTTTCAAGAAAAGTCTCATCAAGGATTGGCGTAACGGAATGAAGCACACAGTGCCCATTTCGGCCACATTTAACCTGTTTAAATACATAAATCTTACTCCATCGGTTAATTTCTCTGACCGCATGTACACCAGCAAGGTGCGTCGCCAATGGGACCCAAATGCAGCAGCAGAGGTGTGTGATACGTCCTATAGCTTTTATAACGTGTGGGATTTCTCGGCATCAATGTCAATGGATACCAAGATTTACGGTTTTTTCCAACCGATGAAGTTCCTTGGCGATAAAGTGAAGATGATACGCCATGTGCTTACTCCTACAATTTCATTCTCGGCATCGCCCGACTTCTCGTCCCCATTCTTTGGTTACTACGACTCCTATCAATATCAGAATAGCAACGGTGAAACTCTCACAAAGAAATATTCCCTATTCCCCAATAGCTTGTATGGAGTTCCCGGTCAAGGGAAAACCGGAGCAGTATCGGTGTCGCTTGCCAATAATGTTGAAATGAAGGTGAAAAGTGATAACGATAGTATCGGCGAGAAGAAGGTGTCTTTGATTGAAAACTTTACAGTGTCGCAAAGCTATAACTTTGCAGCCGACTCATTAAATTGGAGTAATATTAATACGTCGTTAATGCTTCGTTTGGTGAAGAATTTCAACCTTAACTTGTCGGCAGTGTGGGACGTTTACACCTATCAACTTAACTCTTATGGTAATCCAGTTCGTGTGAATGTGCCTCGTTGGAAAGCCGGCAAAGGTATTGGTCGATTGTCAAGTACCGGAACGTCATTCTCCTATACGTTCAATAATGACACGTTTAAGAAAAAAACATCAAATGATAGAGCCAAAGGTGATGGCGATATTGAAGAAGGTGAAAATTGGGGAGATGAAAACCTTTCACAGAAGAATCGACGGTCGGGGACTGAGGCTGAAGATGAGGGATCGGACCAACTCGGGGCCAATGGCTATGCTCCGTGGTCGGTGCCATGGAGTTTGACGCTTAACTATTCGGTCAACTATGGCTATGGGGCTTTTGATAAGAAAAAACTGGAGTATAAAGGGAAAATTACTCAAAATCTAAGTTTCTCGGGAAACATTAGGCCCACCAAGAACTGGAATTTTGGGTTTAACGCAAGTTATAACTTTGATACTAAGAGGATTGCTTATATGAATTGTAATGTGTCGCGCGACTTGCATTGTTTCACTATGCGCGCGAGCTTCGTTCCGGTGGGCCCCTATAAGTCTTATAATTTCCACATTTCGGTTAAATCGTCGTTGCTGTCAGATTTGAAATATGACAAGCGCTCATCGGCTTCAAACGGCGTGACGTGGTATTAATCAATTATATAGAGGTGTAAAATTCGGTTTCCAGAGTCAGCCAACGGTTGAGCGTCTCTTGGGAATGTCGTGACATTGAATGTCTTATTCGTTCTATGTCCTTTTCTTTCATGTCACCACTTTTAGAGTAGAATTTATCGGCATAGCATATTAATCGCTCCAATTTTGTCTCGGGGCAAAAGTCAATGCGAGGCAATGGTATAGATTGCTGATCAATGTCGGCTATCGTAATCCCGGCGCCGGTGTGTCGCTCGGCCACACGCGCATAAACTTCCTCAATACCCTCACGACGAAGAATCTCAGCCCCAAGAATGCCGTGCTTTATGTAAGGCTCCTTGCCGTGACACTCAATGTCGGGCGCATTGGTGAGGAATATCCCTATGTCGTGAAGCATCGCAGCCGTTCTGATGATAGTGGGGTCAAGGTCGAGGTGTAGCTCTTGGGCTACTTTCACTGCCTTGTCGGCTACTTGGCGCGAGTGCTTAATGAGTATTTGCCGCAGAGGACTGTCGATGGGATAGTATTTGTCAATGATGGTGTTGTACATGATTGAGATGTATTAGAAAAGGGTCTAAATAGCCGAAGCCTTTTTAGACCCTTTTATGTCATGTTTTTATGGGAATTATTATTCTACTATAGTGTTCCAGCTATGAATATCTTCTTCTTCGCCAAGTTGAATGGCGCGAAGCTTGTTGTAAAGGGCTGTGGTGACAGGCCCGGGATTTCCGTCTTTAGCAATTACATATTTTTTGCCGGTATCAATGTCGTCAATCTCAGCAATTGGCGAAGCTACTGCGGCAGTGCCACATGCTGCTGCTTCTTGAATTTCTTCAAGCTCTTCGAGAGTGATGTGTCGGCGTTCAACTTCCAATCCCATGTCTTGAGCAAGTTGTTGCAAAGTCATGTTTGTAATTGACGGAAGGATTGATTCAGATGCCGGTGTGATGTATTTGCCATCTTTGATAGCAAAGAAGTTGGCAGGACCGCATTCATCAAGATATTTCTTTTCTTTAGGATCGAGATATAGAACAGCTGAGTATCCCATAGAATGAGCACGTTCACCTGCGTCGAGGCTGGCAGCATAGTTTCCGCCAACTTTCCAACGACCGGTTCCTTTAGGTGCAACACGGTCAAATTCGCGCATGATGCAGATGTTGGTGGGACGGAATCCTTCTTTGAAGTAGGGCCCTACGGGTGTCACGAGTATCAAGAACAAGTATTCTTGAGATGGTTTTACGCCCACTTGAGCCGATGTGCCAATTTCGAGAGGACGAATATAGAGCGAAGCACCGCTACCATAGGGAGGAACGAAGCGTTCATTGAGTTTTACTACTTTTTTGACCATTTCGGTAAACAATTCAACAGGAATAGGTTGCATTTTTATACCTTTGGCCGATTCGATGATGCGCTTAGCATTTTCTTCAAGACGGAAGATGCGCACTTTGCCATCTTTGCCACGGAACGCTTTGAGCCCTTCAAAAATTTCTTGGCCATAGTGCAAAGCAGTTGCGGCGATGTGTATATTAATTGTTTCGGAGCTTGAAACTTCAATTTCGCCCCATTGACCGTTGCGATAGTAGCAACGCACGTTGTAGTCGGTGGGGATATAGCCAAACGATAGGTTTCCCCAATCTAATTCTTTTTCCATAGAGCAAGTCGTAATAATTAGCGCGAAATTAATAATAATTCTTCACATTTGGCAATCTATTCTGTGAAATTTTACACATTAGGGCTTATTTTGTGCGATTTTTGCACATTCAACAACTTTTCCGTATGTTTGCACTCATTAAATTACTAATGATATGTCGGAACATAAAAATAGATTATTCATATTATATCCCATTCTCATTGTTTTTATCGCAGTCGTATATACCTTTGTGAGTTTCTTTGTGCCTTTGGTGGGAGATGATTTGGCACATATTAGAGATTATGGGACCAATTATCCCAGCTTGTGGTTGTATCCCAAGTTTATAGCCGTACATTGGATAAATATCAGTGGGCGTTGGGGAAATCATCTGATGCCAATGATGATGAATCATCTGCCTCTGTGGGTGAATTATCTTTTAAATGGAGTGATGACTGCTGCATTTTTTGCGCTCGTTGTGAGAGTGTCGGGCTTTGCACGCCGTGGTGATTTGTTCCTACGTTTGACGCTTGTAGCCTTGCTGATGTTCACGATGTGTTGGTGGGATTCAATGTCGCTGTTCTGTTGCTCATATAATTATGTGTGGGCTACGGCAATCGGAATTGCATTTTTGTGGGTGTTTTTTAAAACGAGATGGGACGACCTTCGGGCAAAGTGGATTGTTGCTCCATTGCTGTGTGTGCTTGCCGGTATGGCCGGCTCAATGCATGAGGCAATGTCGATACCCCTTGCATGTGGATTGGGAGCGTATTTTTTCTTGACGGGAAATTATCGTTATACCGATCGTTTTCAACGTACACTGTTGCTGTTCTTTTCACTCGGAGTGCTCATGGTGATAACTTCTCCCGGGTTGTGGCTCAGAGTGGGAGGAGGGGCTGAAGCTAACGACCCCATGTGGTTACTGGTACTGAAATCTGATTTCTATGCTTTGCTCCTTGTGCCGGTTGTGGTGGTGCTATGGCTGAAGAAACGCAGCTTTTTGGAAAGAATGGCCCATAGCGAGTGGATTATTTTTGCGGTAGCCGCAATAGTATCAATGGCTTTCAGTGCCGTTGGAGGAATAGTTGGTCGCAGTGGTTGGTTTGCACAGGTATTTGCACTCATTTCGCTCTATATACTCATTAATAATATATATGGAGGCAAGGTTGAGCGGACGTTTAAGAAAATCCTCGCATTGGTGTTGTTTGCATTGATGGTTGCGCATTTGACACAGTTTGCCCTCACCCAGCGACAGTTGGGTGTCGAATTTGATGAGGTCGTGGCCCAGTATGGCTCATCATCAAATGGGGTAGTGTATAGCGACATCACAGGCGATGAACAATTGCCTTGGTGGTTGTTGCACAAGTGCCGCAGTGTGCCCGATCCCGATGATACATATTTAAAATACACAATAGCCAAGTATCATGGCGATGAGTCAAGGTGGCCGGTGATTGTGCCACGGCGCATGCAAACGATAAATGTAGCCCAAATGCCCCCATCAATTGAGTTTGATGGAATCGTGGTGACACGTTTACACCCTAAAACCGAGCGCCATTCTACGGTTGAAATGTTTGATTATCAGAAATTCCAGCACGATGGAATAACCTACGTCGTTGAGCCTTTTGAAATTGATGGCCGACAATTGTATCTTGTATCGCCTCGCGACCTTGACCCGGGTGACCGATGATAAAATAGACGTTATAGTTGTTGCTTTGATGTAGTTGAATAATTATGCGTGTCAAATAATATGCGTATATCGGGTTTTTGATAAAATATCCAAATGACAGATTGCTAAAAAATATCATTTAAATACGATTCATCTGATAAATGTAATCATTTTACAATATTAAAATGATTGACGTGTTAGATGAGAAAATGTTGATATATTACGATGTAAGTATGTGATTTATAAGGGGTAAAATGTGCTTTTGAGGTGTTGTAGTCGAAAATATCAAATTGTCAAAATGTTAAAATCGGGGAAAAAGTGCTTTGAACTGTTTAATGTAAGAGTTTTTTATATTATCTTTGCATTTTGTAATATGTCCTTATTTGTGGGATTTTATGCAATTTTGAAAGAAATATTCAATTAATATTAATTTTATGTCTAATTTAAACAAAGTATGAAAAAGCTGTTTCTATTACTTTTGACAGTTGTCGCTTTCACGCTTAGTGCTGCTGCACAACGCACAGTGACAGGTACTGTCGTGTATGCCGGAGACGGTGAGCCTCTTGCAGGCGCAACCATTTTGCCGGTAGGTGGTGGCAATGGTGTTGCAACAGACCTTGATGGTAAGTTCACACTCACAGTTCCCGCCAAAGTGACAAAACTTAATGTGTCATACGTAGGTATGCTCACTCAGCAAGTGGAAATCACTGCCGGTGAGATGAAAATTGCGTTGACAAATTCTGAAAACAACCTTGACGAAGTTATGGTTGTTGCTTACGGTACTGAAAAGAAATCGGCCTTTACCGGTTCTGCATCAGTTGTTAAAGCCGACGCGCTCGAAGACCGTTTGGTATCTAACGTAACCAACGCCCTTGCAGGTGCTGTTGCCGGTGTGCAAATTCAAAGCGCTAACGGTCAACCAGGTACTTCTGCTACAGTGCGCGTACGTGGTGTTGGTTCACTTTATGCCAGCAACAGCCCATTGTATGTATTAGATGGTATCCCCTTTGATGGAGACATCGCATCAATCGCACCCAACGACATCGAGTCAATGACAGTGTTGAAAGACGCTGCTGCAGCTGCTCTTTATGGTGCTCGTGGTGCTAACGGTGTAATCCTCATCACAACTAAAAAAGGTAAACAAGGTGATGCTAAAGTTACTTTCGACGCTCGTTGGGGTGCTAACTCTCGTCAAATAACAAACTACGACGTTATTGAAAGCGGTGAACAATATCTTGAACTTATGTATCAAGCTCTTTACAACTCTGCTTACTATCGTCAAGGTTTAGGTGCTGCTCAAGCTCACAACTACGCAAACAATAACATTTGGAAAAACCTTGGTTATCAAACTTGGACTGTGCCCGATGGTCAATTGCTCATTGGTACAAATGGTAAAATCAATCCAAATGCTCGCCGTGGTTATAGCGATGGACAATACTACTATACTCCCGATGATTGGGCCGAAGGAACATTCCGCAACGGATTGCGTCAAGAATATAACTTGAGCATTTCAGGTGGTACAGACCGTTTCAACTACTATGTATCAGCTAACTACCTCGAAGACGAAGGTATTATCGATAACTCAGCTTACGAACGTCTTGCAACTCGTGCCAGCGTTGACTACAAAGCTAAAGAATGGTTGAAAGTGGGTACAAATATGTCATACACATATTCTGCATCAAAATATCCATCTGATCAAACAGCTTCTGGTTCATCAGGTAACGCATTTAACATGGCCAACACTTTGGCGCCTGTACTTCCAATGTACGTGCGTAATGCCGATGGTTCAATCAAAATCGACGAACGTTTCAACCGCCCTGTTTATGACTATGGTGATGGTAAGAGCACAAACTTTGCTCGTAACTATATGAGTATGTCTAACCCTGCTTCTGACCTCATCTACAACGATACTCAATATCTTTCTGACATCTTCAATGGTAAGTGGTATGTTGAACTTACTCCTTTGAAAGGTCTTAGCGTTACAGGTAGCGTAGGTTACAGCCTCGATCAAACTCGCTATCACGACTTTGGTAACCAATACTATGGACAAAGTGCCGCATATGGTGGTACAGCAGCTCAAGAAGCTAGCCGTTACATGGGCTTGAACCTCCAAGCACTTGCCAACTACAAGACTTCATTCAACAATGTACATAACATCGACATTCTTGCCGGTTATGAAAGCTACGAATATACAGAAGAATATGTTAGCGCAAACGGACAAGGAGTTTACCAAGATGGTAACTGGGCAGTAAACAATACACTTTTGGCTGCACGTCGTGGTTATGGTGCGTATGGTGAATATGCTACTCGTGGTATCATCGGTCGTGTAAACTACAACTATGACACAAAATACTACGGAAGCGTATCTTATCGTCGCGATGCATCTTCACGTTTCCATCCCGATAAACGTTGGGGTGACTTCTTCTCAGTGAGTGCTGCATGGGACGCTGCTAAAGAATCGTTCATCAAAGACAACGCTACTTGGGTTGACATGTTGAAGATTAAAGCTTCTTTCGGTCAACAAGGTAACGATAACCTCGGAAATGGTTATGCTTACATCGACCAATATACTATCGGTGGTACCGACTCTTGGTCAGATGGTACACTTGCTTACAAAGGTAACCCTGAATTGACTTGGGAAAAATCTAATGCATTCAACGTGGGTGCTGACTTCAGCTTGTGGCAAGGTAAACTCGCCGGTACAGTTGAATACTTCAGCCGTCAAACTTCAGACATGCTTTACAACCAACCAACTTCACCTTCACTTGGTTACTCTTCAATCCCTGTGAACATTGGTTCTATGCGCAACTATGGTGTTGAAATCGAATTGAATTATCAACCCATCACTACTCGCAACATCACTTGGGATATCAACTTCAATGCAACATTCATCAACAACAAGATTATTGAACTTGCTCCCGATTTGAAGGGTGAATTCATCAGCGGTTCAACAATCTGGCGCGAAGGTGAATCACGCTACCAATTCTATCTTGTTCAATATGCAGGTGTAGATCCTACAACCGGTGAAGCTCTCTACTGGGCTCGCACTCCAGAACAACAAATGAATGAAGAAACCGGTCAAATGGAAAATGTAAAAGACGAAAATGGTAAAACAGTATATAAACCAGGTCGTTATGCAACAACCGACTATGATGCTGCTTACAACACCAACCGTCAAGCAACCGGCGATATTCTCCCAACAGTTTATGGTGGTATAGGTACAACTCTTAAAGCTTACGGCTTTGACTTCGGTCTTCAATGTTCTTACCAACTCGGCGGTAAAACATGGGACGATGGATATCAAGCATTCATGCACAGCGGTGACGCTCGTAACGCAGGTAACAACTGGCACAAAGATATCTTGAACGCTTGGACTCCCGAAAATACCAATACCGACGTTCCTCGTCTTGATGCAAACGATCCTTACGCTTTCAATGCTAACTCAAGCAACCGTGTACTCGTTTCATCTGACTACTTTGCAATCAACAATATCACTATCGGTTACACATTGCCTAACCGCTTGACTAAGAAGTTTGGCGTTGAGTCACTCCGCATCTATGGTGCAGCTGACAACGTAGCTCTCTTCTCAGCTCGCAAGGGTCTTGACCCACGTCAAAGCTATACAGGAGCAACAACTTCAACTTATACAGCAATGCGTTGTATCTCTGGTGGTGTTAAGCTCGTATTCTAATCATTTAATTAAACTGAAAGTATAAACAATGAAAGCTTTAAATAAAATACTTGCTACTGCAATGTCGGGGCTTTTGCTCGTAGGTTGTAACGACCTCGACACAGAACCCCTCGGCAGCACCGTTACTGCCGACCAAAAAGAGGACGTGTATGCCAATGACCCCGGAATGCTTGAAGCTTCTGTGACAGGTATCACTACCATGTCAAGCCTCTTTGGTAACGCATTAGGTACAGACTATCACAATGACTTTGGTTATCCAGCATTGATGTTGGCAATGGATACTCGTGGCTATGACTTCGTGAGCGAATACACCGGTTACAACTGGTTCTCGGCACAAGTTGGTTACGAAGACCACATTACTAATAGTGTTTACACATATAATGTATGGCGTACACTTTACAACCAAATTTATTCGGCAAATGCTGTTGTAAGTGCGGTTGACCCTGCAACTGAAGACCCAACTCTTCAATATTATCTTGCACAAGCATTGGCCTACCGTGCATTTGACTATCACGCTCTTGCACAACTTTACCAATTCACTTACGCTACACACAAATCAGCACCCTGTGTACCCCTCGTACTCGCTGAAAATTCTGACGAAGTAGCTGCAGCCGGAGGTGCACCTCGTTCAACAGTAGAAGAAGTTTATACCCAAATTCTTAGCGACTTGAATGCTGCAATCGCTTTGCTCGAAAAAACATCTGTTGCTCCTGCCGCAGGTCGCGCCGGTAAAAAATACTTCTCAGTAGGTGCTGCTTATGGTCTTCGTGCACGTGTACACTTGACAATGCAAAATTGGGCTCAAGCAGCTGCCGATGCTCAATCAGCTATCACTAAGTCAGGCGCTACTCCTTATTCAAGAACTGATGTTGCACAACCTTCATTTGCAACAGCTGACGACAATGCTTGGATGCTTGCTGTAATCGTAGAAGAAGGTGACCGTGTGGTAACTACAGGTATCTGTAACTGGCCATCACACATGGGTTCTTTGAACTATGGTTATGCTTCAGTAGGTGCATGGCGTTGCGTTAGCCAAAAACTTTACAAGTCAATTCCTGAAACTGACGTGCGTAAAGGTTGGTGGTTGGACGCTAATGGCCGTTCAGTTAACTTGAACTCTCAACAACAAGACTATATTACAAACACAGCAGGAGCTTATCCTTATACTCAAGTTAAATTTGCTCCATATCAAGGTGTGATTTATCAAGATGTAAATGCTAATGATATACCTTTGATGCGTGTAGAAGAAATGTACCTCATTCTTGCTGAAGCTCAAGCAATGGCCGGTGATGCAGCAACTGGTGCAGCTACTCTTCAATCATTTGTAAGCACATATCGTGACCCTGCCTACACTGTTAAGGCCGGTGCAACAAAAGAAGAAGTTCAAAATGCTGTTTACAACCAACGCCGTATCGAGCTTTGGGGTGAAGGTATGTCATACTTTGACTTGATGCGCCTCCAAAAAGGTGTTGACCGTCGTGGTGCCGGATTCCAATCAGCTTATGTGTATAACATTGCTCCTGATGATCCTATCCTCATTCTTCTTCTCCCACTTGGCGAAGTTGAAGCTAACCCCAACCTTGGTGACAACAACCCGGAATCAAGCACTCCGATGCCTGTCCCCGATACTTTATAATTTCATTCTAACTTTTAATAGATAATACAATGAAACTATTGAAATTTCCAGTTTTGGCAATGCTTGCTGTTTCTGCTCTCGTTACGTCATGTAGCGACGAAGGTAGCTGGGACGGATATGTTGAAAAGGGTGATGTTTACACTTTCGACCAAGCGTCTGCAAATTATAACTTTACTCCTGTAACTGTTCAGGATTCAATCGTTATTACATTGACTCGTAGTAACACTGCTGAAGAGGTTGTACTTCCTATCGTTGCAGATTTAGATGAAGGTCTTACCGGACCATCAGAAGTGAAATTCGCTAAAGGTGAAAACCAAGCTGACTATATTATCACTGTAGGCGCCCTCACTATTGGTGAGCCCCTTGAAGCTACACTCTCTTTTGACGAAGAACTTGTGTCTGTTTCAGGTGCTGCTGAATGTGTTGTAAATATTATGCTTGACTATACATGGGTTTCAGCAGGTAGCTGTCAAATGTACTCACAATGGGCAGATAACTCATCTCCTGTTCGTGTGCCCATTGAAAAGGCTGCTGAAGGTGATGGTCTCTATCGCTTTGAATCACCCTACTATTATCTTGAACCCAACTATTGTCCTGAACCAGGTTATCACGTACAATTCTACCTTGATGAGAACTACAATGCTTTGGCAGTGGATCAATTTACTTACATTGGAGAATTGATTACCATTGAGGGCGTTAGCTACGATGCTGTACTTTGCTGCTTAGCTGATGGTAGCTATGGTTGTCAATTTGTTAACGCCGGTTCAACATTCCTCATCAATGCCGTGATGGGTTATGATGTAGGTGGTGGTTCTATCGGATTGTACACTTATGAAACTATCCAATTGCTTTGGGATGAAGGTTATCCCGGTGCTCAATAAGTAAATACAAATTACTTCCAATAAAAAGGTTGCGAAATTTCGCAACCTTTTTTATTTTTGTGCTAATTGAGTCACAATGATGGCGTTTTATTGCATTTAGAAAGTCAAAAGTGCGTTTTTTGCGTAAATTATTTGCGTATTAACTCTAAACACTATAATTTTGCAATCATAAAAGTAAAATTAGAATTATGTTTAATCAATACTCTCAACTACTACAAGTCGTGGTCGTCGTCCTATTGGAGCAGGAGGGCTAAGTTGTAGTGTTGGTTTGATTTAGTAAAATAATATAACTCGATGCCTCCCCTCTCAATATTTGACGGAATGGGAGGCATCTTGATTTAATAAAAATGATTCATTATGAGCAAACCGCTTAGAAGTGCAGCAAGCACACAAGGTCGCCGAATGGCAGGCGCACGAGCTCTATGGCGTGCAAATGGTATGAAAGAGGAGCAAATTGGTCGCCCAATCATCGCTGTTGTTAACTCATTCACCCAGTTTGTGCCGGGGCACACTCATCTACATGAGATTGGTCAGATTGTAAAACAAGAAATTGAAAAACTTGGTTGCTTTGCTGCTGAGTTTAATACAATAGCCATTGACGATGGTATAGCAATGGGTCACGATGGAATGCTTTACTCGTTGCCATCGCGCGATTTGATAGCTGATAGCGTGGAATATATGGTGAATGCTCACAAGGCCGATGCTATGGTGTGCATTTCTAACTGTGACAAGGTTACTCCCGGAATGTTGATGGCCGCTATGCGCTTGAATATCCCTGCAATATTCGTTTCAGGAGGGCCTATGGAGGCCGGTCGTCTTGGTGATCGTCCATTGGACTTGATTGATATTATGATCGACTCGGCCGATGACTCGGTAGATGATGATACGGTGACAAAACTTGAACAACGTGGATGCCCAACTTGTGGCTCTTGCTCAGGAATGTTTACCGCCAACTCAATGAACTCTCTTAATGAGGCAATAGGTTTGGCATTGCCCGGAAATGGAACGATTGTGGCTACTCATGCCAATCGCATAGAGCTATTCCGTCGTGCAGCACAGATAATTGTGAAGAATACTCTTGCCTATTATAACGATGACGATGATAGCGTGTTGCCTCGCAATATTGCTACACGTCAAGCAATGCTCAACGCGATGACTCTCGACATCGCAATGGGAGGATCGACCAATACAGTGCTTCACCTCTTGGCTGTGGCTAATGAAGCAGGAGCCGATTTCACAATGGCCGACATTGATGCTCTATCACGCAAAACTCCTGTGCTTTGTAAAGTTGCACCCAACTCTAAATATCACATTCAAGATGTCAACCGTGCCGGTGGTATCATTTCGATAATGAAGGTTTTGGCCGACAATGGCAATGTCGATACATCGGTGAAACGTGTTGACGGACTCACTCTTGGAGAGGCGATAGATAGCTATGCAATAGGAGGAGCCAATTTCAGTGCCGATGCTGAGGCATTGTGGAAAAGTGCTCCCGGAGAGAAGAAAAATCTCGTGATGGGCTCTCAAAATAGTACTTATGCCGAGCTTGATACCGATCGCGAAAAAGGCTGTATTCGTGACTTTGAACATGCCTATGTGAAAGATGGCGGACTTGCTGTGTTGCGTGGTAATATAGCACAAGATGGTTGCGTAGTGAAAACTGCCGGTGTAGATGAAAGTATATTCCATTTCCGTGGTACAGCAAAGGTGTATGAATCACAGGAAGATGCAGTGAATGGAATATTGCGTGATGAAGTCGTTGCCGGTGACGTGGTGGTTATCACTCACGAAGGGCCCAAGGGCGGACCGGGTATGCAAGAAATGCTCTACCCAACAAGTTATATCAAGTCAAAACACTTGGGTAAGGAATGTGCATTGATTACCGATGGTCGTTTCTCGGGAGGTACATCGGGATTGTCTATCGGACACATCTCTCCGGAGGCTGCGGCAGGTGGTAACATCGGACTTGTTCGCACCGGCGATGTTATTGATATAAATATTCCGGAGCGCACTATCAATGTTGAGTTGAGTGATGCTCAACTTGCTGAACGTCGCGCACAAGAGGAAGCCCGTGGCCGTGATGCATTCACTCCGGTGAAACGTGACCGTCAAATATCAAAGGCTCTACGTGCCTATGCCGCAATGGTGACATCGGCCGATAAAGGTGGCGTGAGAGAATTGAAGTAGAAATATCCAAAAGAAGAAATTATATATGAGCGAAAAAATAACTGGTGCAGAAGCGCTGATAAAATCGTTGATAGCCGAGGGCGTTGATCGCGTATTTGGTTACCCCGGAGGAGCTATTATTCCGGTATATGACAAGTTGTATGATTATACCGACCAGCTCAAACACATACTTGTGCGCCATGAACAGGGTGCAACACATGCAGCGCAAGGATATGCGCGTGTATCGGGTCGCACCGGGGTTGTGATTGTAACATCAGGTCCGGCAGCGACAAACGTTATCACCGGATTGAGCGATGCACTAATGGATAGTACACCAATGGTGGTGATAACCGGTCAGGTGGCATCGGCATTTCTCGGCTCTGACGCTTTCCAAGAAACCGACGTGGTGGGTATTACCCAACCTATAACCAAGTGGGCCTATCAAATACGTCGCGCCGAAGATATTCCTTGGGCAGTAGCTCGAGCATTCTATATAGCCGGGACAGGCCGACCGGGTCCTGTTGTGCTTGATCTTGCCAAAGATGCGCAAACCGGATTGCTTGAATGGAGCCACAAGAAATGTGAATTTATTCGCAGTTATATACCTTATCCTGAAGTTAAGCAAGATGACCTTCAAGTTGTTGCCGATCTCATTAATGTCGCCGAGCGTCCAATGATAATCTCAGGTCATGGCGTGATGATTTCAGAGGCAGAGAAAGAGCTTGCGGCGTTGGCAGAGAAAGCCGATATTCCGGTAACTGCAACATTGCTCGGATTGTCAACTATTCCATCAAGTCACCCATTATATAAAGGTATGTTGGGTATGCACGGAAACATTGGCCCAAATGTAAATACCAATCGTTGCGACTTATTGGTTGCCGTTGGTATGAGATTTGACGACCGTGTGACGGGTGACACTTCAAAATATGCCAAACAAGCAAAAATCGTACATATCGATATCGACTCTTCAGAGTTTGACAAAAACGTAAAAACAACTGCGACAGTTCATGGCGATGCAAAGGAAGTTCTCGCACGATTGTTGCCACTTGTAAACGAGGCAAAGCATACCGAATGGTTGCAAACATTTGACGAAATGGCTCTTGTTGAACAGGAGAAGGTGGTGAAAAGAGAGGTGTTCCCCGAGTCGGGCCTCATGAATATGGGCGAAGTTGTGCACAAAGTGTCAAAAGCGACAGGCGACAGAGCCGTACTCATAACTGATGTGGGACAAAACCAGATGTTCTCATCGCGCTATTTCCGATATACCGAACCGAAGAGTATCATTACCTCAGGAGGTTTGGGGACAATGGGATTTGGCCTTCCTGCATCAATTGGTGCCAAGATGGGTGCTCCCGAGCGTACAGTGTGTTTCTTCACCGGCGATGGCGGGTTGCAGATGACCATTCAAGAGTTGGGTACGATTATGGAATATGGCGTTGCCGTGAAAATTATTCTGCTCAACAATAACTTCCTCGGAAATGTGCGTCAGTGGCAAGAGTTGTTCTTTAAAGGACGTTTCTCTCAAACACCAATGGTGAATCCCGACTTTGTGCAGATTGCTGATGCCTATGGCATAAAGGCTGAGAATGTGGAAACTCGTGAGCAACTTGATGGTGCAATTGAACGCATGTTGGCCCATGATGGCGCATATTTGTTGAATGTAAATATCGATGCAACCGATATGATTTTCCCGATGACTCCAGCAGGAGCGGCTGTTGATGATATTATGCTCACACCCGATGAAAAGTTTAAACTTGATTAATTCACTCGCAAAAATGGAAAAACAATTATATACCGTTACGGTTTTCTCTGAAAATCAAGTGGGATTGCTTAACCAAATCTCTATTATTTTCACTCGTCGATGCTTGAACATTGAGAGCCTGTCGGTGAGCCCATCTTCAATTGAAGGGGTTCACAAGTTCACAATCACATGTTTCAGTGACCGAGTGACAATGGAGAAGGTGGTGAAACAAATCGAGAAACGCATCGATGTGTTGAAGTCATTCCTCTATACCGATGATGAGATTGTTTATCAAGAAGTTGCGTTGTACAAGGTTCCCACTGAAAAGTTGCTTGATGCAAATCTTGAGGTGATTATACGCAACCATAGTGCCCGCATTCTTGAAGTGACACGCGAATATACTGTAATAGAAAAAACCGGTCATTCCGATGAAACAGAGGCATTGTTTGCCGAGTTGAAAAGCTATGACATACGTCAATTTGTGCGTAGCGGTCGTGTGGCTGTCACAAAATCGCCAATTGAATACGTAGATATGTTCTTAGAAGAGCAAAATCGCCGCAAAGATAATGCAATTTGATATGGCTCAAGTAGTAAAAGAACATGTCCATCACTATGTGTTGAACGCCAGCGAGAGCAATGCTCGACGTGAGATGCCTCTGACACTATTGGCTCAGAGAGTCATTGAGATTGCAACCGAGCATGCCGATATAATCGGGGTGGGGTTTGACGTGATGATGAAAGATAATCTTGCGTGGGTGCTTAGCCGCATGTCAATCGAAATGAATCGAATGCCACGCGTGAGAGAAGAATATAGCATCACAACATGGATTGAAAGCTACAACCGCCACTACTCGGAACGCAACATGGAAATAACCGGCGCCAATGGTGAGGTGCTTGGATTTGTGCGTACAATATGGTTTGCAATTGATTTGAATAAGCGCACTCCTGGCGATTTGTCAATGCTTGAATCGTTGGCAATAACAGTGAGTGACCGCCCATGTCCCATTGAAAAACAAGGACGATTGCGCCCGATAGGGGAGCCGACCCACGTGGGAGAATATCGTTTCCGTTATAGTGATATTGATTTCAATAATCACGTGAACAGTGTGAAATACATGGAACTTTTGTTGAATCAATGGCCTTTGGAGTATCACCAATCACATGATATCGCTCGATTTGAGATTGCTTACCTTCACGAAACCCACTTTGATGACGAGGTGAAAGTGAATGTGGCGCAAGTGGAAAATGTGGCCGATGCCGAGATTTTGAACGAAAATGCAGTCGCTTGTCGCTGTAGGGTGATATTTAAATGAGAAAATGACATTAAAAAGCATATTTTAATAGCAAAATATTTCTCATTAAGCAGAAAAGATGTAAATTTGCAACAGAATTATAAGAACTAATATTTATGGCAAAAATGAATTTTGGAGGAGTAGAAGAAAATGTTGTCCTCCGTGAAGAATTTCCTTTGGAAAAAGCAAGAGAAGTACTCAAAGATGAAACTATCGCAGTGATCGGTTATGGCGTTCAAGGCCCCGGTCAGAGTATGAATCTTCGTGACAATGGTTTTAATGTAATAGTAGGCCAACGCCAAGGCAAAACTTTTGAAAAAGCAATTGCCGATGGTTGGGTTCCCGGTGAAACACTATTCAGCATTGAAGAAGCTTGTCAAAAAGCATCTATCATCATGTGCTTGCTTTCTGATGCAGCTGTGATTTCAGTATGGCCAACTATCAAACAATATCTCACTCCAGGCAAAGCGCTTTATTTCTCACATGGTTTTGCAATCACTTGGAGCGATCGCACAGGTGTAGTTCCTCCTGCAGATGTTGACGTAATCCTCGTAGCGCCAAAAGGTTCAGGAACATCACTCCGCACAATGTTCCTTGAAGGACGTGGCTTGAACTCTTCTTATGCAGTTTACCAAGATGTAACAGGCCGTGCAATGGACCGCGCTTTGGCAATTGGTATCGGTATCGGTTCAGGTTACCTCTTTGAAACTACCGTAGAACGTGAAGCAACTTCTGACCTCACAGGTGAACGTGGTTCTTTGATGGGTGCTATTCAAGGTTTGCTTCTTGCTCAATATGAAGTATTGCGTGAAAATGGACACACACCATCAGAAGCATTCAACGAAACAGTAGAAGAATTGACTCAATCGTTGATGCCATTGTTCGCTAAGAATGGTATGGACTGGATGTATGCCAACTGCTCAACAACAGCTCAACGTGGAGCACTTGACTGGATGGGCCCCTTCCACGATGCAATCAAACCTGTTGTACAAAAACTTTATGATAGCGTAAAGACAGGTAACGAAGCTCAAATTTCAATCGATAGCAACTCTCAACCCGACTATCGTGTGAAACTTGAAGAAGAGCTTAAACAATTGCGCGAAAGCGAAATGTGGCAAACAGCTGTAACAGTTCGCAAACTTCGCCCTGAAAATAACTAATCAAAATAGGTTTTTCATAATGTGAATAAAGAACGCCGACTCGAGACGAGCCGGCGTTCTTTATTGCTATGTAGTTGCGAAGTCCAATCATGGAGATTAATGGGCTCAGTAGTTATTTTGTGTGGGAGACGTGCGAAGCACGATTTGTTACAAGGTTGAGATTATACATTAGTGATGTTATCCACACTAAAAAGCGACTGAACCATTTTAATCGGGAGTATGAAGATATGGTAGTCCCTTTCTTGGAATGGAGTGTGGTGTGATTGTTATATGGCAATAATAAAGATACCCCTTGTTTGTGGTATAAAAAGAGCAGGCTGCCAGTTGCTGGCAGCCTGCTCGCTATGAAGTATGTTGAAATGTTTTATTATTCAGCTTCTTCGATTGTTACCGCACGTCCGAGAGCTTGGTATTTTTCGCCAAGATCTACGAGGTTGTTGTGGTTGATAGTTGCTTCAAATTGTTCAGCTGGAACACCTGCACGGAGAAGTTGTTTTTCAACGCCGGCAACGCGGTTTTTGCGAAGACGAGTGTTGATTTGGTCATTTCCTGTGTAGTTGTCGGCCCAACCTGTGATAACGTATTTAGTTTCGGGGTTATCAAGCATAACTTGAGCACATGCTTTACAGATTTCGATATCTTTGCGTGTGAGTTTAGACACGTTGATAGGATAGTAAATTGTAGCAAGAGGAGCTTTTTCTTCAATAACTTCTTTTTCAACAGGACGTTCAAGACATGCTTTGAGTTGTTGTTCGAGGTCGGCGATGCGAGCATCGGCAGCTTGAAGGCGAGCGAGGATTGCGTCGCAGTTTTCAGGCTCTGGGCAAACAGGAACGATAGGTGCATTCCATTCGCGTTTTTTGAATAGATATGTTACTCCGAGATATGCTTGAAGGTCGTGAGAAGTTTTGTTCCAACGCATACCGGGTTCATCGGGGTGGTTGTCGATTCCGCTGTAACGTATGTCAAGAGAAAGTTGAACTTGCTTGCTTACGTTGAAAGAGTTGATGATACCACCACGGAAAGTCAATACGCGGTCGTTGATTTCGTTCCAACCTTCGTCGGTTTGTTCAGGAGTACCGGGATTGTTGTAAACTTTAGCAAAAGTCCAATAGCCACCGGCACCAACATATGCAGTGAGGTTGTATTTGCGACCAGGTTTATAACCACAAGCCCAATTTGTCAAGTTAAACATTACGTCAACAACCGGACCTACATGGTTGAATACTTGTTTGTAGTGACCATCTACTTTGTTGTCTTCCCAATAGATACCGGGATAGGTTGTAGCGTCTTGTGGGTCAGCCAAACCTTTAGTTTGCAACCAGTTTACACCAAGACGAGCGCCGATAATAGGAGAAAACCATTTTCCTACGTATAATGAAGCAGCGGGTGACCAACGATCGAGCCAATCACGCTTAGAGTCATTAGGTGAAAAATAGATGCCGGCACCACCTTCAGCGGTGATAAACCAATTGTCTTTCATTCTGTTGAAGAGGTAACCCTGGCTGGGATCCTCAACATAAGTGACTTCCTGAGCAGCCTCTTGAGCAAAGAGAGTTGGGCAGAGGAAAAGCACACTTACCAACGCTAAAAAAACTTTTTTCATAGAAGTAATAATTACGGTTATATATTATTTTTATTAATTCATTGATATATTGGCGGTAAAGTTACGCAAAAAATTTAAATTATGCATTAAATATTGCAAAATTATTTCATTTTTTCGTCCGTATGGGGCTGAAAAGCAGTGATTTTTTGCGTTTAGTGGAAAATTTCGCCTAAATTTTCTTACTTTTTGATGAATTCTTTCACTTTGTTTAGGATATTGTTTGCAGTGAATCCGAATTTTTCGTCAAGTACTTTATATGGAGCAGATGCGCCAAAGTGGTTGAGCCCAAATACTGTTCCTTGGCAACCGATTACGCTATACAAAGTTGAAGGAAGTCCTGCAGTAAGACCAAACACAGGAGTGCCATTTGGTATAACGCTTTCTTTGTATTCGGCTTCTTGGCAATTGTAGAGTCCGATTGATGGGATAGATACTACGCGCGATGCAACTCCTTCTTGTTCAAGCATTTTTGCGACTTCACACAACAAAGAAACTTCAGATCCATTACCTACAAGAATTACTTTGGGGTGAGGGCTGTCGATTACCACATATCCGCCTCGGCGTATTCCTTGTGCTTCGGCATAACGGTCGCCGGTAGCAGAAGGTATGTCGCTGACGTCTTGACGAGTGAGAATGAGGGCGGTAGGTGTAGTCTTGTTCTCTAAAGCCATTTCCCAAGCAACGGTTGTCTCGGCGCTATCGGCGGGACGTAGAACCAATACGCTTGGTTGGCCATTTTGGTTGCGGAGCTCTTCAAGAAGGCGTATTTGAGCTTCTTGTTCAACAGGCTCGTGTGTAGGGCCATCTTCTCCAACTCTGAAGGCGTCGTGAGAGAATACATATTTCACGGGAAGTTTCATTAAAGCGGCCATACGTATTGCCGGTTTCATATAGTCGGAGAATACGAAGAATGTGCCACATGCGGCCATCATTCCGCCGTGAAGGATTATACCATTCATGATTGCAGCCATTGTCAATTCGGCAACTCCGGCGTGGAGGAATCCTCCTGAGAAGTCGCCACGAGTCAATGCCCCGGTTTTCTTTAAGAATGCTTCAGTCTTATCGGAGTTGGCAAGGTCGGCCGATGATACAATCATGTTTTTAACTTTTTCGCCAAGCACAGAAAGCACGTTGGCCGAAGCTGTGCGAGTTGCACTTCCCGGTTTGTGAGCTATTGCCGAAAAGTCTATTTCAGGAATGCGTTCTGCAATGAAATCGTCGAGTTGTGCTGCCAATTCGGGATTTTCAGCGGCCCATGCTTTTTCTTCGGCATGACGCGCTGCCACGATTTTACGTAATTCCTCTTTGCGAGTTTCGTATAGAGCTTTCACTTCGTCCCAAATTATCCATGGATTTTGAGGATCACCACCAAGGTTGGCAACTGTTTTTTCGTAGTCAGCTCCCGATTTGCTCAATGGTTGACCATGAGTGCTGCATTTGCCTTCGAAGTTTTCGCCGGTGGCTGTAACACAACCGCGGCCCATGATGGTGTTACCAATGATGAGAGTTGGACGTTCAGTTTCGGCTATCGCTTTATTGAGTGCTTCAGAGATTTCAACGGGGTTACAACCATCGATTTCGATAACATTCCAACCCCATGCTTGATATTTAGCAGCATAATCTTCAGTTGTAACGGCGTCAACATCGGTAGATAGTTGTACTTTGTTGCTATCGAAGAACATAATCAAGTTGCTGAGTCCGAGATATCCGGCTATGCGACCGGCGCCTTGAGCAATTTCCTCTTGGATACCACCATCGGAGATGAATGCATAGGTTTTATGTTCAATCCATTTACCGAAACGAGCGGCAAGGAATCTTTCGGCAATTGCAGCTCCAACGGCCATAGTGTGTCCTTGTCCCAATGGCCCTGACGTGTTTTCAATACCACGAGCGGGGTCCAATTCGGGGTGTCCAGGGGTTACGCTTCCCCATTGACGGAATTGTTGAAGTTCTTCAATTGTATATTTGCCCATGAGCGCGAGAACGCTATATAGCATGGGAGACATGTGTCCTGGATCAAGAAAGAAACGATCTCGTGCAATCCAAGATGGATCGTCGGGGTCGGTTACTAAAAAGTTTGAATAGAGCACGTTGATAAAGTCGGCTCCACCCATAGCACCTCCCGGGTGTCCTGATTTGGCTTTTTCTACCATTGCGGCAGCGAGAATGCGTATGTTATCTGCTGCCTTGTCTTGCAATATTTTTTTATCCATGATGTTTTGTTTGAGATTTTTAATTTATGCTACGAAAGTACAATATTTCTTCCATTTAGACAAATCCGATGGCATTAAACTGAGGTTTTAAAACAAGATATTTTTTAACATTGGTGTTTTTATGGCATAAAGGCATAAAAATACAAGCGAGATAGGCTTCGAAGCACTATCTCGCTTGTGTGTTTATGATAATCTGTTGATGATTATTCAACGGGTTGTTTAGAAGGTTTAGACCCAATGAGCGCATAGAATAATAGGTAGGCGAGACCTACAACTACCACCCAGTAGCTTGCTTGGTAACCAACTCCTCCTTGCATGTCAACAATTGCATTTTGCAACAATGGGAGAACGCCACCACCACACACGAGGGCCATAAAGATACCTGATGCTTTTTCGGTGTATTTGCCTAATCCCTCAACAGCAAGGTTGAAGATTCCACCCCACATAACTGAAGTGCAGAGACCTACGAGTACAAGCAACATGGCGTTGATGGGAACGTTTACGAATCCAAATAAACCTTCTGCGCTATTCTTAAATACGGGCATATTTACCATTGTTTCGGTTGAAGATAAAATGGCACCTAATACCAACGCAATGCCGATAGCTGAAACGGTAGTGAGCATTGCTTTTGCCGATACTTTAGCTCCGACTGCGGCTCCCACGAGGCGGCCAATGAGCATTAAGAACCAATAGGTTGCGGCTACTGATCCGGCGACTGCTTCGGCACCTTCGCTCACGTTGAGCACGTTCAATGAGCCATTTTGGAGCCATTTTTGGAGCACATTGGGGATACCAACTTCGACACCAACATAAACGAAGATAGCAACTGCGCCAAGTACAAAATGACGGAACGACATGGGCCCGATTTTTGAACTTTCTTTGTCTGAAGCTTGAGCTTTGTTGTCGTCAGTTGTTTCGGGAATTCGAGAGATTGATAACACCAAGAATGCAAAAGCAAAGATTCCTAATGCAGCATACATCAAGGGGAATACGTCGCTGATTTGAGCTTTTGCAACTGAGGGAATCATTATACCGGAAAGAATGATAACGGCTGTTCCGGCGAGTGAGTTGAATGACCCACCAAGTTGAATTAACTGATTACCTTTTTTGCCTCCGCCTCCAAGAGTGTTGAGCATTGGGTTAACAACGGTGTTGAGCATACACATTGAGAAACCTGCAACAAATGCGCCAAGGAGATATACGGCAAAACTTTCGGCAACGCCTGAAATTGTTTGAATGCCTACACCGACAAAACCAACAGCGATAGCGATGAGGGCAGTTTTCTTATAGCCGAGTTTTTGGAGTAATGCACCTGAGGGGATTCCCATAACGGCATAGGCTATAAAGTTGGCAAATACGCCCAAGGTGCCTTGCCAATTGGGGATTTTAAATTGATTTTTCAAAATGTCGCCCATTGGCGATGCGAGGTTTGTGACAAATGAAATCATCGCAAATAGAAATATCATTACGACGATTGGTAGGAAATAATTTTTTTTAGTCTGTCCCATAATGCTTTATGTTATTTATGTTAATATTCTCTTATGCCGAAGATGCTCGACCCGATTCTCACCATGTTGCTGCCATGGGCGATGGCAAGTTGATGGTCGTCGCTCATTCCCATGCTCAATATCGTGAATGCCGGTGCATCTTTTAATGGTAACGATTTAAGTGTTTTAAATGTTTGTGCGATTGCTTCAAAGTCGCTTTCAATGCGCATGGTGTCGTCGGTGTTTGATGCCATGCCCATAATTCCACGCACTCTGATATGCTCCAATTTGTTAAGTGTGCCTGATTCTACGAGTGAAATGAGTTCGTCGGGCGCAAATCCAAATTTTGTTTCCTCTTGAGCTACATGTACTTGCAACAAGACATCTGCAACGCGGTTTATTCGCTGAGCTTCGCTATCGACCAACTGTAGAAGTCGCTCAGAGTCAATGCTATGAATGAGCGAAACGTGGGGGAGAATCATGCGCACCTTGTTGGTCTGAAGGTGACCTATGAAGTGCCACAATATATCCCCGGGAAGTTCTTTGGCTTTGGCAACGAGCTCGGTGGCTCGGCTTTCACCAAAAATGCGATGCCCTTCCTCGTATGCGGCCCTGATGGCATCGACCGGGTGAAATTTAGAAACAGCAACCAATTCAACGCCTTTAGGTAAAGCGTCAAGACATTTGTGCAGATTTTCTTTTACTTGGTGCATACCGGTGGTTTATAGAAACTTAAGCGGGATCTTCAGCCGGCTTCATTGTGCCGAGTTTTACTTTATAGACGTCCATGATTGGGGTTTCGGTGATTGACACGATGTCAAAATCGGCCATAGTGCCTTTCATGCCTTCCATGAAATTGTCAAGAGCCTCTTTGAAATTGTTGGCGGCTACAAGTATAAATGAGATGCTTTTTTTCTCAACAGCTGATTTTTCGTCGATTGTGATAAATGCCACTTTTACGAGATACCATTTATCGGCGCTATCGTCCCAGAAAATTTCTGAAATTTTGGTGCGTTTAACTGCTGATACGGTGAAATCGCCTGATATGAAAGGTGTTAGCTCTTCGATGATGCGTGCTTCGGCTTCAGTAAAAGATAACGCATCAACCATGTAGGGTTCGTTAACTTTTTTCTGAACACCATTTTCCATCATTTTATCATATCTGACTTTGCATTCAAACCAATTTGCCATAGGTATAATTTGTGTATTTAGAGTAAAAATATTAATATCTCTACAAAGGTACGATTATTTAAATAAGAAATATAGTTTTGTGTGGAAGAAGAATTATTAAAAAATGTTGAAATGAAAAAAGTCCTTATATTTTGATTATTTTTGCAAAACTAATCTCATTTAAAAAAGAAGATTAATGCCAATGAAAAATAATCAAGAATCAATCATCAGACGCATTCTGCGATTTTATGTCGAGGGTTTCAAATCGATGACTGTCGGCCGATACCTATGGGCGATGATTCTCATCAAGTTGGTGATATTGTTTTTTGTTTTCAAATTGTGCTTTTTCCCCGATTTGCTTAGTCGGGACTACGATACAGATGAAGAAAGAGCTCAAGCAGTTCGCAGCTCATTATTAGATAACCGATAATATTAATCTTAAATAAACAATAGAGATGGACGATTTAATGAATGTTGTTGATTGGTCGCGCTGGCAATTTGCATTAACCGCGATGTACCACTGGCTATTTGTTCCTTTGACACTTGGCTTGTCAATAATAGTCGGATTGATGGAGACAATCTATTACAAAACCAAAGATGCCAAATGGTTGGCAATAACAAAATTCTGGATGTTACTGTTCGGAATAAACTTTGCATGCGGAGTTGCCACCGGTATTATTCTTGAATTTGAATTTGGTACCAATTGGTCAAATTATAGTTGGTTTGTTGGTGATATATTTGGCGCACCATTGGCCATTGAAGGAATCTTGGCGTTCTTTATGGAATCGACGTTTATTGCGGTAATGTTCTTTGGTTGGAAAAAGGTTAGCCCGCGTTTCCATTTGGCTTCAACATGGCTCACAGCCATTGGCGCATGTCTGTCGGCATTGTGGATTTTGGTAGCAAATGCCTGGATGCAGTATCCTGTAGGTACGGAGTTTGATCCGGCTCAAATGAGAAATGTGATGAGCGATTTCTGGGCTGTTGTTGCTTCTCCGATGGCTATAAACAAATTTTTCCATACCGTTTTGAGCGGTTGGGTGCTCGGTGGAGTATTTGTTGTTGGGGTTAGTTGCTGGTTCTTATTGAAAAAAAGAAACATAGAATTGGCTCAAAAATCAATAAAGATTGGAGGTTGGGTTGGCTTAGTAGGTATTGTATTAACGATGTGGACCGGAGACGGATCGGCTGTTGCAGTGTCAAAATATCAACCTATGAAATTGGCTGCAATGGAGGGCTTGTATGATGGAAAATGTGGACAAGAAATTGTTGCATTTGGAATTCTCAATCCACAAAAAACGTATGATAACAATCAAGACCCGTATCTCTTTGATGTTAGTTTGCCCTATGGACTATCGATATTAGCAAAACATGACCCGAATGCCTTTGTGCCGGGGATTAATGACTTGATTAAAGGAGTAGAACTTACTCCGGAGGGTGATACCATTCACATCGATTCCTATGCGCAACGCATCGAGATAGGCCGCCAGGCTCATGCCGCTCTACGAGAATATGGCGAAGCCGAGAAGAATGGCGATTCGGTTGCAATGGCTGATGCCTCGGCGCGTCTCGCTCAAAACTTTAAATATTTTGGGTATGGCTATTTCAACAATCCAAGCGAGGCCGTGCCTCCTGTGGCGCTGACGTTCTATGCATTTCATATAATGGTAATTGCCGGGGGCTACTTGCTTATATTCTTTGTGGTAATTTTATTCTTGGTATATAAGAAATCAAGCGTTCTCAACAAGAAAATTGTACAATGGTTGGGCATTTTGACAATTCCTGTAGTGTGGATATGTAGCCAAAGCGGTTGGGTTACAGCCGAGGTGGGACGTCAACCATGGATTATTCAAGATTTAATGCCCACTCGTGCGGCTATTTCCAACATTTCGGCATCGTCGGTACAAATAACATTCTGGATGTTTGTGGTGTTGTTCACCGGATTGCTCGTTGCTGAAATTTGCATTATGCTCAAGGTGATTAATAAGCGATCAAAAGAAGAATTGGATAACGAAAATATTTAGAATTATGGCAACATTTGAATTATTACAGAACTATTGGTGGATTCTGATTTCGGTATTGGGAGCGCTATTGGTCTTTATGCTTTTTGTGCAAGGTGGCCAGTCGATGTTGTTGTCGGAGGGTAATGAAATGCACCGGTCAATGATAGTGAATTCACTTGGACGCAAGTGGGAATTGACGTTCACAATTTTAGTGGTGTTTGGTGGCGCATTTTTTGCCTCGTTTCCATTGTTCTACTCTACAAGTTTCGGTGGGGCCTATTGGTTGTGGATGTTGATTCTTGTGAGTTTTGTTATTCAAGCATTCTCCTACGAGTTTCGTCGCAAACAAGGAAATCTATATGGGACAAAAACCTACGATGTATTCCTTTTCCTCAATGGCTGTGTGGGGTGTGTGTTGCTCGGAGTGGCTGTGGCTATGATGTTTTTCGGCGCTGAATTCACAGTTGCAAAAGCTAATATTCTTGATGCTGGTGCGCCGGTAATATCACGTTGGACCGATTTGCACGGGCTTGAAGCGATTGCCGATTGGCGAAATCTTCTGTTGGGATTTACGGTATTATTCTTGGCACGAACACAATCATTACTCTATTTGATTAATAATGTTGATGATGACGCATTCCGTAGCCGTAGCCGAAAAAAGACTTTGCTCAATGGTGCAATATTTGTAGTCCTATTCTTGGCTTTTGTGGTCGTATTACTCACTCATTCAGGCTATTCAATAGTTGACGGCAAGTTTGTTTCCACCGAATACAAGTATTTTATAAATTATACCCAAATGTGGTGGTGTGCAGCATTGTTTGTCGTAGGAGTCGTGTTAGTGTTATATGCAGTTATTCGCACTGTTTTTGATAAGTCGTTCAACCGAGGTATATGGGCCTCGGGATTAGGTACCGTTCTCGTTGTTTTGACTCTGTTTTGGGTTGCTGCGTTTAATGATACGCCCTATTACCCATCGTTGATTGATATAGACTCTTCTCTAACATTGCGTAATAGTTCGTCAAGTCAATTTACATTGACAGTGATGAGCTATGTTTCGTTGTTGATTCCTTTTGTGGTGGCATATATAGCTTATGTGTGGCGTTCAATGGACCGAACACCAATAACCCCCGAAGAAATGAATTCTAACGACCACAAATACTAATTCAGGGATAAGTTAAATTCATAAAAGAATGATGCGAAACAGGATATTATCATTAGCAACATTATTATTGTCGTCGGTTGTGGCATTAGCCCAAGGATACGATTTTGTTGTGTGGACCAAATCGGGAGAGCAAATAAGTTTTCCTCTCTCCGAAAAACCTAAAGTCACCCACAACGGCGCAAATTTCATAGTTTCATCAGATGCGACTCTGATAGAGTACCCAACGGCTGATTTGAAGAAATTTACGTTAGTAGCGCAAGACCCCGGGTCGGTCGATGCTGTTGAAGTGTCCGAGGTAAATCTCGTGCAACGAGACAATACGTTGATATTAAGCGAATTCAGATTAAACTCGGTCGTGAATATCTATTCTGTTAATGGACAGTTATTATTAAGTAAAACCATCAATGACTCTTATCCGGTTACTGTCGATTTGTCGTCGTTGAGTAAAGGAATATATATTGTATCAACCGAAAGTATCACTTGTAAAATAATCAAACAATGAGAAGCAATGCTATAATATTATTGGCATTTTTGTTCATCTTCGGATTTGTCCCCGAAATGAGCTCGCAAGGCATCTATATTTACAAAAAAGATGGAAGCCGCATCAATGTTCCGTATGAAAATTTTGACAGTATAGTCCCCTATGAGGTTGATTCCACGACGGTCAATTATGCCACAGTAGATTTAGGATTGCCAAGTGGAACAATGTGGGCAAGTCACAATATTGGAGCCACAAACCCCGAAGAATATGGCTCATATTTTGCATGGGGTGAAATCAAAACAAAAGATGAATATACCAGGGAAACTTATATCCATTATGATACATCTGGGAATAAGTTCATCAGCATTGGAGATGTAATCTCCGGGAGTGGTTATGATGCCGCTTATATGACATGGGGCGATGGGTGGAGAATGCCCACCAAAGCCGATTTTGAAGAATTGAGAGATTGTTGTTTCTGGATCTGGACAACGTTAAATGGAGTCAATGGTTATAAAGTGGAAAGTTATAACGGAAATAGCATATTCCTTCCGGCTGCCGGGGGATTTTATGAGACCCCAAATAGCGTTGGTGAATGTTGTTACTATTGGAGTGGAACAATTAAGGAGGGAAGCGCTCTTTATGCAAATTATTTGATCGCTAAGAGTTATTCGTACAAAGTTGAATATGCCAATCGGTTCAATGGATACCCAATCCGCCCGGTTAAGAAATAGAATCTTTTGTTTACCCTGCCAATCAATTACTTGAAATAAACTGAAAATCCTGCCGAACAAGTGTTGACTCGGCAGGATTTTTTTGTGCTATTATTGGGAGAAAATGTTACATTGACAATAGGTGTGACAATTTGTCAATGTAACCAATTTCTCCAGAGTAATTTTGCTAAATTTATTTTTTGGTATATTTTACCGCGTGCTACCGGATTGTTTAAGGTAATGCTTGAGATACTCGTTTACGGAGTTATCCCACCAATCCCATTGGCATAAATAAAATACACCATCCAGTAAGTCTAATTTCTCGTTATATTTGTAAATATCGTCATCTTTAGATATTATGCATTGTCCAAGCATATCAGGGAATAATTGTTTTAGCTCGGTTAGAGATATTTTTCTGCCATATTTGACGTAATATTCTTCTATAACTGACTTAATAACTTTCGTGATTAATTTTGGAGCGAAGGTGTAATAGTCCCCGTTTAATTCGTAAACTACATAATGGTGTATAAGAATGTTCCATTCTTTCAATCCTTTGACATCAGGTTCGAGGGTCAAACAAAAACAAAACTCGGTAACAACGAAGTAATCGGCGCGGTACAAACTGCCGTAAGCGAAGCGCTTCGATACTACCTCGAAGAGCACCCTAAACAAGCCAAAACAATCGTCGAAAAAGTTATCCTCGCCGCTCAAGCGCGACATGCGGCTCGTCGTGCTCGAGAAAACGTTCAACGCAAATCTCCCCTTTCTGGCGGGGGACTCCCGGGCAAACTTGCCGACTGCTCCTCTCGCTCTGCCGAAGATTGCGAATTATTCCTTGTCGAAGGGGACTCTGCGGGAGGTACTGCTAAACAAGGTCGCGACCGCACATTCCAAATTTATTCTACAAAGTTAAGAAACACTTGTCACAAATACAATACATTCATTCTCTTGCTGATGTTTTGTCTCTAGTACCTGGCGCATCGGAACGCATAAAAATTAAGAGGCGCCGGGTAAAACGCCTCTTAATTTTCACTGAACCACATGCTTCATGTTGTTATTCTTCTATTTCAATAAAATAATTTACAAATGTCGCACAATCGACAGGAACTGTAACTCCATTTAATTCAGTTTTTCGGCCGTCTTTCTTTAATGTAATATCAAATTTAATCGGGTATAATGCAAGATCGTATCTCCCCCAAACGCACCTATAACCGATATAACTACAATGGTCTAAATGACGACTTAGTTCTGTATATACTTCTGATTGTTTAATTTTAGATTTCTTGTTAGATACTTCGGGATGATAGTAATCTCCTTGATAACGATATTTCAAGTCATAAATTTTGTATTTCTCCACTTTTTGAATTTTAGCGCCTTGACGCAAGCCAATATGATAAGCCATGCTGTTAGGATTTACGTATGTAATAATGTTTTTATCATCCATGTCAAACCCCACATAGTGAATTTCTATTTTTTGCATACCTAGTGTCGGTCCTGGCGATATACAAGCCTGCACAACGTCGATATAAGTATCAAATATGGATTTATCTAAATCGGTAAAATGTTTATTGAAAGTTGCCTGCCAGATGATAGGTAAAGTATTCGGCGTTTTTCTCAATGTTTTAGCATCAATGATGGTTATTTCAAGAAAGACTTCAGAACTTTTTGTTGTTTTATTATACCCTTCAGTCCTATGAATCTCGTATCTTTGTTGAGTCTCATATCCCGAAAACCTGCCAATCCAGTCATATTTAGGTTTAGAAAATGAACCTGTGTTTACTTTAGTTTCTGTAGGGGGAATATATGTGGTATTGCTAGACTCATTACTGCTTTTGGCAATTCTTATTACAATGTCTGGATTTGCCTCATCTCGTCTTAATGACGACAAACTACCATTTAGTTGTTTTTCCACAAATTCATTAATTATCTTTTTGTCGGTTAGAGGATCGTTACTGTCAATAATGTAATCAAATGTGCGAACATCAAACCAATCAAAATCATCATCAGATAATATAGTCAGACCTTTATCTCTCAGTTTATCTTTACGTTTTTTATCTGAGCCTGTGACTTCTTTATTCCCTTGAGAGAAAATATCGGTAATGTTTTTATTTGTAAGCCATTCTGGATGTTCTGTTAGTTGAAAATTGGTTTTGATGGTTTCAATTTCCCCATTGTGAGAATGTCTTTTGAGTGTTATCTCAACGCCATTATTTAGCAATCGGTAAAACTCGTTCTCGCTCATGCCGACTGTGCTTTTATTGTCTATTTCGGTAATAACATCAAACTTTCTAATGTCATTGTTATGGTAAAGAGTGAGTATAAACTTATATTCATCATTCAACTCCTTTAAACTATTGGCAGCAGTATATAGAGCAAAATAACCAGCACTGCGCCAATCATATTTTAAATCAGGAACATTCATGTGAAAATCTGGCAAATCACGTTCCTCAACAAGATCACCCCATTCCCTTCTAATTTTTTCAGTAAATATAAATTTGTCATTTACTACGGTCAAGTACTCATGGCCCCAATTGGGCAAGCGTTTCACCTCAAAGGGGAGTGATTTTTGTGCACTGATTGTTGTCAACAGTGACAACAGGAATGATACGGTTAATAAAATTCTCATAAGATTCTGGTATTAATTAATTATACATGTGGTTAGTATATCTAAATCTACCCACGCATCACCCCAAAAAGAAAGCGTGAGTTTTCTTATCACGCTTGAAAGGTACTACCACATACCTACACATACCAGATAAGCACACCTCACGCTATTGCGAGGCGCTCGTGCCTATTGTCTTGTATGTGTCGCTTTTAGTTTTGTGGTAGTTTCTTCAAGCAAGTGACAATAGCATAAACGCTATTTAGTTTCTAAAATGTCTCGAATAAGCATCAATCCATGCCTATTCATTGCAAATATTATATTTACATAAATATCAAGGAGGTTCTATGTTTCAGTTAACATCAGCGAGTAACCAGAACCTCATAAAGTTACCGTTAATGTATATTGTTTTGCAAATATAGCGAATTTGTTTAGAATATCTAAATATTGTCCTAAATAAATGTTGCCTGAGATTACGAATAATTATCTTCTTTCATTATAGGGAGGTTCTATAAATTCATTTTTTTCATTAGCGCGTAGTCAGAACCTCATTAAAGCTACTGCCGATGGACTTTGTTTTGCAAATATAGTAAAACTTATTCTAATATTTTAAATGTTTTACTGCTTTTTTGTGGGGTGGTAATTGGCTGAGTGTTAGATGAATAGGCGTGGGCTATCCTTGCGGTATTGATTATCCTTGGCCTTGTGATTTTACTTCGATGGGGGTTGAGCCGGGTGTATGGGCTGTTGCGTTGAGCTTGAGTTTATATACTTTGCCGCAAGAGGTAATATAGAGGTAATTGCCTTCAAATGTAAAGGCATCGGCTTGTTGCGCAGTGGGATAGGGGAATATGGCTCTGACGCGGCCGTTGTGGTCACACACTTGTATGCCTATCGCTGTTGCTACATACAAGTTGCCCTGTGTGTCGAAACACATGCCGATTACTTCGTTGTATTTATGCAAAGGGTTGTGCAGCCAATAGAATTGTTGTTCGTTGATTGGTGCACCATTATCTCCGAGCGTGCAATTCAATAGCCAGTCGGAGTTGGGCTCGGTTTTTGCAAAATGAGTTCCGTCGGGATATAGCGCAGTTTTCCCGGCAATATAAGGCATTGCCTCGGTTGTTTCGCTCCATGTTTCTTCGGGAATGAGGATTTCGGTCAACATGTTGTTTTTACTCATTCCTGCCTTAATAGGAGCGGGATAATCTTTCCACAAAAATCTCATGGCTTCGGGGAATACACGAGAGCCATTTTTGATGCTGTGATTTCCATCGTCCCACTTGGTGGCATGGTCATATCCGGCAAATTCCAAGGCCGACGCCATCAAGAGATTGTACTCATACCAATGTCCAAAAATTGGGTTCCACACGTCGTTGCTTCCGTCGTGAATAAAGAAGCGAATGGGTTGAGGCACAGTTTTTCTCACCAATGCGGGCAATTCATTTCCACCTCTCATTGCTACATAGGTGCCACAAGTGGTATATACACGACTAAATAGGTCGGGGCGGAACCATGCTACATTAAATGAAGCGATGCCACCACTGCTCGCACCTGAAATGGCACGGTCGTTTCGGTCATCTGAAATTAAAATGGGAAGCCCATTTGGTGTTTTGTGCTGTTTGACGGCCGGAAGAATTTCGGTCTCTATAAAACGGGCAAAAGTGCCATCGGTGCGATCAAACTCATTGCTGCGGTTGTAGCGAATCACTTTGCCTTGATTGTCGGTGATGACGCCTGGCTGAATGAAAACTCCAATGGTGATTGGCATCTCTTTGTTTGCGATCAAAGTGTCCATCACTGCAGGAGCATTATAAAGAATGCCATCAAGCCCGAGGTAAAGACATGCAGGTTTAGTGCCGTCATATTCTTGTGGTATATAAATTTTGTATTCGTGCATTGTGCCGGGATATATGGCAGAGTTGTGCAGGCTGTCGGTGATGATAGTGCCATTGTAGTTGGCGGCAAATGCAACCATTGAAATGATTGATAAAATGCTTGCGAGTAGATGTTTCATGGGGATAATGGGATTAATTGCGATGAAAAGAATCTAACCATAATATGTCGAAATTATAGGCATATTAAAATTAGAAATAGGTACATAAATGTTATAAAGAATGCTTTCATGATAAATAAATTTTTGGCAAAGGTAAACAAAATAACTGTAAGTTGGAGGATTTGTTGGTGTGTTAATACAAAAAAGGACAAGCACACATTGCATGCTTGTCCTTTTCTATGATGGTAAAATTGTTGATTAAGCAAATTTTGACCAGTCGGTGTTGCGCATATCTCCCGATGCAGCAAATTCGGTGTGGAATGCGAGCGCTGCATTGAGTGTGTGAGGAGTTTGTCCACCCTTGCCAAGTTTGAGGTAATCCCAAAGTAATTGTTTATAGTCGGGGTGTACACAGTTTTCAATGATTGTTTCGGCACGTTGCACCGGATCTTTAGCACGAAGGTCGGCAATACCTTGATCGGTGATGAGAGCATCAACAGAGTGTTCGCTGTGGTCAAGGTGTGACACCATTGGAACGATGTTACTGATGAGACCGCCTTTGGTGATTGAAGGACAGCTGAAGATTGAGAGGTATCCGTTGCGAGTGAAGTCGCCGGAGCCACCAATACCATTCATCATCTTAGTGCCGAGCACATGAGTTGAGTTGATATTGCCGAAGATGTCGGCTTCGAGCGCAGTGTTCATGGTGATAAGACCGAGACGGCGCACGATTTCGGGGTTATTAGAGATTTCGCCGGGGCGAATGAGAATCTTGTCGTGGAAGAAATCCATATTGGCCAAAACCTCGTCCATCATGGCGTCTGAGAATGTCATTGAGCAAGTACTTGCAAAGCGACATTTGCCTTTTTTCATCAATTCGGCAACAGAGTCTTGAATCACTTCGGTGTACATGTCAAATTGTGGAATCTCATCTACTTCGCCAAGACCATGTAGAACAGCATTTGCAACATTGCCTACGCCCGATTGCATTGGAAGGAACGATTTGGGAAGGCGTCCTGCACGAAGTTCATTGAGCAAGAAGTTGCACACGTTTTGACCGATGAGCATTGTTGTCTCGTCGGGCTCAGTGAAGCTCTTAACACCATCTTTGGCATTGGTCTTAACGATACCTACAATCTTAGCGGGATCTACTTTTAGCACAGGGCTACCGATGCGGTCGCTTGCTTTGTAAACAGGTATCTCACGACGATATGGGGGATCGGCGGGTAAATACACGTCATGTAGTCCTCTGATTGATTTAGGGAGGGCTTCGTTAAGCTCTACGATAACTTTTTCGGCCAACATTGCAATTGTGGGAGCAATACCCATGCCGGTACCAAGAATAATTTCTCCGTTGTCATCAATATCAGCTGCTTCGATGATAGCTACATTGAGCTTGCCAAATACACCATAACGAAGTTTTTGTGCCAATTCAGAAAGGTGTAAATCAAAGTAATGAGCGTCGTGAGCATTAAGACGTTTGCGCAAATCGGCGCTACTTTGATAGGGGGTGCGCATGTTGATAGCGTTGGCACGTGCAAGCGCACCATCTACGTGGTCGTTGGTAGATGCACCTGTGAAAATATTGATTTTAAACTCGTGGCCTTGCTCATGCTCTTTAACGGCTTTTTCGGCAAGTGCTTCGGTCACCACTTTGGGTGTTCCTGAGGCTGTAAAGCCAGAGAAACCCACATTGTCGCCATGCTTTATATGCTCAGCTGCTTCTTGTGCTGAAATAAAAGGGATAGCCATGTCGTGATAATTTTGTTTAGTTTATGTTTAGAATTTCGTTTTTAATATTTCTGCGTTGATAATTGCTTGTCGCCAATATTCGGTATTATCGTCTTCGTTTGATTCTTGATAAATATCATAGCCGTTATCGGGGACATCGGTTGTGACTCTGACACCTTCTTCGGCAACTTTTGTTCCCGGAGAGGGTTTTGAGGTGTTTTGAGGTGGATTTTGATGATTATTCTCATCATTATATAGGAATCTAAACTCGTCGTGAAAGTCTTCGCCATTGTTTGGCGAAGTAGAAATTTTGCGACGCAGTTGCTCCTCCTGTGCTTGCTTCGCTTTTTTGCTGGAGCGCACAATTGCCGTGATAACGGCAATGAAAATAATGATAATTAGTTTGACTTTATCCACATCATTTGCTAATTTTGCACAAAATTAGGCAATTCTATTTGTATTGACAAAGTTTTTTATGGGTTTATCTCATTTTGTCGGTGCAAATTCAAGTAAAAAAGTGACTATGACAACAACTAAGAATAATGAAATTCTTGACAAACGATTGTTTATTGAAACCTATGGTTGTCAAATGAATGTGGCCGATAGCGAAGTAGTAGCGTCTGTTATGGAGATGGCAGGATACTCGTTGGCCGATAATATTGAGCAAGCCGATGCAGTGTTGCTTAACACGTGTTCTATCAGGGATAATGCCGAACAAAAAATCGTTTCTCGACTTACGATGTTGGCCGCTATGCGACGCAAAAGAAAAGGCCATCGACTCATCGTGGGCGTAATCGGTTGCATGGCCGAGAGGGTGAAAGATACGTTGATTAACGACTATGAGGTAGATTTGGTTGCAGGACCTGATTCATACCTTGATTTGCCAAATCTTTTTGCCGCTGTTGAGGCAGGCGAAAAGGCTATAAATGTTGAATTGAGCACAACCGAGACCTATCGTGATATCATTCCGGCTCGCATCACAGGAAATATTGTGAGCGGATACATCAGCATCATGCGTGGTTGCAACAATTTCTGCTCCTATTGTATAGTCCCTTATACTCGTGGGCGTGAGAGAAGCCGAGAAGCGGCAAGCATTTTGAATGAGTTGGCCGATTTACAAGCCAAGGGATTTAAGGAGGTGACTCTTCTCGGACAAAATGTGAACAGCTATCGTTATGAGTCGCCCGAAGGTGACGTTGTGACATTTGCACGTTTGCTGGCAATGGTGGCTGAAGCGGCACCTGAGATGAGAGTGCGTTTCACTACCTCTCACCCGAAGGATATGTCCGACGAGATTATCGATACGATTGCTCGTTATCCAAATATTTGCAATCACATTCATCTGCCGGTGCAATCGGGCAGCAATGCGGTGCTAAAGGCGATGAATCGCCACTATACTCGCGAATGGTACCTTGATCGCATTCAAGCAATACGCCGAGCTATCCCCGATTGTGGAATTTCGACCGATATGTTCACCGGATTTCACGATGAGAGCGAGGAGGATTTTCAAGAAACACTCTCGCTTATGCGTGAAGTGGGGTTTGACGCAGCATTTATGTTTAAATACTCCGAGCGTCCCGGAACAATGGCGTCCCGTCACCTCCCCGACAATATTGCCGAAGAGGTGAAAATTGAGCGTCTGAATCGTATGATTGCACTGCAAAACGAATTGTCGCTTGAGTCAAATCGCCGAGATATAGGCAAGACGTTTGACGTGCTTGTCGAAGGCGTTTCAAAACGCAGCAAAGAGCAATTTGTCGGTCGCAATCAGCAAAATAAAACTTTGGTATTTCCACGTGGAAACCATCGCATTGGAGACATTGTCAACGTAAAAGTCATTGATGCGTCTTCGGCGACGTTGATAGCTGAATTGGTATAATAATTACACGTTTTATGGAAAAGGCGATTTCTCAGCCCAAGGAGGTGCTGTGGAACAGGAACTATATAGCCGTATGTTCGGCCAATTTCCTGCTCTTCTTCTCCTTTTACTTGTTGTTGCCGATGTTGCCATTCTATCTGCGGGACACCTTTGATGCCGATAAACAACTGATAGGTATTATATTGTCGGGATATACGGTAACGGCCCTCGTTGTGCGACCATTTGGTGGGTTTATTGTGGATAGTTTCCCACGCAAACCGGTGTTACTTATATGTTATTTCGCATTTTTCATATTCTTTGCCGGATATTTATTGGCCGGGACTCTGTTGCTATTTGCAATAATTAGAGCCATGCATGGGTTTACATTTGGGGCGGTGACGGTTGCCAATAGCACAATGGCGATTGATGTCCTTGCACCATCACGCCGAGCTGAGGGTATCGGGTATTATGGAGTGAGCAACAACCTTGCCATGGCCATAGGGCCATCGTTGTCAATGTATATGTATGACCACAATATCTTGCCCGAATACATCTTTCTCACTGCATTGCTGTCGTCGGCTATCGGACTCATGCTGAATGCGTCAATCAAAACTCCACGTCGCGAATGTACTCCGGGCAAACAACCCATCTCGCTCGATCGCTTTTTCCTCACAAATGCGTTGCCTGAAAGCTCAATGGTGATATTTTTTTCATTTGCCTATGGGATTCTTTCAACCTATGTTGCAATATATGGAAAAGATGAGATTGGGATAGAGGGAGGTAGTGGATTGTTCTTCTTGCTATTGGCAATCGGACTCATTGGTGCGCGATTGCTTTCGGCTCAGTGGGTAAAACGAGGACTGCTCACTCGCAACATTGGGGTGGGAATGGTATTAACGATTATAGGGTATCTTTCTTTCGTCTTATGGCGTTCTCCCGAAGGGTACTATGCCTCAGCACTGATTCTTGGATGCGGATATGGTGCAATGTGCCCCTCATTCCAAACGGTGTTCATCGACCTCGCGCCAAACAACCGACGAGGTACTGCCAACTCAACCTACCTCACCTCATGGGACTTAGGTCTTGGCATAGGGGTGATGCTTGGCGGCTCAGTGGCACAACACCTCTCTTATCATGCAGCCTACTACGTTGCAACGGCAGTATGCGTCATAGGCTTTTTATCCTTCATTTTCCACACCGCCCACCACTTCAACCACCACAAACTACGCTAAATAACGCCATTGTGAGATGTGGTATCTTATAACTTAAAACTATCAAGAGCGACAATATGTCAAATATGTTTGTTTGTAGGTCATAAATTGGAACTTTTTTCTTAAATTTGCAGAAATGGATTTTTAACTTTTAGGTGGAACGACTAAAATTAGCACAATAAATATTATGAACGAACAAACTGATATTTATGATGAAATAATCAAGTTGCTTAATTCGGGCAATTATGAGATAACTCAAAAAGTTGGAGATAAACCGGAGGAACCTTATGTTGGGTGTATGACGGGAATATATATGTGCCTGGGTAATTATAACGAAAGGATTATAGTAGAGGAACTTGATGCGAATCATATTTTGTCGCATAAAGAGTATAAAACCTATTGCATCTCGTTTGATGGTGTTGATGGCAAAACATATATCTTAATTAGGGAAACCTCTAAAAATCATCAATAATTTGGGGCGGCTAAAACTATGAGGGCTCAAATGGATTGAAAAAATGGCGTGTCCTATTTAGCGGTCACGCCATTATAATCGTATTGGTTGTTTTTTTTGATTTGCGTTAGCTCTTTTCGGATTATTTAGTTGGGGCTTTTAATTGTATATTTTGAATCCGATAAAGAATGTGCGTGGTGCGGTGGGGCCGTAGAAGTAGCCTGAGTCGCGATAGCCTCCTTTGTCAAGGTCTTTTTGGAACTCGTTGAGGATATTTTGCACTCCGGCATTGAGCTGCAACTTAAGGTGGTCTTTGAGAATAAATGTGTAATTTAATTTGACATTCAAATCAAAAAACGATGGTGTGCGCTCCATAATGTCATTTTCTATATAGGTGTATTCATACCCTTCGGGAATTGATGAGAAATCGGGGGCGAAGTGAGGTACATACATCTTTCCGGTGTAAATTCCTGACAATGACCAGTCAAAGTTTTTAAATGGAGAGCCACTTAATGTGAAATAGCCATAGTAGTCGGGGGTGCGTGTCATGTTTTTGATAGGGGCTACACCTTCGCTTTCACTCCAATATTCATATTCTTTGTAGCGACTGCGTTGTGCTGTGAATCCAAGTTGAAGAGCCAAATCTTTGCCATGTGCAATTTTGAAATCAAGGTTAGCACCATACACTCTTGCGCCACTACCATTGCGACGTTCTTGCAACATGTTTCCTTGCTCGTCGTGGCCAATCATCTCAAGCACAAATACATCACGCAAATCGGTGTAGAAACCTTCAACCAACATATTGGCTTGCCAATGTCCGACGTTAAATACCCAGTCGATTGATCCGCTGAAGCTATTTGATTTTTCGGGTTTCAATCCGTCGGCAAGTGATATCAGAGTGCCTTCACCTCCCACGGCAGTAATGTGCAGATCTTCATCGTAGGCTTGAGGTGCACGGAATCCGGTTGACCAGGTCAAGCGTGTTTGAAACTTGTCGGTGGGCTTGTACATGAAGTTTACGCGAGGGCTGAAGATGGGATTGTCGATGAGGTTGTGGCTGTCGATGCGAAATCCGGCCATCAATGTGAATAAACGCATTTTCCATTCATTTTGAACAAATCCGCCAACAATCTCCACGTCTTGTTTCATGTCGCGATTGTATCCTACCATCACGTCGTGCATGGAGTTGTTTTGATACTCGGCTCCGGCTGTAAACGTTGCGGGAGAGAACAACACTTTATCGAAGTTGCCAACATACATTGCACCACCTACCCAAGTGATGTCATCGGTCTTACCGTAGGCGTCGGGGTTTTGTTGAGCTCCATAGTAGCTGTTGCGGTCAATGTGTTGAACCGAGCCGTAAATTGACATTTTGTGTTTGTAGCCGTCAAAAAATTGGTCGAAGCTCACACCTCCACTGTTGATGATGTGCTTTGTTTGCTCGGTGATGTCGCTTTGGAAGGGCTCCAAGTCAAATTTGTTGCCTCCGCGGCGAAATTCGTTGGTGGTGTGATACTCTATGTTGAGTTTGCCATAGTGGCTTGGCTTGTAGTAGGCATTCAATCCGAAGGTGTTGGCATTGAGCTTTCCAACTTCAGAAAAACCATCGTCGTCGCGATCATAAGGATTGCGATTGCGGTAGCTTTCATATAAGGCAATCCCGTAAGTGCCATCTGATGATACCAATGATGCATTGGCGTTAACCACCTGCTCCCATGCATCTCCGTCCATGCACGAAAGTGTTGACGATGCGCTGAAACTATTTTCGACCGGTTCTTTGGTGATGATGTTGATGGTGCCACCTACGGCATTTGCGCCAAACAATGCCGAGCCTCCACCTCTCACTACTTCGATGCGGTCAATCATGTTAACCGGAATTTGTTCCAATCCATAGACGCCCGACAATGCGCTAACAACAGGACGGCTGTTGATAAGTATTTGTGAATAAGGTCCTTCAAGACCATTGATGCGCACTTGTGGGAATGCGCAGTTTTGACAATTGTTTTCGACTCTCAGCCCCGATTGGTAGTTTAGAGATTTGGCAAGGTCGGTAGAATTTGTCTGTTCAAATAGCTTGGTGTTCAATACGTTCACCACTACAGGCGCTTCGCAACGTCTCACGGCATTGCGACTTGCCGACACTACGACTTCGTCGGCCACAAGTCCCTCTACGTCTAATCTAATGTGAAGGTCCAATGGCTTGTCGTTAGTTACCGTTGCTTTTACTTCTTGAGTTTTGTAGCCTATGAGTTGCACTCGCAAGGTGTATTCACCTGCGGGAAGGTGATTGAATTGAAATTTGCCATATTCATCGGCATTCATTCCCATGCCATTTTCTACTATGAGTACGGCAGCATAGGCGACATCTTCTTCTGTGTCTGATTGGATTACGTGTCCATAGATAGAATTTCCATGGCGATGGTCATGTTTGTGGTTATGAGGGTGGTTGTGATTTTGTTCTGTGCTATACGCGGTTACTGCTGCGCTCATCACGATGAATGCAAGCAGCATGAATATTTTTTTCATGTTGAGAAAAGTTGTTTAGTTGCATTTGAAGTGTATGAATGTGGCAATATTCACATTCACAGATTGAAAAATTTTGGTGTGAGGGTACACGACTCAGTATGCCATACATGGGTATGGCAGTCGTAAAGAGATTAGCAACCAAACGGTGGAGCCCTAAATTGGGAACAACAAAGGTGGGCCGAGATGAGACTTGGAGCAGTTGTTTCAACTCCTATTTTTTCGGTTATTAAATAAGTAGCTCCAATGTGACTGTGGTCAATAGCTTCTTCTCCATAGAAAGTGGAAATTTGTGACAATGCGTAGATTTGAGCATCGCTATGGATGTGGCTATCGCCGGTGTAAGGGTGGGAGTGAACTATGACAACTCCGTTTATTGTGTGGGTGTGGGTGAAAAATGAGATGCCTGCCTGATATGACAGGAACAATGTCAACAACAATGCTGACACGATACGTAATACTTTATTTTCTCTCATTTTTTTATCCATCGGAGCAAATTTGGCTGCAAAGATAACATTTTTTCTTGATATTTTAGCTCCCTTCTATTGACTTCGCCTTTTTTATGTATTAATTTTGCAGTATATTTCCCCTTTCTATATTTGAAAGATTGTTATGGAAAAGAAAAAGCATCAAGTAATATCGGTTTTCAGCGCTCAAATAACTTCAACTATCAGCGTAGCTCTGGTGTTGTTGCTGTTGGGTATTGTGGCGTTCATGGCCGTTGCTGCCAATTCGGTGACGCAAAGCATTCGTGAAAACATGGGATTTGATGTGATTTTGCGCGAAGATGCTTCGGTGGAGCAGGTTAATGCGTTGAAACAGATTTGGACCAATGAGGACTATGTGTCAAATTTTAAATTTTTCTCAGCTCAAGATGCATTGAACAAGTGGGAGGAGGAAACGGGTGAAGATTTAATCGAGTTATTGGGTGTGAATCCTTTTAGCCCTGAATTTGAGGTGAAACTCAAAAATGAATATGCCCACATTGATAGCATTTCTTCGTTAGCGCAGAAGTTTGCCGCAATGGACTTTGTGGCCGAGGTGAAAGTGCATTCTCAAGTTGTTGAATCAATCAATCGTAACATTAGCAGCATTGCGTTGATTCTGTTCATCGTTGCCGCTGCATTGATATTGATTTCGTTTGTGTTGATTAATAATACCGTCAGGCTCACTGTCTATTCGCGCCGATTTATTATTCACACAATGAAATTGGTGGGTGCTACGGCCGGATTCATTCGCCGTCCATTTATCATAAATAATGTGATTCATGGCATTGTTGCCTCAGTCGTGGCAATCGCCATTCTCGGGGCATTGTTGTATTATTTGAATTCGCTTGACTCTTCAGTGTTACAAGCTATTTCGTTTAATGCAATTATAGTGGTTTTTGCCGCGATAATGGTTGTTGGTGTACTCATCTGCGCATTAGCAGCGTTGCTTGCAACAAACAAATACATACGCATCGACTATGATGATATGTTTAAATGATAATGTAAACAGTTAATAACTATAAATATAATGGCTCGATTATTAAACAACAAATCAACTCATGTCACCGAGTATAAATATGTGACAAATAACAACTCTAAAACCGATGGACTCCCTCAAGAACGAGTTGTGTTGCCCCTTGATAAGAAAAACTTCATACTCATGGCAATTGCCGCGTTGATGATTGTCGTTGGCTTTCTGCTCATGTTGGGAGGGGCATCTACTCCCGAAGAATTCAATCCCGAAATATTCAGCACACGACGCATTGTTGTTGGTCCAACTCTCGCGTTCTTGGGATTTGTGTTTATGGGATTTGCGATAATATATCGTCCACGTAAGAAAAAAATTAGCGAATAATGGATATATTACAGTCAATTATTATTGCTATAGTTGAGGGTCTCACTGAGTTCCTCCCGGTATCATCGACCGGACACATGATAATTGCTCAAAATCTTTTAGGCGTTGAGAGTACTCCGTTTGTCAAAGCGTTTACTTTTATAATTCAGTTTGGCGCTATTCTGTCGGTAGTGTGGCTCTATTGGAAAAAGTTTGTACAACTCAATAATCAGCCGATTCCCGAAGGAACCCCTCTGCTACGACGCCTCATCATTAGATATGATTTCTATTGGAAACTTTTCATTGCATTCATTCCGGCGGCAGTGTTTGGCCTATTGTTCAGTGATGCCATCGATCAAATGCTTGAAAAAGTGTGGGTTGTTGCGGTAACTCTCGTTATAGGCGGTATATTTATGTTGTTTTGTGATAAAATATTCAATAAAGGGAGTGAAGATACCAAGCTTACAGAGAAACGCGCCCTCATGGTTGGTCTCTTCCAATGTATTTCAATGATTCCGGGGGTCTCTCGCTCAATGGCGACTATTGTGGGCGGTATGGCTCAAAAGATGACTCGCAAGGCAGCTGCCGAATTCTCGTTTTTCTTGGCAGTTCCAACAATGTTTGCAGCAACAGTCTATAAGATGTTTTCGTTGTATAAAGACCACGGCTCTGAGATTTTTATGGATAATCTCTACGTCCTCATAATTGGTAATGTTGTGGCATTTATTGTAGCTGTTTTGGCTATTAAGTTTTTCATAAGTTTTGTGTCAAAACATGGGTTTAAAGCATTTGGGTGGTACCGCATCATTGTGGGATCAGCGATACTCATAATGCTTGCTTGTGGCATGAATCTTCAAATAATGTAATACTCAATCTCTATGTTTGACCCGTTAAAAGGCGAAATATTATATATTGACAAACCATTGCATTGGACCTCTTTCGATGCCGTAAAACGTGTGCGTGGAACTCTCACACGACGCCTCGGCGTTAAGCGTTTGAAGGTTGGCCATGCCGGCACTCTCGACCCCTTGGCAACAGGGGTGATGATTGTGTGCACAGGAAAAGCCACAAAAGATATTGACAATCTTCAAGCAGGAGTGAAGGAGTATATTGCGACAATGGCTCTCGGTGCCACAACTCCGTCGTTTGATTTGGAAACTCAGATTGATGCTACATATCCCACTGAGCACATAACTCGTGAACTCGTTGAGAAGACTCTGCTTGATTTTGTTGGCGAAATCCAGCAAGTGCCACCGGCATTTTCGGCTTGCAAGGTTGATGGTAAACGAGCTTATAAAATGGCTCGAAAAGGCCAAGAAGTGGAACTGAAGCCAAAGTTGCTCGTCATTGATGAATTGGAACTGATGGAGTATGCTCAAAATTCATTAACGGTGCGTGTTGTATGTAGTAAAGGGACCTATATCAGAGCATTGGCGCGTGATATCGGTCAGGCGCTTGGTTCAGGTGCTCACCTCACAGCCTTGAGACGTACAAGAGTGGGAGAGGTGACGATTGACCGTTGCATGCAAGTCGAGGAGATGATTCAGATGCTAAATTCTATTGATATAGTGATGCCTCAAGACGATAACAAAAAAGATTAATCAAAAAAATAAATATAATAACGATGAAATTATCTCAGTTTAAATTCAAATTGCCCGAAGAACTGATTGCTCAAGAACCTGCTGAGCAACGTGATGAGTCGCGACTTATGGTATTGAACCGTAAGACGGGCGAAATTCAACACCTCATTTTCAAAGATGTAATCAATTTCTTTGATGATGGTGATGTGATGGTGTTTAATGACACGATGGTGTTCCCGGCTAAGTTGGACGGCAATAAGGAGAAAACAGGTGCGCGCATCGAAGTGTTCCTTTTGAGAGAACTGAATATCGAGCACAAACTATGGGACGTTTTGGTGGAGCCCGCACGCAAAATCAGAATCGGAAACAAACTTTACTTTGGCGAAGACGAGTCAATGGTGGCCGAAGTTATTGATAATACAACATCTCGTGGTCGCACTTTGCGATTTCTCTACGATGGTAGCCACGAGGAGTTTAAATCGGCATTGTTTAGCTTAGGTCAAACCCCACTACCCGACTATATCAAGCGCGAGCCGGTTGAGGACGATGTCACTCGCTATCAATGTATCTTTGCACGTAATGAGGGCGCGGTTGTTGCTCCGGCAGCAGGGTTGCACTTTAGCCGTGAATTGCTCAAACGTCTTGAAATTAAGGGTGTTGACCAAACTTTCCTTACATTGCACTCCGGATTGGGTAATTTCCGCGAAATTGATGTGGAAGACTTGACCAAACACCGCATGGATTCAGAACAAATGGAGGTCTCTCAGCAATTGGTGGATCGTGTGAATCGTGCCAAGGACGAGGAACGTCAAGTTTGTGCAGTAGGCACTTCTGTGCTTCGTGGTATTGCAAGTGCAGTGAGCATGGGTGGACACATGAAAACCTACTCGGGTTGGACCAACAAATTTATTTTCCCGCCCTATGATTTCTCGGTAATCACCTCTCTCATTAGTAACTTCCACCTGCCATACTCTACCATGCTCATGATGGTGGCTGCATTTGGCGACTACGACAAGGTGATGAATGCCTATGATGTGGCAGTGAAAGAGAAATATCGTTTTGGCGCTTATGGCGACGCAATGCTAATAATTTAATTTGCTAAAAATGATTATCAACGAACGAGAAAAACGTCATGAACAAGTGATTGCCGCAGCCTCTCAAATGATGACTGCTGCACGCACGGCTCCCAAGGGTAAAGGTGTTGACATCATTGAAATTGCAATTATCGAAGGTGATGATATAGAACGCCTTGCTGTTAAAATGGAGCAGATGGTGCTTGAACATGGCATGAAGTTTTTCTTGCGTGATGCTTCCAATATACGACAGGCCGAGTGTGTGATGTTGATAGGCTCTCACGACCTTCCTCAAGGACTGAATTGTGCCCATTGTGGATATAATTCCTGCGCCGAAAAGCCCATGTCGGTGCCTTGTCAAATCAATTCGGTTGACGTGGGTATTGCCATCGGCTCGGCATGTGCCATGGCGGCAGATATGAGATTGGATACGCGAGTATTATTCTCTGCAGGATTGGCAGCACAGCGGTTGAATATATTAGACGGTTGTAGGCAAGTTTTCGCAATTGCAATCTCCGCATCATCTAAAAATCCATTCTTTGACCGAAAATCCCCCAAAGAATAAAATTAGGAAAATGTGTAGAAATAATGTGGCATCATTACGATGCCACATTATTTTTGTAATTTTGCAGAATGAATTTAGCTTCTTTTCGTCGGCGTATTAAGCCCTGGATGCTCCCTATTGCGATGGTTGGGGGTGTGTTCTTTCACGATTTTATTGAGAAAATAGCGTTTTTGTCGCCATATCTCATCTTCACGATGTTGCTTATCACGTTTTGTCGCATTGACGTAGGACAACTGCGATTTTCGCGACTTTCGTGGTGGCTTTTGTGTTTGCAGATCGCAGGCTCAATAGTTGTGTATTTAATAACCCTGCCGTTAGGGTCCACTGTTGCTCAAGCGGCATTCATTTGCGCATTTTGTCCGGTGGCAACAGCTGCCCCGGTTATCACGGGTATGCTTGGCGGAAACATTTCGCAGCTTGCGACTTTTTCGGTGTTGAGCAATATTGCCGTAGCTATTCTTGCCCCGATATTGTTTTCCATCATAGGCGATCAGCCTCAATTGAGCTTTGTAGATTCTTCATTGGCTATATGTTCCAAAGTGTTGCCAATGCTTCTCATACCCCTTCTTCTGGCTATGCTATTGCGTTGGGCCACGCCCAAGTTTCACGAAGCAATATCGTCGCGACAGTCTGTCTCGTTCTATATTTGGTCGGTAGCATTATTCATTGTGGTGGGCAAAGCTGTGTCGTTTGTCATGAAAGAGCCATCGGAAAAAATACCCGAGATACTGCTTATAGCTGTATGCTCGGGCATTGTATGTTGTTGTCAGTTTTTCTTTGGGCGCAAGCTCGGAGGACTATACGGTGACAAAGTTATGGGAGGGCAAGGATTAGGGCAAAAAAACACCATTCTTGCTGTGTGGCTTGCTCTTACCTATCTAAATCCAATCGCCTCAATTGGTCCGGCGGCCTATGTGTTCTGGCAAAATACCATTAACTCTTGGCAACTTTGGCGAAAGGCTCGCGCGAATCAAATTTAGACAAGCCCTCAACAGTCACTCCTTAGAGCTCAACCTTCCAAAGTCCATGAAGGTTGCAGTATTCATACACTGCGATGGGCTCTCCATTGCATGTGTGATACAATGCTTCAGGCTTGTCTCCCAAATTAATAAGTGTGCCACCTGTTGCAGTTTCAACGTAGATGAACGATATGTGATGCTCGGGCAACATTGGGTGTGCAACACTTCCAACCTCAATCTTTAAAGTATTCTCATCAATGCGAGTAACAACGGGAACATGTTTTTCGGCGCTTGCGTCAACAGTATTAGCAACAAGTTCTTTCATGTTTTCGCCACAGCATTGAACAGGCACGTTAGCGTCAACAACTTTCACGATTACATTTCCACAATGATTGCATTTAAAAAATTTAGTAGCCATAGTTTTCAATATTAGATATTATACAAATTTATTTTCTTAATTTTTATACCACAAAGTTACATCTCAATTTCAATTAATGCAACAGATAAAAACTATAATGTCATAGAAAAAACATATAGTTGCAACCGATATGGTCTCATTGACAAAAGAAAAGTCTCAGATTATCAAACTTTAAGACTGTGAACTTTAAGTGAAAAAATGTTGTTCTTAAAGTGAGATATAACACATATTTATCCACTTAATCTTACCTACAATGAACAACAAGAAATTGACGGCAGCCAATGGACGACCTATTGCCGATAATCAAAACACCCAAACTGCCGGGGTGCGTGGTCCTGTTTTAATGCAAGATCCTTGGTTTTTGGAAAAGCTTGGACATTTTGACCGCGAAGTAATTCCCGAAAGACGTATGCATGCAAAAGGCTCCGGGGCTTTTGGTACGTTTACTGTCACGCATGATATTACCCAATACACTCGTGCTGCGATATTTAGCGAAATAGGGAAAACAACCGAATGTTTTGTCAGATTTTCAACTGTGGCAGGAGAGCGAGGCGCTGCTGATGCTGAGCGTGATATACGTGGATTTGCCATGAAATTTTATACTGAGGAAGGAAACTGGGACCTGGTAGGGAATAATACTCCTGTATTTTTCTTGCGCGACCCGCTGAAATTTCCCGATTTAAATCATGCAATAAAACGAGACCCTAAAACAAACATGCGTAGTGCCAATAATAATTGGGATTTCTGGACGTTGTTGCCTGAGGCGCTACATCAAATCACAATCACTATGAGCCCTCGTGGCATTCCTCTTTCGTATCGTCACATGCATGGATTTGGAAGTCACACCTATAGCTTCATAAACAAGGATAATAAACGCACATGGGTGAAATTTCATTTGCGCACTCTTCAGGGCATTAAGTGTCTTACTGATGAGGAGGCCGCGGCTATTATTGCTTATGATAGAGAGTCGCACCAACGTGACCTCTTCAATAGCATTGAGGCAGGCGATTATCCTCAATGGCTATTTCAAGTTCAATTAATGAGTGAGGAACAAGCGCGGAACTATCACATCAATCCGTTTGACCTGACAAAAGTGTGGCCTCATGGCGATTTCCCGTTGCACGACGTGGGGATTCTTGAATTAAATCGCAATCCTGAAAATTATTTTGCCGACGTTGAGCAATCGGCATTTAACCCTATGAATATTGTTGACGGGATAGGATTTTCTCCCGACAAGATGTTGCAAGGAAGGTTGTTCTCCTATGGTGATGCTCAACGATACCGCCTGGGTGTAAATGCCGAACAAATCCCGGTGAATAGGCCTCGCTGTCCGGTGCATGCATTTCATCGTGATGGAGCAATGAGGGTTGATGGTAACTATGGGGCCGCAAAGGGATATGAGCCAAATAGTTATGGCGAATGGAAAGATAATCCTGCGCTAAAAGAACCTCCGTTGGCACTTTCAGGTGATGCCTATAATTATGACGAGCGCCAATATGATGACGATTATTATAGCCAGCCCGGCGATTTGTTTAGGCTTATGCCCGACGAAGAGAAGCAATTGCTGTTTGAAAATACGGCTCGATCAATGGGCGATGCCGAATTGTTTATAAAGCAACGTCATGTGCGCAATTGCTACAAAGCCGACCCTGAATATGGCAAAGGAGTCGCTAGGGCCCTGGGAATTGACCTCCCTTCCGACCTATAAGGCTTTGAATACATAAACCTTGCTTTTTGCCGTTTAAGGTGAGTGTTGCGTGATTTTGAAATGCAAATCTATTGTTGTAAATTTGCAAAAAATATAATGCAACATGGGCGACACTTTCTACACACTTGAAAATCCCTCAGAGGGTATTTATAAAGAGAAAATGAGTAAGTTTCTCGCTTTTGCTGTTCCTGTGGAAAGTGTCGCTGAGGCTAAAAGCGTAATTGCTCGCTATCAAAAAGAATATTTTGATGCTCGCCATGTCTGTTGGGCCTATATGCTCGGCGCGTCTCGCACTGATTTTCAAAGCAATGACAATGGTGAGCCAAGTGGTACGGCCGGGAAACCCATTTTGGGGCAAATCAACTCATTTAATCTCACTAACATCGTTATAGTCGTCGTACGATATTTTGGAGGTATAAAATTAGGTACTTCGGGGTTGATTGTGGCCTATCGGGAAGCGGCTCGTGAGGCCATTAACGCCGGAACTATTATAGAATGTCACGAAATGGCAGAAGTTTCGTTCACTTTCCCATATCTGTCTATGAACGATGTGATGAGAGTTGTCAAAGATTCCGGTGTGAAGATTGTGGAGCAGACTTTTGATAACTCTTGTGCGATGGTCCTAAGCATTAGGACCGATTATCTTGACCAGCTATCAGCTCGCCTTGGAGATATAGACGGTGTGACTTTCCGGGATTAGCCCAGCGCGATGCTATTTTTTGTTTGTTGAGTATAAAAATAGTGTGACGTCTCGCGATGTCACACTATAAAACCTCGAGGAGAGGTACACATAAATAAATTAACATAAAACAATCTTTTTATCCTTAAATTGATTTTGATGAGTCTCACGACCTATTGTACAAAATCGTTTTTTCGTATGCTGTTTTTATAGATACTTCAAATCTTTTCTGCAAAGTTAATGCTATATTACAAATGCCGTTGAATCTTTGAGATGCGATATAGACAAAAATAACCTAAATCTATTTTGAATCACATTGAATATTAGAAATATATGCCGATTATTAGTCTATGTAAAATATAGATTTCAATATGGCGGTTTTGCCTGTATTTTAGGGCTCAATTCAAATCTCTTGGTCTCCGATTTCTCCGATTTTCATGATGTCAGATTCAAAAGAATCGCGATTTATAGCCCGGCTCTTCATTTTAGTGCGATAGGTGTAGATTGTGTTTAGCGATAGTCCGGTGAATTGTGAGATTTGAGAATTATCGTTAACGCCAAGGCGCATGAAGGCTAAAATCCTTAGCTCGGTTGAGAGGCCTTTCTTTCCGTCAAGACTAATTTGCTTGTCAGATGTAAATAGCCTATTGATTTCATTGATGAAAGTTGGGTATATATTGACGAATGCATCATCAAATATTTCAAAAAATAGTTGTCGTTGCTCTGTGAGCAGTTTTCCCGATTTGATAGATTGGTATAAATCATCAATCTGGCCTGCTGTTATTTTGCGACCGGCCATACGATTGAACTCTTCAAGACGCTCAATATATATAGAGCATAAGCTTAGGAAGCGGCTGATATAGGTTTCTTTTACATAGTTTGACTTGGCGAGGGTATTGCGAAGCTCCTCAAGTCTGGTTTTGCGCCGACGCTGTGCGATGATTACGAAGCATATCACAGTTAGGGCGATAGATAGTAACACAATGAGAATAAACAGCCATGTGAGTTTTCTTTGATCTTGCTCGCGGAAAGTTTGTGCAATGATGGGGAGAGCTTGAGAGGATTCTATCGCCCTGATGCGAGCTCCCGATTGCACGGCATTATTAAGTGCGAGCATAAGACACGAATAGGCATTTTTGACATCTCCATGGTTGTATAATTTCATTCCAAGCCGTTGAAGGGACGTGGTCTCACGTGTGCCGGCTTTAATATCTGCGAGAGCCGAGAGTGCAAGATAGTGCATTGATTCTGTTTCATTACCTGAGCTTTCGGCAATAGCTGCACGCAATCCGGCCGCTCGAGCGTATATGTTTTCTGAGAGTTTGGCGTTTGCGAGAACCTCGTCGAGCAATGCCGATGCGATAACTTTATCTCCTCTGATTACGCTTGCTTGCGCCTCACATATAAGGCGGTCGTTTGTCCCTGTGGGTATAAATTGCATTAAAGAGTCGGTGTACTGAAGACCACGATTGAGATATTCCTCTTTCAGCCCCGGCAGTTGGTAAAATGATGCTGCGTTAAAGTATAGTCCGCTTGCAGCTGCATAAAAATGTGTGAGATTTTCGCGATAGACGTGTGATTGTTCGATGGAGTCAATTATTTCAACCCCCTCTTTGACAATTCCGATAATTGGAAGTATCGCTGCACGCTTTAGTTCAAGTTGTTGGGCTGCTATTGAGTCGTGCCTTGCGCGAGCAATATCAATCCCTTTTTGGTAGTAAGCTATTGCCGAATCAACATCTACCCCTTTGAGCTCATCTCCTATTTTCCCATAGAGCATCGCCGAAGTCGCATCTTCGTTTGCCATTGCTTTTAATGAGTCTATATGGGCTAAACGTTGTGATACATATTGCTCGTTGTCGTCAATGGCTTCAATGAGCCACTTGATTGCATCGCTGTATGAAGCGGGCTTTTTGGCGTATATTGATAAGGTGGTTAGCCCTGCAAATAATGTTAAGAGTAAACTACGTAATTTCATCGTGCCTGATTTTTTGTTGCAAAGGTATGAAATTGATGCAAAAGCAACAAATATTCATGGTATAATCGTGATGATTTAGTTGATTTTAATCTATATTTCTGTTTTTAGTCATATAGTATAATATTGTCTATATCAGTGCTATAGATATGGATATATGTTTGATTTGTCTATATAAATGCTATATTTTGTTTTACGCGGTGAAAAATGCTTGTAACTTTGCAGTGCAAACATGGAAAACCAATTCATGGTATTGAATTTTTAGGGTTAGTATAGATTGTTAGATTAATGCGAAAAGCATAATAGTAAATGTGTTTTATGTTAGGTTTGATAACCTCGGTAAATCCGGGTTACGAAATAAAGCCGCTTCGTGAGGAGCGGCTTTATTTCGTTATGGAGGGTAATTGATTATTCGGTAGTTTTGTCAAGAATGCTCATAAGCTCTCGGCGAGAGATGACTCTAATTTGATTTTGGTCAAATTCGATGAGATTTTTTTGACGCATTGATTCAAGAGTGCCTATAAATGATGACCGTTGCACTCCAAACAGGGCGTAAAGATCGCGTTGTTTGCATGCAAGGGTGATATCTTCTCCGTCACGTTGGGTTAATGCAGTTATCCAGAATGCTATGCGTTCTTCAAGGTTTCCGTTGGTAAGAGATAGAATTCCATCAATTGATTTTTGAGCGTTTGTAGAAAGTAGGTTGAGGTAGTTAAACATGAAAATCTGATCGGTTTTGAGGATTGTCATGTAATCGCTCTTAGAAATCTGCAAAATACCTGTCGGCTCAATAGCTACGGCTGAGCAAGGGTATTGAGTTACTTTGCCGAAAAGATAGTCAGGAGCAATTACTGTTGGCGCCTTTAGTGTTTGAGCTACTTTAAATCGCCCATCGGCGCTTTCAATTTGTATTCGCGCACTTCCCGATATTATAAAACGTATGTGAGTACAGGCGTCTCCGGCTGTAATGATTTGTTGCTCTGGGAGATATTTAAGAAAATGGAATTTGGCTTTTTCTATGATTTCAGATATGCGCTCATGGCTCACTCCTTTAAAGAGAGGCAGACCCATGAGTATTTCGTACATGCTATTCATATCACACAGTTTAGGTAGTTATCAATTAACAAAATTAGCATAAATAATGTTCATGCGCAATAGTGAGTTGCGTTTATACATAAAACGGCTGAAATATTTGACTCAGTTCACGAGAAATAACCGCGTAAATGCATATTTTTGTGTGTTGCGTTGAATAATTCAATGGTTTTGTGTAACTTTGCCGAACAATTATCGGGAAACACGTGAAATTCGTGTGCTGTCGCGCAACTGTGAAATCTGCATAGCGGAGAAGTCAGGAACCGAGGTCGCTGAAATGTGGCCGTTAGTCGCTTTCGCATGAAAAAGTGAGACTACGTATCTGATTTCTTTTGCATTTAGGCAAGGTGGAACGTCAATCATTTCAATGTCGAAAGTGAGAATTGAATTGATTGATATTTTTTTTTGCCTTGAAATATAGCGAAGTAAATAGTATTTTAGTCTTGCTGATTGTTTTGGCGTTGCCAAAATGGGTCATGGCTAATGACGTGCAAGATGAGTACTTGGATTCAGTGCTTGAAGTCCAAGAGGTTATTGTTGTGGAGAATCGCAAGAAGGAGATAATACCGGCACAGTCATTGAGTGGAGAGGCTTTGCAGGGTTTGAATTCGCAGTCGGTTGCCGATGCGTTGCGTTTCTTTTCGGGCGTTCAAATAAAGGATTTTGGTGGTATTGGCGGAATAAAAACGGTGAATATCCGATCAATGGGTACGCATCACATAGGCGTATTTTACGATGGTGTTCAGCTCGGTAATGCTCAAAATGGTCAGATTGATCTAGGGCGTTACTCCCTTGATAATATTGAGGAGATACAGTTGTATAATGGCCAAAAGAGTAATATTTTCCAAGGCGCTAAAGATTTTGGCTCGTCGGGCACGATCTACATACGTACCAAGCGCCCACGATGGGCCGATGGGGAAACATCAAGGGTAATAGCTCAGTTTAAAACCGGAAGTTTTGGGCTGGTGAATCCCCAATTGGTGTGGGAGCGGCAATTAAATAGGCATTTGAGTCTGTCGGCAAGTGCCGAATATGTGCAATCCGATGGAAAGTATAAGTTTCGCTATCGTAGGTTGAACCTTGATAACACAGTAGCTTACGATACTACTGCGACACGACAGAATGGTGATATCGAGGCATTGCGAGCTGAGGCGTCATTGTTTGGCTTTACGTCAACCGGTCGATGGAATGCCAAGGGATATTTTTATAATTCGGAACGAGGAATTCCCGGCGCAATAGTCAATAATGTGTTTCGCAACGGAGAACGTCAGTGGGATCGTAATGTCTTTGCTCAAGGTTCATGGGAAAATATCTTCAGTCAACGATACCAAATGAAGGTAAATGCAAAGTATGCTTATGATTACCTCCATTTTTTGCGTGATGACCCTAAAGAGCTGTATATAGATAATATCTACCACCAGCAAGAGGCATATTTGTCGGTAGTGAATCTAACTCGCATCACTCCTTGGTGGGACGCATCATTGTCGGCCGATTTTCAGTGGAATAAACTGAATTCCAATATGACAAATTTTGTGTATCCTCGCAGGTTTACCGAGATGGTGGCGCTTGCAACAACTTTGCGGGGATATGGTGTTGATGCGCAAGCGAGTATTTTGGGCACTTTCTTGCAGGATAGAGTGGGGAATAACACCAACCATAAACGTAATACGACTCATAGAGACGAGCTGACGCCGGCGCTGTTTGTGTCGTGGCAACCAATGCGCAATGTGGACTGGCATCTCAATGCGTTTACCAAAAAAGCGTTTAGAATGCCCACGTTTAATGACTTGTACTATACCGAAGTAGGCAACAAGTATCTCGAGCCTGAATATACCTATCAATATAGCTTGTCAAATGTGTGGCGCAAAGCGTTCTCTAAGTCATTGATTAAGAGTGTTTCGTTGCAGGCCGATGCTTATTTTAATAAAGTCACCAATAAGATTGTAGCTTATCCGTCGGGACAGCAGTTCAGATGGACTATGCTAAATTTGGGCGAGGTTGAGATTCTTGGACTTGAACTATCTGCTGATGCATCGGCAAAGGTTGCTGATGTGGAAATGGCATTACGGTTGAATTATACCTATCAGAAAGCGAGAGATTTTACCGACCCATCAGATGCATACTATGGCGATCAAATACCATATATACCGTTGCACTCGGGCTCGGTTGCAGCACGTATGTCGTGGGCCGGGTGGGATTTGAATTATAGTTTTATCTATACCGGTGAACGTTACAATGCCCAAGAAAATATCCCGGCTAATTATGAACAACCGTGGTACACTCATGATGCATCGTTGTTTAAAAACTTCAAGCTTAGAGGGGTTGGTTGTCGAGTGGGATTGGAGGTGAATAATATCTTTGATCAAGATTATGAGGTTATACTCAATTATCCTATGCCCGGAAGAAATTTTAAAATGACATTTAAAGTAAATATATGATATGAAAATGATTGAATTTACTCGCCCAATGGGTTTTATGGCTGTTGCTATGGCGATGTTGATCGTAGGTTGTAGCGGAGGTGATAAAAGTGAAACAGAACCCGAAGAGCCGGGTGCCACTCCTGATGAAGTGTTGGCAACGCTTGTGAAGGTTGAAGTGTTGGATTATTCTCCGGCACCGGGACAGTTTGTTAATGAGGCCCCGGAGTATGAAGAGGGCGATAGTCAAGAAACGATGAATAAAAAGGCGACAGAGTGCCTGAATGATGGTGATATGATATCGTTGGGAGCGTGGGGCGGAAGCGTGACGCTGAAATTGGTGGCGCCAATTGAAAATAAAGCTAATGCTAAGGACTTTCGCATAAAAGGTAATGCCGTATATGCAACATCGTCAACAGAGGGATTGCGATATGGCAGTGCCGAGCCGGGTATTGTAATGGTCATGAGTGACACAAATGGCAACGGAAAGGCCGATGATATATGGTGTGAACTTAAAGGCGACCAAACGTTTAATGGACGTGCCGAATATGAGGTGACCTATTATCGTCCCGCGGCTGATGCGACTGATGACCAGTATATATCTTGGCGATCTACAACGGGAGATGAAGGTTATATCAATCGAAATAGTGGCTTTCACACTCAAGATTTCTTCCCAATGTGGATTGCAAATACCACGGAATTGAAATTTAACGGGCGTCGATTGCCCGACAACGGACATTATAATAATGCGACTGGGAAATATGATTTGATGAGTTATTCTGGCTATGCCGATAGCCACCCCAATACCGTCTCTGAATCGGGCCTTGATATAGATGACGCAATCGATGAAAATGGCAAAAAAGTGGCGTTAAAGTCTATTGATTTTATAAAAATCTATACAGGCGTGCTTCAGGCTAATGGCCCTCTGGGAGAATGCTCTACCGAAGTTGCTGGTGTTGAAAAATTTAAATGATGGGGTTATGAGACTCGGCTTGGGTTTTAAGATAGTCATGCTTGGCAGCTTGGTGATCTGCATGACGGGTTGCCGAGAGGATATCTATATTCAGCAATCAACGTCAACTGAAGTTGGTGAGCCTCGTTTTACCGGCGTAGATGGTTTTTATTTGCTGAATGAGGGAAACATGGGCTCGAATAAGAGCACGCTTGATTATTTTGATGAAACAACCGGAACATACATAAAAAACATCTATGCCGAGCGTAATCCATCGGTTGTTAAGGAGTTGGGAGATGTTGGGAATGATTTGGAGATTTATGGCTCAAAGTTGTATGCCGTAATAAATTGTTCTCATAAGGTTGAGGTAATGCGAGCAACTGATGCTACGCGCATCTCAAAAATAGATATTCCCAACTGCCGCTATGCGATAGGACATGGAGGATATGTGTATGTGAGTAGCTATGTATCACCTACGACCGACAACCCTAAGGCGCCACGTGGGGCGGTGTATAAGGTGGATACGTTATCCTTGTCGGTTGTTGGCCGTGTAGAGGTTGGGTATCAGCCCGAGGAGATGGCGGTGAGCAATGGCAAACTGTATGTTGCTAATTCGGGCGGTTATCGAGCCCCTAATTATGATCGTACTGTATCGGTCATAGATATAAATAATTTTGTAGTTGTGCGCGATATTGATGTTGCAATAAACTTGCATCGGGTAAAGCGCGACAAACATGGAATGATTTATGTGACATCGCGTGGAGATAATGCCGAGGTGGGGTCAAGGTTGTTTGTGATTGATCCGTTGATTGATGTGGTGGTGAAAGAAATTGATTCACCGGTCAGTGATATGTGGATTCATGGCGATTCGGCCTATGTATATAGTGCTGCTATAAATGAATTGACCGGAAAAACAGCCATATCCTATTCGATAATAAATCTGCAAACTCATAGTGTTGTTGATGACGCAATAATTAAAGATGGGACAGATGTAAATATCAAAATGCCTCATGGCATTGCAGTGCACCCCATCACGGGAGATATATACATTACAGATGCGCGTAATTATGTCTCATCGGGCCGCATTCATTGTTATTCTCCCAAAGGAGTGCTATTGTGGAGTCAAAAAACGGGAGAAATTCCGGCTCATTTTGCCTTTAAATATCAAAATTGATGAAATTCATGCTTGATTTCAATCTATATTTTGCCCTATAATGAAAACCCCTAAATTGTTGAATGATAGCAATAACCATAAATAGGGTATCTATATTTATTTATATTGAGTATATATCTGCCTCGCGCGAGGGATATTTGTAGTTAATTTTGCATTGTAATTGAAGAAGACAAAATCAATTGCAGGATTAAAGACAAAAGGTTAATAGAATTTTTTCAAAAGAATTAGTTTTTAGGGTTAGTATTTAATGTTAGAATTTTAGTGTTTTTATAGCACAGATGGTAAATGTGTTTTATGTTAGGTTTGTAAAAAAACAACTTGGGACTCCAAGTAAACAAGAAGCCACTTCGTGAGAAGTGGCTTCTTGTTTTGTGAAATAAATATCTGTTGATTGAGGATTCTTATACGTTGAAACGGAAGTGCATGATGTCGCCGTCTTGAACGATGTATTCTTTTCCTTCAACACCCATTTTCCCGGCTTCTTTGACTGCTGTTTCACCTCCGAGGGTAACATAGTCGTCATATTTTATGACTTCGGCGCGAATGAATCCTTTTTCAAAATCGGTGTGAATGATGCCGGCACATTGCGGTGCTTTGCTTCCACGCAAGAAGGTCCAAGCTCTCACTTCGTCGGGACCGGCTGTAAAGTATGTTTGAAGGTCAAGTAGGGCATAGGCTGCTCTGATGAGACGTGCCACACCTGATTCTTCGAGACCTATTTCGGCCAAGAATTCTTGGCGTTCTTCGTAGGTGTCAAGCTCGGCTATTTCACTTTCAGTTTGAGCCGCCACGATGAGAATCTGTGCATCTTCGTTTTTAACCGCTTCTCTCACTGCATCGACATATTTGTTGCCATTAACAGCCGAAGAATCATCAACATTGCATACATACATCACAGGCTTGTTGGTGAGGAGGAATAATTCTTTTGCAAATTTTTGTTCGTCGGCAGTTTCAAATTTCACAGAACGAGCCGGAAGCCCTTGATCAAGAGCATCTTTAAACTGACGGAGAACTTCGTATTGCATTTTTGCGACTTTGTCGCCACCTGTTTGAGCTTGTTTTTGTGTCTTGGCAATGCGAGCCTCTACGGTTTCAAGGTCTTTGAGTTGAAGCTCATAGTCGATGATTTCCTTGTCGCGAACCGGGTCAACCGTGCCGTCAACGTGAGTGATATTGTCGTTGTCAAAGCAACGTAAGACGTGCAATATTGCATCGGTTTCGCGAATGTTAGCGAGGAATTTATTGCCAAGTCCTTCGCCTTTAGAAGCCCCTTTTACGAGCCCTGCAATGTCAACAATCTCCACTGTTGCGGGGACCACACTTCGAGGTTGGCACATGTCAACCAATTTATTGAGACGGTCATCGGGAACAGTGATTACGCCGACGTTTGGCTCAATCGTGCAAAAAGGAAAATTGGCCGATTGGGCTTTAGCGTTAGAAAGACAATTGAAAAGAGTGGACTTTCCTACGTTGGGAAGTCCTACGATACCACATTGTAATGCCATTTAATTATTATTTACTAAGTATTTTTATTACTGCAAAGTTACAAAGATAAATGTGCACTGCCTAATTTTTTCTATAACAATGTCTAATTTATGATGATTTTAGACTGATGGCTACTGCATGCGGTCTTAGTGGATATAATATATACTCCTTTTTGAAGATCGGTATTGAAGATGTTTGTGCCGGGCGATGTCATTAATACAATCTTGCCCGAAATATCATATATTATTATTTCTAAGATGGGCTCATCAGATGAAATGGTAATATTACCTGGTGAAAATGAATAAATTGAAATATTGGGATTGGTGATGTTATCAGTGATACCTGATTTACCTTCGCCCCATTTGCTTACAAGCCAGTCAATGCGATTGGATAGGTAATTATTAAAGTCGTTTTTTATTGAAGAAATGTCGTAGTTTCCGTAGTTTGGCCAACGAATTGCATTATATTGTGCGGCAGTGGCAATTTGCTCACAAAATTCATCGATAAATAGGTCTAAGCCATCGTAATCATTTCCTTTGAATGATTCCCAAATTTCAACTACCTTTTGCTGGAATCGAGGGAATTTAGCTATTTCTCCAATCCATGTTTGGCCAAATGGGGGATTTTGATAAATAAATTCTTGATGCGACCGATGATAAGAGTTCCCGAAGTCCCATACCGGACCAAATATCCATTTCCTATTTCCTATCTCTTTATGTAGATAGCAACTGCCGTGAAACGACTCAGCGTTGTCCATAATCTCTTGTACGATGTAAAATCGTGCGAGTGAATCAATGTCAACAAGAGATTCCCAATAGGTTGAGTTTTTGTCGCTATTATATATGGCGTTGTTAATTGCGCTTACTTGGTTGTTTAGATACGTCCTTTGCTCGTTTGACAAAATCTCCGGCGACTGGAATGTGAAACGAATAATTTCGCCATTTTTTTCGGTTATGCGCAGTTGCTGTTCTTCATCGTAATTGTCAATCTCAATGAGCCACCCTCCCGAAATGGAGTCGGGGTGTGTGATATTATTCGGTTGTTCGGTGATGTTCACTCGATTTTTTGCAACACGAATAGTTTCAGTGAGAAAATATAGACCGATATAATCGTTGTTCAATACGACTTCGACGGGTTGTTGTGCCGGAGTGTATTTAAGCCCAAGTCGGCGGCTTAATTCAAATCCTACGGTGTTACGTAGAAATGCGAGATTATCGTCGGCATGGGCAAGTAGTGCAAAATGTTTACTTTTACTTAGCCCAAGTAGAGGCGCTTTTTCTGCAAGTTTGATTCGATAAGGTTTCTTGTCAAAACTTGTCCATGTGTAATTGCCTCGTCCTCTTATTTGGAGCGATAGCTGTGTAGTATCCGACCCTATTGAATAAAAATCATTATTCCCTAAATTATCAATCCAATATTGGGCATTGATGTATGTATCGGTCGATGTTATTGGTGTGAGATTTTCTGTGGTGATGTACATTACAGGGAGCGTGCCGGAATAGTTTGTGGTTGAGCCACTGAGCATTTTCCACGACCCTTGAGCCCAATTATCGCCTGTTGCAGGAGTATAGACCCCTCCCACGAGAATAGCTTGGCTGGTGGTAGCTGTTCGATTCTCAACCAGAGTTTTGCTGATATGTTCTTTCACATTGGAGAATGTGTCTTCGATTTTTCCATCAGGCAGAGACGTCTCGGCAAATGTGTAGCGATACATATTCTCTATTGCATGGTCAAATGTTATTTCCCAATAACCATTATTCCCGACCTTCATTGACGCTACATAGGTCTCAGCATTGGAATCGCTTCCATATACAAACTTTACAACCGAATATTGAGTCAATGAATTGTCGAAATAGAATTTCCCCTTTGGAATAGTGAGGGCAAATGCTATGTTTGAGATTGATAATAATATAGCAATGAAGAATATTCTCATAGGTCCACAATTAATAATTCCTTGCAAAGATAGCAATAATTATTAATCATTTCGATGTGCTGTTATAACGTTACATTATCAAAAACGTCAAAAAGAAATCAATGGTACTATTTAAGAGCAACCATAGGTGTTTAAATCTGATTAAGATGATCGATAACTAATGTAAAAATGCGACTACCGGATGTCTGTAGCCGCAAAAGAAAATTTAAGGATATTATTATAAAATAGTCTTAAATTATAAGTTCCAATCGTCTGAAATTGCAAAAGTCCTCTTCTCTGAGTCTTCGTGCAATAACTTTTTAGATCTAAGGTACTTATAGTTCTTTTTTTGTAGTTCGGAAGAAACCTTATTAATTGACATAATATCATTAGTCTCAAATTTCTCAAGTTTTATGCCATTTGGTATTTCAAAATTTGAGGAATCAATAGGTTTTTTTGTAATAGAAATTATCTCTTGTGCGTGATATAAATCAAAACTATTATCATTGGATAATTTTAGCCCGGTCATTAATGACCCTATTTTGGAAAGTGAGTTTGCTGTTCCTGATTTTTTATGTTCGTTAATGGTTCTCATTGCAATGCCGTTTGAGATCATATTAAAATCCAATAGCTGTCTTACACTATATGGCAGATTAATACTATTTTTAGCAATTGCTAAGGTTATTATATTCGTCCCTCCATAATCCGATTTTTGGGCTATAATTATATTGCATTCAACGCCATTGATTTTAATTGGATTTTCATTGTTTATGAAAGTATAGGACTGTTTAATCATCTCAATCGCATCATTATCAGGAATGATTGTCGGAGTTTCAATTCCTTTTTGTATTAATGGGTAAAATGTTATTGTGCTATTAGGATTTATAATTGAAGTAACTTGCGTAGACTTATTATAAGATATTATTTTTTCTCCTTTAATTAGAATTCGAACGGTATCAACTCCGGAGTGACATTGCATAACTTTTTGTGCTTCTTTGGGGTAATATTGATAAACTCTAATTAAAATTTCACCTTCAAAATTTTCTTGGATTGATTCGGTTTGTGCCGAAGAGATGTTAAATGATATGACACAAAGAATTAGAAATAAAATCTGTTTCATAAACTGATTTAGAAAAATGAAGGAGGGTGAGCTAAATCTATAGCTGCACCCTCCATAAAGTGCTATTATTCAATTTGACGAACTAATAGTCCGGGATAGAAGTCTTTCCCACTTTCTTTTTTGAATGTGGTAGCCCCAAAGTCAGCACCATATGCACCTTCCTCTGAAGCCATATATCGATTGTCCCAAATTTTAGAGGGAACGGGCTTGATGATACCTACGCGTTTATATTCAACTCGTCCATCTTTTTCTTGAGCTTCAAGAACTTCAAATTTTGATTCTTTAGTGATGCCTTCTTTCAATCCGATTTGGACTTGGATAGTAGGCTCGACGCTCACGATTGGAGCCTTAATGCGGAATTGGTCATATTCTTTTTGAAGGTCGGCAATATTGTCGTCGATGGCACGTTGACAAGCTTTACGCACCATGAGCAATGGCTCGTCTTCGTTTATACCCATAAATGAAGTTGTAGAGCCGTCCGATTCTACTTCTCCCACAAATTTCATTTTGAATTTGTCTCGATTTTGTTCAAATGCTTTACGCTTTTCTTCGTCGGGTTTAGATGAGTAGTATAAAGTATAGAACGTATTGGCGGTTTCTTCATCCCAAACCAATTGGTAAAGTCGAGTGTGGATTTTGACTTTAAATCCTTTGAGCGATGCGGTTAGGTCTCCAACCGATTCGCCAAGGTCGGAAAGACCTTGAACGCCTGTGGCAACTTCGGCAACTGCGCCCACGACCTGAATGATGTTACCAAACAATCGACTACGTTTGCCTTTATCGATATATTTGATTTCGTTTACCAAAAGGAACGTTTTTCCAATGAGCTCTTCTCCAGCATCTTCAAGCATTGCAATGCCACGAGTAGAACGTTTTGCTAATTCTTTGTCAAGTTCTGATGCATTGTAAATGCCTCGCTCCTTAATGAGATTCATTGAGCATTCTCCGGTGAGAATGTCACGATCAAACCATTTTGCAATGAGTCGGCTGCCTATTTGATTCTGGTTGACAAAGCGAGTGATGGCATCGGTGTATTTCCCATTGTTATTTACGCTGACAACCTTTACACTCAAGTCGTGGTTGTTGTATTGCTCGGGGGTGGGAATTGCAAGAAATTGAGACTGAATTTCAGACGCAAATTTTTGGTCGGTGTGACTCACCAATATGCTATATAGTGAGTTGCGCGAGTATTTTAGCTCGGTAACTTCAAGATCTTTAGCCCCAATGGTAACGGCCGAAAAAACAAGAACCGATAATGTTAATATAAATTTTTTCATAATTGATTACGATTTAATAGTCCCACATTGATGAATGAATACGGTCGGTGAGCTGATAGCTGTTGCGTTTGTCGTTGTGCATCAGGTCAAAACGATAGCTATCGGTTTTGGTCCAAATGATTTTGCCACGTTTAAGCATCATTTCATAGGCGCTTTTAGCTAAGTCGTAGGATGTTAACGAACAGGGTATTATTTCTTTTCCTGTGGTGTCAATGACCCCAACTTTGTTGTTATTGTCCCATACAAATGCGATGCCTTCAAATGCATAATTAAAGTTTGCCACATTGGCATAGCCTTTGTCAAATAGTGGTTTAGCTGTAGCGAAATCGAGACATATCCATGGCCCATTATTTTCCTTTTGTACCCATTGGGTTTGTGGATTGTCTTGAGTGATGAATTTCAAACTATTCCATTGGCAAGGAATAATCTCTTTTCCTGTGGTGTCAATAATTCCCCACCCATTATCGGTTTTTACTGTGGCATATCCATGCTTGAAAGAATAAACCGAGTTGAATGTAGGTTTAATGATGTATTTGCCTGTGAGGTCGATAAATCCGAATTTGTCGTTTTCGCTTTCGCGAGCAGCGAGCAGCCCTTCGCTCAATGGTAATATTTTGTTGTATTTAGGCGCAATTATTTCGTTTCCTTTAGCATCAATCAAGCCCCAACTATTATCCTCTATTTGTACAAGGTAGGTGTCGTTTTTGCGAGGCATGATTGTGCTATATTTTGAAGATATGCACGCTCCCGATTTGTCAACGAGATACCATTGGCGTTTAGATGTTTTCCCTTTAGATGCTTTCAAGTCTTCGGCTTGAATAGCTACTCCATCTTGGAATGAATAGGTGTCGGCAACGTTGTTTTTGTATAACAGCATTTTAGCTGAAATGTCGTAGTAGTTGTATCCTTTATCTTTCTTGGGTATTACAGGGGCAATGCCTTCTTCAGGTCCAAATGCGCAATAGAATTTATCGGCAGGAATGAGTACTTCGCCATATGCACTAATCACTCCATTTTTTGTTGTGTCATCTTTTTTTGAAACAAAAAAGTCGGTGTTTATGGGCATCTCGATCTTGCTGAATTTAGTGCGGTCGATTGATGATTTAACCAATATGCGCTTAGTCCCTGCTTCTTGGATAATCATTTTGGTGTAGAACTCTTTTTTGTCAAGTTCTTCCTTAGACCAGTGATATACCCACGGAGTAAATGTCCCGATTGAAGCATATTCAACGGGGACTATCTCCTCGCCACGTAGGTTGTAAACGCCAAATTTGCCACCTGAAATTTTAGAAGGCGATTCTTTTTCAAAACTTCCGCCTTTGTTCACCCAGCAAAAGCCCTCTTTGTTGAATGACCCAACGGCATTAAATTCGCAGGGAATGAAAATCTTGTAAGAATCATTGATGTATCCATATTTATCGCCCTTGCGAATAAAGGCGATGCCATCGGTAAATACCCCGATTTCATCATATTCAGCAGGAATAATTACGTCTCCGCTGCGATTGATATACCCCCATTTTTCGCCCGAAAGTACACCATCATCAAAGCTACCACCTTCGGCAACTTTGCAATAGGTCCCATTCCAAGCTTTCATCTCGGAGTATTTGATTTTGATTACTTCTTTACCTTGTGGGTTGATGTATCCCCATTTATTACCTTTGCGCACTTTGGCTCGACCATCAATAAAAGCAGAGGCTTCGGTATAGTCGTAGTTGATGACTTTTTTCCCATTGGCATCTACATATCCCCACTTCCCTTTCTCGTTTTGGTCGGGTATTAGTTCTTGTGCAAAGGCGGTTGCCCCAATCAAGAAAATTGAGGCAATCGCAATACTAAGTTTTTTCATATAAACGTTTATGGTTTATTTTTGTTGAAAACAATGTTTATAATAGAAAGTATCTTTAAATAGATTATTCAAGCCACATGAGGTTGGTGGTGACGGGTTGTTGTCCGTTACCAAAGGCGACCCCAACGGCGCGAGCAGCCTCAATTTTACGGCGCTCGGTTTCAACAGCATCGCGATACTTTTCTTTATTCTCGAAATCCCAATTTTCCTTTACAACTTTTTTTATCTCGTTGTGAAGAGCTGTCGCTTCGGCATAACATGATGCATCGGGGTCGATTTGAGTGAGGAATGAGTATGCACTTTGTGCGCCATACTCGTCGGGCGAAGCACTCCAAGCAGCGCGTGCCTTAGAAATAAGTGTGTGGCACACGTAGTTGATGTATTTGTCGTAGATGGATAGTGTCGCATTATAGGCTTGTTCATATCCGACGCAACATTCAGGAATTGAAGTCACAATGCTTAGTGCTTCTTCAAAATTTTTTAAAGAAGCGGCTTGCTGTGCTTGTCTGATTAATGAGGGATATTCTTTGTTATAGTAATCAAGAACTTTTTGTCGACCTTTTTCTACAAATTGTATGAGCTTGGCGTTTTTGCCGTTTAGTTGGCTCAATGCATTTACGAATGCACGTGACTCGCTTGTGCCCACTCCACGAAGATCAAACGATGTTGTGGCATATACTTTGTGATTTATGACGTCGCCAACGTAGAGAGTGAGAGTTGAACGCATTACACTGCTGATTGGAGGGCCCGGCACTACATCTTTGTAAAGGTGATTGATTTTGCCGGTTATAAAGAATCGATCCACATCGGGACTTGCCACTACGCCGGTTGCTGTAACGGCAGTTGCCAAACGGGTCATCAGTAGGTCGTTGATTTCATCGGGGACATCGTCGCCTTGCTCAATTGGCGCAACCATGAAATGAATGTTGCAATCATCGGCAATCGCTCCAAATGAGATAGAAGTTGCAGCGAGTATTGCACAGAATTTATGTAAGATATTCATAATTTTAGTGTGTTAGGAAATTATAAATTTTGGAAATGGTTTATTTTTCGCCAATTACAACGATGGCTTTCCCAAGACCTTTAGTAAGGACTTTGCTGGTGAGATTGAACGGAGCCTTTTTGAGATATTTTCGCAACTCATTGGCAAAGTGGCGGGTATCCATTGGCATGCCATTGGGACGATACAAAGGAATGCGCACTTGTTCAAAAATCATCATGTCTTCCGTAGCATCGGTGAGGTTGTATCGATGCTCAACAGTGTTTTGAGCAACCCATTCGTCAATAATTTCGGTGAGTTCTTGGCCGGAATATTCATCTTCTAGAGATGCCCCTGAACCATTATCAAATGTTCTCACCTCAAAAGTTATTTCACGACCATTTGTTAGAAGGTCGTCAAAGTGGGCTTGAAGTTGAGAAATGAAGTTGTCCATGTGTTGCAATACGGCTTCCTCAATGAGAACAGGTACTTCGGCCGAGAATGATGCTGCGCCTGTGCCTTGAGCGGCGGCAACTTGTTTGTTAGTGTATGCATCAATGCCACGTAAAGTGTATGTAACCGAGTTTTTAGGTCCGACAGTATTGATTTTCCATGATAGTTCCACCAAGATGTCTGCTTTGGCGCGAGAAAGTAATTTGTCAAGAGGAGTTTCAGAGATAGATGAGCCTGACGTGCGCGAAACTGTCATTTCGTTTTCGGCATTTGCTTGATTGATGCTACGAATTGACGATGCGAGGTCTTTGAGCGGGAGGCCTCTTTCGGCCATGAGTTCGCCTACTTTAGTGATGGTGTTAACCAAATCCATATCTTCTTGCACAGCTCTATGATAGTCGGGTATGCGAGAAGTAACTCCCTGATTTTCAAATTCCATCATATATCCGTTGGCAGTGCACCATACATCGGCCGGGATAACCATGATAGTGGGCTTTTTTGCTTGAGCCGACAACAAAAGAGGTAAAAATATAGTAACTAAAATTAATAGATGCTTTTTCATTGTGATGTAATTTTTATGGTTTCAAAATATTATCGTCAATGAGTCGTTGACGCAATTCGGCGCGTTTTACTCTCACTACAACTCCGTAGTTGTCTTGGGTAGAGTGCTCGGCTCTCATGCGAGAAGTTTTATTTTCGTCTTCGGCAGTAACGTATTTTTTGTAGGCTCCGCCATCTTTAAAGAATGCATTGAAATAGTATTCATACTTTTCTTGAGCGTTAACTTCAAGAATAAGAGGTTTTTTGCTACATTCGCCAGAGCCGGCATTTATGCCTTTGAAAATTACGTCGCGCACGGCGTTTTTCTTTGCTTGTTCAATTGCGTCGGCTTTGTCTTTACCTTTTCCCCATGAACGAAGTGTTTGCGATCCGTCAAGTTCTGTGCCAAGACATTCGGTTTCAAATGTTGCGAAAGCATATTCGCTGGGAATTTCAGTGTATGTTGTTTTGCATGAAGTTGCAACCATGGCACCCAATGCAAGTGCGATAAATGCGATGTTTTTTACTTTCATAATGCGATGTTGTTAAAATTCATATCCAATTTTCAAACCAACAAAAGATGTATAGTCACGTTTGTATTTACCCTCGGCAGCAGGGGCTTTGAGGGATTGACCGAGATAGGTGATGCCGACAGTGAATGCCGAGCGGGGGTCGCCGAGTCTTACACCGATTGTGGGGCGAACCATAAATCCGTCTCTGACTGTACCTCCGAGATCAACTGAATAGAACGGCACAACTGTGCGGTGTTCCGAAGGGATAATGTTGCCTCTAAGGTTGAGGAAAATGGGGAATGACCATTTGATGTCGGAGTGACGAATTTTGTCGTTCTCAATGTAGTATCTTGCTCCGAGACCTAAGCCGAGACGGAAAAACTCGTTAAATCTATATCCTCCAACAATGTCAAGCTCAGTTAATGCGCCATTGTCGTTCTTTAGGTGGCATGAATATGCTCCTTGGAGTTCAACCGCACACCAAAAACCTTGTTGGTAGTTGGTGTAGTCGACATAGTCACCTTTGCTGCTTTCAGTTGGAATTACGGGCTTTTTGCCGTAGGCCAATCGGTTTACTTCAATCATTGGATATGAGTAAACTTCACCGTTTACGCTACGGATTGTAACCGAGATGTTTTCTTCAACGTTTTCAATCATTCCTTTAACGACTGTACCGTTTTTAAGAAATACGTAGTCCAATTCTTGTTCTTGTGCATTAGCTGTAACAACGACTATCGCCATAAACAGCATTAAAATAAATCGTTTCATTAGAATCCGCTATTAAGTCCTTTTATAATACCAGCAGTCTCAAGATCCTTGTGTAGGGCTTCTTTGTTGACTGTTACAATGGTACTGATTTTGTATTCTTTGCCAGATTTAACAACTTGTCGAGAGCTGTTTACCGATGCTACATAGTTGCGAGCAATGCCTTTTTCTTTGAAGAAATCTTTGAAGAAGTCGGCATGTTTTGCTTCGGCCATTGCGCTACCGGCCAAGGGTTTTTGATGTTGGCGTAGTTCTTTGTTTGAAAAACCGCGGAAGAGCACTCCGTGAACTGCGCAACGAGCAATTAAATCTTCTGTAATTTTAGATTTCTTTGAAATCACAGTAACTTTCACTAAGTAAGTGCCTTGGACTCCTGTTCCTGCACCTTCGATTTCGTAGGTTAGAGGCTCTACTTTGTCGTCTTTTGCCGATATAGAGAATGCGGCAAATAACATTACTAAGGTTAATAATAATTTCTGTGTCATAGTTTATGTATTAATTAATAATGCAGATGAAAATGAGGATTTAAGACATTAAAACATTATATGTGGCAAATTTAGTAAAAATACAAAGATATAATTCTCGTGTAATGTTAAGAATCCTAAATTGTTGCGGACTGGGAGAAATAAAAAAGTCGCAATTTGCGACTTTTTTTGAGGGGATAAATATCTTATGGCGTTTGAGTTATTGAACGATGATTTTGGTGGCTTTCCCGTTTTGGACTTTTATGTATAATCCACGTTCGGGGTTGTCGATTTTTACACCTTGCAAGTTGTAGAATTGTGCCGGGGAGTTCTCGTCAATGAGTGTTTCTTCCATGCCGGCGGGGTTCCATTGTTGTTCAAGCCATTGCACGCGGGCATCAAGGAGGGCTTTGAAGCTGGATTTAGCTGTATTTGCGTTGGCTGTTCCGTATGATGGCCAACGTTGATAGTCGCTGCTGATTGCTGCCGACATAGAAGTGACGAAACTGTCAATGTAGCTACTGAGAGTGGGATATTGTGTGGCGTAGAATGTTTTCCAAAGGTCTCTTACTTTGGCTTGGAAACGTGGAAATTTAGCGATTTCGGCAATCCATGCCTGTTGGAATGGAGAGTTTATGTAGATGAATTGTTGTTCGGTGCGACGATAAGCATTGGCAAAGTCCCACACCGGACCAAAGCTCCATATATTGGCGTCGCCACGTTGTTTGTAGAGGTATGTGCTACCATGAAATGCTTCGGTGTTGTCCATTATTTCTTGAACGATATAGTACCGTGCAAGTGTATCCAAGTTTATGTATGATTCCCATGCCGTTGAGTTCTTGTTGGTGGCATAAATGCCGCTATTCATTGCGGTGAGTTGGTTGGTGAGGTAGTTGGATTGTTGAGTCGAGAGGGCTTCGGGGTCTTTATAGGTGAATCGGATTGTGTTGCCATTGCCTTCGGTGATTTTTACTTGGGCAGGGTCGTCGGCATTGTCGATTTCCAGGAGCCAACCTCCGGTGATGAGTGTCGCATCGGTAGCGTTGTCGTCTTGTTTAGTGATTGCAACTCTATCTTTGTCAATGCGAACGGTTTCGGTGAGGAAGTAAAGGCCAACATAGTTGCCATTAAGAACGAGTTCAACGGCGCGTCGGTCGGGGGTGTAGGCGAGTCCCATGCATTCGCTGAGTTTGAACCCGAGGGTGTTGCGAAGAAATGCATTTTGATCATCGGCGTAGGCGAGAAGACAGAAGTTTTTACTCTTTGACATATCTAAGAGTTTGGTGCCGACGGTTAGCTTGAATCGATATGGCTTTTTGTCGTAGTCGGTCCAAGATGTGTTGCCACGACCTCTGATTTTCATGGCCACCGGGCTTGACGATGAGCCTACGGCAGTGTAGCCTGAGCTTTTGGGGTCGATGTAGAATGTTGCATCGATATATGTGTCTTTAGAGGTGATAGCTGCTCCTCCGTTAGTGTTGACGTACATTATGGGCAACGATCCTGATGCAGTTGCGGCCGATGCAATTAATGAGCACAAAATGGCGATGGTTAACAAGTAGAATTTTTTCATTATCGGTAATTTGATTTAGTTGTTGAAAGTATTTGTAAGACCTTTAGTGTGGTCAAAAACACATATTTAGCCAAAGATAGTAAAAAATAGTGGGAAAATAAAATGATATAGTGAATCTCCCGACAAAATGAGGCTTTGTCGTGATAAAATCAGAATAGTTTATTTTTATAGCTAACTTATGCATAATAGCATTCGGAGCATTAATGATATATCTTTGTCTGATTTTTCAATAACAGCGGAAAAATAATAGATAAAGTTCGTAAATTAAAAACAAAAAGATGGAATGTTTTTAGAAAATATTTACTAAATTTGCGTCATAACAAAATATTAATTCATTTGCCTATGAAACATTAGCGTATTTTGATACGCACATTTTAACATATTGAAAAAGCGTTTTAGCTTTATTCTGCTACCTAAAAGTTTGGCGACTTAATTAATCAGCAGGAATATAGCGAAAATGTTCGTGCCTTAAGGCGCGGGCTTTTGGTTATTCTGCTGATTAGGTTACGCCAAACACCTTAGGTAGAGAATATACTAATAGCACCGCGTTTTTTTTGTGCGTATATGTCAAAAATGAGGATTGACAACCTAACAGTGCAAGGCGTAACCCGAAAAGCCTTAAAATGAGTAGGAGAAGTATTATGTAAATTTTAATCAAATGAAAAAGATTTGGACGCTAATTTTGATTATATTGGCGCATGTTACGACCTATGCCCAAAATATCATAATTCAGCAGAATAATCAACAAGCCCCAACGGAAAGGGTTGTAATTCAAGAGAAACATGTGCCAGTTTATATAAAAGAGCAACCTGCAGAATTAACTCAACCAGTGTTAATTTATGGATATTTGCATGTTTACCCAGTCGATTTGGGCTCATTCCAAGTTCAGGATTATCCCTATCAGGTAATTCAAAATATAAACAAAGTAAATGCTTATGGGCGAAATACATGGAGACTCCCCACAAAGGAAGAACTGAGTATAATGGAATCAACTAATGGCGGTTTGAATAATAAAAATGGCAAACTTCAATTAGGCGCAGGACGTTATATGATTCAAAATGCATCAGGGAAGCCAGTTCGGGCGAGTGACAGATTTACTCCAGACCTCTTTCAGGCAATCAGACTTGTTTCAACAAACTAAAGCAACTTAGTTTTGATAATTAATAAAATGAAATAACCTTTTAAAGAATAAATTATGATGAATAGATATCTTTTGATTTTACTATTTTCTTTTTTGTCATTTAGTGTATCAGCACAAGTAGACGTAAAAAATATACTCGACTATCAAACTGGAGCACGAATGGGTAATCTATTATGGGCTATGAATGATGGAATAATGAATCCCTTAGATGTCGACGCGATATGGCGTTCAAGACGGTCTGGCATAAAAGCTCCGCCAATGACTCTTGCCGAGTTTTACGATAGCTCAATTCCTTATGGTTGGCGTCTGCCTACTAAACATGAATTCATTCAAGCTCTTAAACAAGCTAAAGGCTTCGTCGTTTCAACAGATGGTAAATTCGCATATATTGAACTTGGATGGGACGGTAGGAATAGACTATGCCTGCGACTTGAACCAACCTTTGGTCAATGGGGTTCTCGCCGATCGTTAGGAGGCACTTTGCGTTATTTAGTTAAAGAAGGCGTGGTTACACTAGAGTTCTCTCGGGCAATAGATGATCATGTAAATGGTATTGTAACCCTTGCTGACGAAAATTCAATGTATTATATAGTTGATGAATATGTTGAATTTAGTGATTCATGGAATAAACCCGCTCGAGTAATATTAGTTGCAGATTTGTAATTTGAAACTAAATGTTTGCCAATGTGAATCTTTTATGGAAATTAGAATTAAAAGTGTTTAGGCGATGCATTTAGAACAAATATAAACTACAATTAAAGAGGCCCAATCACAGCGAGTTGGGCTTCTTTTGTGCTTGCAGTATAAAGGCTCTAAAACGGTTCAGTTGCAAAATGGTGTGGATAACATCTCCAATGGGCAAGTAGCAACCTTGTAACAAATACAGACGTAACGCGTGCGAAGCACTGGACGCGAAGCGTGCATAATAACCGAGGGTAGAGCGAAGCGATACCCCCGGGAAGCCAATCCTACCACTCTCTAAGTCTGTAAAGACGAGAAAAATCAGGGTATCATTCTCTCGATTTTCCCCTGATTCATAAAACATAAATATCTGAGCTCCCCAAAGATTGGTTAATTCACGTCTTTGCAGACTCTGGTGTAGGAGGGGTGGTGCTCGCTATCCGGAGGTTTCGGGCTATGCCCTCAACCACGCGGTTATTTTATACGCGTTGCGTCCAGTGCTTCGCACGTCTCCCACACAAAATAACTACTGAGCCTCTAAAACATGACCTGACTTAAAATTCGTCTAGCGCAAAAAAAAGCGTGATTGCTATGTGGCAATCACGCTTAGCTATAATATTAGAGGAAATATTATTCGGCTTTACCTGCAGAACCGAGCACGTTGATGATTTTGTGCTTGTAAAGTTTTTCCATGTTGTCGCGAGCAGGACCGAGGTATTTACGTGGGTCAAACTCAGCAGGGTTTTCAACGAATACTTTACGGATAGCAGCAGTCATAGCGAGGCGGCTGTCAGAGTCGATGTTGATTTTGCAAACAGCTGATTTAGCTGATTCGCGCAACCATTCTTCGGGGATACCGATGGCAGCTTTCAAAGCACCGCCGTTAGCGTTGATAGTTTCAACTTCGTCTTGAGGAACTGAAGAAGATCCATGAAGAACGATGGGGAATCCGGGAAGTTTTTCTTCTACGGCTTTCAATACGTCGAATGCCAATGGAGGAGGAACGAGCTTGCCGTTTTCGTCTTTAGTGCATTGTTCGGGAGTGAACTTGTAAGCACCGTGAGAAGTACCGATTGAAATAGCAAGGCTGTCGCAACCTGTGCGAGTAGCGAAGTCGATAACTTCTTCAGGGTCAGTGTAAGTGTGGTGGTCAGAAGAAACTTCGTCTTCAACACCTGCGAGTACACCAAGTTCGCCTTCTACTGTTACATCATATTGATGAGCATATTCAACAACTTGTTTTGTGAGGGCAACGTTTTCTTCGTATGGAAGGTGTGAACCATCGATCATTACAGAAGAGAAACCGCTGTCGATACAAGATTTGCAGAGTTCGAAGCTATCACCATGGTCGAGGTGAAGAACGATTTGGGGATTAGCCCAGCCAAGTTCTTTTGCATATTCAACTGCTCCTTGAGCCATGTAGCGAAGAAGAGTTGCGTTTGCGTAGTTGCGAGCACCTTTAGAAACTTGCAAGATTACAGGAGATTTTTCTTCAGAAGCGGCTTTGATGATTGCTTGAAGTTGCTCCATGTTGTTGAAGTTGAAAGCGGGGATAGCATATCCACCTTTGATTGCTTTGGCAAACATTTCGCGAGTGTTAACCAAGCCAAGTTCTTTGTAACTTACCATTTAGAGTAATTATTATAAGTGAATAAATATTGTTTGATTCAAATTATTTGCAAAGTTAGTGCTTTCTTGCTGAATGCGAAAGCGTAAAAGTATAAATTTTGCGAAATGAGTGTTATTTGTCTTTCTGAAGGTGCAGATAGGCGTGAATGGCACCCACAAATAATGCTCCGCCAATGATGTTGCCGATTGTTGCAGGAATGAAATTGTTGATGATGGCCTGAGTGATTGAAATGTTGGCACCTTCAAACATTCCGGCAGGTATGAAGAACATGTTGGCGATAGAGTGCTCATACCCGAGGGCTACGAAGGCCATTACCGGGAGCCAACAACCTGCCATTTTGGCAATGAGAGTTTTGCCTGAAAGTGCAAGCCACACAGCAAGGCATACAAACCAATTGGCTCCAATGCCTTTGAGTAATACAACGCCCCAAGACATCGTAAGCACTTTTGTTTCGGCTACTTTTATTATTGCACTATGGTAGGGTTCGGCGGCTGTGAGTCCGCAAAGATATACCATGAAATATGTGAACAGAATTGCACCGAAGAAGTTCCCGATATATACGAGGCCCCAATTCTTGAAAACGGCAGCTAACGAGTGTCTCTTCGCCATGTAGGACGGAATGAGTAGGGCATTGTTGCCTGTGAAAAGCTCTGCTCCGAGCACAACAACAAGAATGAGGCCGATGGGGAACATTGCGCCACTGAGTATGCGCTGGAGTGACGGGTTGTGTGCTGTTATTTCGGGAAAACCAAAACCAATGATGAGGGATAGCACTCCTCCCATGGAAATGTAAATCCCGGCGAGCATTGCGAGTACTGTGAGTTTGCTGTAGTTTCCAGATGATAGGGCGGCTTTTTTTGCCCCCGATTCAACTGCGGCTGCTATAACTTCTTTTGGTGAATTCATGTGGGAATAGTTGCGTTAAAAGTGTTGCATAACAAAATGGGGGAGTTGAAAACTCCAACTCCCTCATGGGGATATTAAAATCCCCTCATTTGTGTGATTTTAGAAGTGATTATTTCTTTCCTTTTTTCTTTTCAAGTTGTTTTTCAATCGCTTCAAGACACAAATCAACTGCTTCCTCAAATGTGTCGGCAACTTTTGACGCAACGATGTCGTCATGTTGCGGAACCATTATTTTGATGAGCGCTTCTTTGTTCATAGCGGTTTCGGGTTTAACTACTTTGAGGGTTACGTCAACCTCAGATATATTTTCGTTGTGACGGGCAAGTCGCTCTACTTTTTTGTTGATAAAGCTTGTGAGTTTTTCAGCGACGTCGAAGTGGATTGCTTTAATTCTGATATCCATATTAACCTCCTTTTTTTAGTGCACGTGGATGTGCAAGTTGATAATTTGATTTAAGTTCACTATATGTTAAGTGTGTATATATTTGCGTAGTTGCTAAAGATGCGTGACCGAGTAATTGTTGCACGGCATTTATATCGGCTCCATTATTGAGCATATCGGTGGCAAAAGAATGTCTCAAGATGTGGGGGCTTTTGCGGGAGGCATGAGCCGTTGCAAGCTGATTGTGAGTGATGTTGTAAATCAGTTTGCGGTAAAGCGGTTGTCCCGATGGGCGGAGAAAGAAGTTTGGCCCGGGGTGGGCAATATGTTTATCACGCAGTTGTCGATATAGGGTAATCATGTCGCGTAGCTCTTCTCCAAAAGGAATGATTCTTTCTTTATTACGTTTTCCGAGGACTTTTAGTTCGCATCGAGTTGTGTTAACGTCAATGTCAAGAAGATTTTCCAATTCCGAGCATCTCATTCCGGTGGTGTATAGCATGAGGATAATCAAACGGTCTCGAGTCTCTATGAAATCTTCTTGAACCCAATCGTTGTTGAGAATGGAATTAGTTTCGCTTGCTCTGATGAAAACCGGCAAGGGTTTGTCGATGCGAGATAGGTGAATGTCGGCAGCCGGATTATTTTTTAACCCATGTTGTTTCATGAGGTAGTTGAAAAATGCTCTCAGAGATTGAACTTTTCTGCGAATGGATCTTGGCGATAGTTTCGCAGTTGCGAGCGATGCAACCCATTGGCGAATGTCGGCAACATCGGTTGTGGTTGGGTCGAATGTTTCGGGCTTCCCATTTGTGGCAAACGCAACCCATTGCTCTAAGTCCTTTTTATAAGCCGAAACGGTGTGGGCCGAAAGATTCAGCTCACACCGTATATATGTCAAAAAAGAATTTAAGAGCATAACTAAATTCGTGCTAAAGATGGACTTTTTTGTCCGTCTGATTCTGTAGCTACGAATTTATGCTTTTCTTTTCAAATAACCAAATAAAAAGAGAGAAAAATAAAAATTATTCTTCTACGCTGCGAAGTTTTTGAACATACACAGCCTTCATCATTTTTTTGCGGTTAGCTACAGATGGTTTTTCAAATGCCTGACGGCTACGGAGTTCTTTAACGATTCCAGTCTTTTCAAATTTGCGTTTGAATTTCTTTAAAGCTTTTTCAATGTTTTCGCCTTCTTTTACTTGTACGATGATCATATTATTATATTGATTTTTTATTGTTTACGTTTTTGCGTTTTGCGGGGCAAAGTTACATATAGTTTTTCATTTGACAAAACTTTTTCACTCCAAAATTTAGAAAGAATTCTAATTTTCATGTTTTTCATTGATTTCTATTGCCGACGCAATGAAAACCAGGAGCGATTAAAGAATAAGACAGGGAGATGGTTGAGCATCTCCCTGTCGTGAGTTGTTGTCAAATAATTATCACAACAATAGATTATTTGATGTAAACTTTAGAAACCTTGTTGCCTTGAACCTTGATAAAGATTCCACCTTGAGGATATGCAACTTTCATACCTTGGAGGTTGTAGTATTCAACCGGTGCATCAATGTTTTCTTCGATAGTGATGCTTTCTACGTCAACGGTAGCTTTTGTTGCGTAAATATATTTTTCGGCAACGCAACCGGCAACGAAGTGGTAGATGTATGTTGCATAGTTGTTGATGGGAACTGCGATGATGCTACCCATACCTTGTCCGATTCCTGATTTAACGTTTTCGGCATTGTAGGCTACCAATTCGCCATCTTGATTGAAGATACCCCATGCAGTGCTTCGGCCATTTGTGCTACCATCGGTGCTAAGTGGCATGATGAAGTAGTTTTTGTTCTCAAGGGTAAACCAATCAAAGCCTTCGGTTGATGCGTTTGTTGTAGTGTAGCCTTCAGTCGAAGTTGCTGAGAATTTGTGCTTGGTTTCCATGGCTGTGACGTCGGAATTCCATCCAAATACTTCGCTTGGGTTACCACGTTTGCGCATGAAGAATGAGTTACTCAAGTCAGAGTCGTTGTCCATGAGTGCATCGATTTCTGCTACAGTGGCAAGTGAAGGTTGTGCAAGAGATGATGTGTCAAATGCACTTGAGAGACCTGAGTTGGTCGATACTTGAGAGTAGTCACTAACAATAGCGCCATTTGCTATCTTGACAATGAGAACAGAGTTTGCATCTTTTGGTGTAATGAATGCATATCCACCTTCGCTTGAAAGCATATTACCGCGAATGCGACCAATTTGGTCAACACGTGCTGCAGTATATCCGTCGATGGTTGAGAGGTCGATTTTATATGTAGATTTCAAGTCGGCAGAGATGAGCATGAAGTTGCTACCTGAAGTTGCACCTGACCAACCGGTGTGAACAAGAATGTTACCAGCATCGTCGCAACCGATAGCCGGGCCCATAGATGTTGCTGACCAATGTGTGCTCAATGCTGAAGAGCAGTTATAGTAGTCAGATTGACCTGTCTCAGAGAGTTCGATGATTTTGAGATTAGCCTTGTCAACAGCGATGAGTTTGCCGTTTGAAACTGCTGCGAAGCGAATTTCGCCACCGCTGGAAGATCCTGGAACAGTTGTGTTTTGCCATACTTTTGTGAGTCCGGCAGACACATTAGGTGTTTCGGTGCCTGGGTCAGTGCCTGGTTCGGTTACAGTGTCATTGGGAGCGACAGGTTCTTCTTTGGAAGGAATATTTCCATCGGCATCGGTGATTGAAATGTCGGTGATGATTTCTTGACGAACCATAGCATCTCCTGATCCACTTTGAACTGCAATATATCCTGCATAAGCACCCATACCAAGGGCGTAGTTGGGGTTTATTGTCACGCGGAGTGTGCCACCTGAAAGGTCATTCCAACCTGATAGTTTTTCAATAGTTACTGTTGAGTTAATACTATTAACGCTCATGTTTTTAGAAAGACCTGTTGCAGTAACTTTCACGTCAACGTATGGTTTGTTGCTTGATTCGTAAACTGTTTTGAGAGTTACGGTTGATGGGTTGCAAGTGATTTTTGCTTCAACGGGAGTTGTTGCAACGGGAACAGTTGCATAGATACTCCAATAGTATGTGCCAATGTTGGCGCGTCCGCTATTGTAACCTACCCAGTCATATGAAGAGTGTTGACCATCATCATCAGCCCAAGTAGCATCGTTGTCGTCACCATAGGGGTCGTGGCAAACAAATGTACCGGTACGTGCTACGAAACCACCTTCAGATGAGCGGTAGTAGCAGTTTGTGCGGAATCCGAGAATCAAGTGACCGCCTGAATCAAGTGCGATACAAAGAGGTGAAGGACGACCGGCTGTTGATTCAGAGCAGAATTTAGTCCAAGCTGAGCCTGAGCTCCAAAGGTAGTCGGCCGATGTACAACCATTTAGTTTCATGAACGAACCCATGTAACCTCCTCCAGGGCTGCGGCTACCATTCCACATGTAACCATAACCACCAGGTACGTTGTAACAACCATTTCCATAGGCTGTTAGACTGAATGTTGTGCCTCCTGATTTGCTTGTAAATACGGCGCTGATGGCATGTGCATATTTAAGAGCAGTGCCATCTGAACGACGATAAGTGGTCTTTTGGGGAAGCATGTCGTAATAACCGAGGAACATACATGCCGTTGTTGGTGCACATGTAACATATCCGTGTCTTGTACAACCATTAACCGCCGGTGAGTCATAAACTTGGCTCAAATAAGGAATGTCAAGTGCTCCGATAGAGCCTTCAGCTGGTACGGGGCTGGGCTTGATATTGGGGCTGTCATTGGGGTCGCTGATACGACTTCCGAAGACATCGTCTTGGTCAATGGTAAGCATTGTTTCTTCTTTTACCGATGCGGCAGATGGGGTGATGCCTTCAGTGAGGTTTTTGACCATAAGACCACGCTTTGCTCCGGTTTTATAAGGAATGAGAAGCTTGTTGTCTGAGGTGATTATAGCGTCGGTAGGAAGATTGTCCGATGATTTCACGAGAGTGATAGCTCCGGTTCCGTCAAAGTTGATTTTTTGGATAGAAGAACCTGCTACTTCAAACTCGTTAACGCGGTCGGTCTTTGTGTAGATGAGTTGTTCTGAGTTATTTGCCCAAGAAACAGATTCGCCTTGTCCGAGTTCGTAAACGCACTTGTTTGTGCGGTCTTGAACGGCAAGAGTTCCAACTGCTGTTTGAATGGCCATTTTAGTTCCGTCGGGAGACCAATGAGCACGATATCCGTCAACAACGGGCACGATTTCTTTAGCTCCGGTGGTTAGGTTTATGACAAACATGCGACCATCGATGTTGCTATAAGCAACTTGAGATGCATCGGGTGAAATGTTTGCAATGTTTGTATAGAATCCGAGGTCAAATGCTTTGCGAGTGTTGCCTTTGCGTACGATGAGGGTATTTCCCATTGTGTAGGCGATAGTCCCATCGTCGGCAAATGAAACTTGTCCGCATTCCCAAGAATAGTCTTCAAGTAGAGTTGTGATTCCGGTAGTTACATCAAGAATGGCAGGTGCTTGCTCATCGCGGTCGTTGAACGCTTTGTAGCCGATGTATTTGCCATCTTTGCTAAGGTTGGTGTAAAGACCGCAGTTGTTGCCTTGCAAAACAGGAGTTAGTTGATTACCTTCAACTGCGTAGATGCCTGAATAGTGGTTGTTGGTAACCATGATACCATTGGCTGTTTCCATGGGGGTTCTGAGGTATCCCATGTCACCAATTTCATAGGAGTCGATTTGGGCAAAACCAACTGTCGGTGCAGAAATTAGCAGTGCTAATGCCGCGTTCCTCATGGTGGAGGATAAATTGAATTTTAGGTACATAATATTAATGATTTAAAGATTATATTGATTGTCAGAATAATATGCGTATAAATATGTATCTTGCAAAATTATAAATAAATGAAAATTAAGTACATGACAAAAATTTGAACACATCGAATTTCGGCTTGTAGAGCGGTCTTAGAAGAACGTTTGCGATTTCTTCCAGACCATACTTGATTAGTGATTTGGCTCTCTTGCCGTGTTTCAATATTCTGATAGCTTTTA